>JBGAMO010000069.1:0-23383 GCA_044222845.1 Phycisphaerales bacterium
CTGCGCCCGGTGGACCGACGGGGGTGGGCGCGGAATGCCGCCGCGAAAGCGTGCTGGGGGCGCTGGTGAGGGCGCGGACAGGAAGCGGGTGGCGCGTGAACTTTTGGTGGGGCGCCGGAGTGCGCGGCGGGCGAGGGGATGCGGGCGGCGGGGTGAGGGTTCATTGGCGAGTTCGCTTTCTTGCTCGCGTTGCGGCACACTGCCCCTGGTCACCCCCGCCGCCGCTGGCGTGCCAAGGCTGAGCGCGGAGAGAGGGCGCGGGGACACTTGGGCTTAATATGCCGCGGACTGAGCGTGGTGCGCGATTTTGTTTGGATCGGCCGCGGGTGTGCGCGCGCGAGCGGATGACCGTTGAGGCAACTGTTTGGCGCCGCAGAGGGAAGGAACTCGCCGACCTTCTCATGGAGCAGGCCGGAACAACCACCAACTGATGGCCGCCACATGAGCGTCGCCCAGGGTTGCGCCGCGGGTATGGTCATCGGGTCGGCCACGTCCCGGCGTTTCTGGGCCGAGAAGTACAGCGGCAAGGGCTGACCTGGTGCCTACTGATGCACTTGGACAATTTGTCACGATGGCTTGGATGCCTTCAACACGCAAGCGGCGCGCGGCCACTGCACCAACTTGATGGGCCATTGCGTTGCCGGGTCGCGAACATCCACTCGGCGAACCGATGTCGGACGCCTCCCCACCGGTCACCGACACCATGGGCCAACCGCTGCGCGAGTTTGTGCGCGACGAGAGAACTTGGCGTGTGCGTATCGCCGATCAGGACCGGGAGTTCGTCACCGTCTTCGACGATCACCAAGGACAAGCGCATTGGGCAGGCCGGCATGCGCCGAAGCGGCACGCCATCGGATTCCGTGCTGGTGCAACATGCTGTGCACTCGGCCGCGGTAGAGATGCCGGTGAAGGCTCGGACAGCGCTGATGGGACCGAATGAGTGACTCGTGCGGCCGCGGCGTGATGGCCTGAACGCACGTTCATCGACGTGAACACCGGCGTGTTCCCGCTCTTCGACGGGTCATTGCCGAGTGGTCCGAGGTCATTGAGCGGACAACCAGCAGGCCTCGGAGGTGTGTGCCGACGCTTGTTGACCTCCGGCGGGGTCTCGCCGCGCGTCGGGCCGTGGGCCCGGAGTCCGCCGCGTTTCACCGGCACTCGAAGGTACGGAACCAACCCGTGATGACTGTTTGCCATCTCTGAGTTCGCCAGCTTCACGAGCTCAGTTGGGGGAGTTTCAGCATCCCATATCCCACATTTCGAGAAATCGGCTCACGTCGGCCCCGTCGACGCCACCATCAATATTCATATCGGCATCGAAGGACCCAGCCTCCCACGATTCGAAGAAGGCGTGCAGGTCTGCGCCGTCGATACCACCGTCCAGATTGAAGTCCGCATCGCACGGCTCGAGTTCGACCACACCCTGAACGGAGTACGCCTGCCAGTCCTGGCGTCGGTTGTTCCATGTGTAGTCGGCACGCCAGGGTCCGATGGACGCATAGCGCTCGGACCCGATGTTGTTGGGCTCGCCGGAGGCCCAATGCCGGTAGCCGTTCGCGCTCCCGCTGGACCACTCCCAGCAGCGGGCGGCGCAGACATCGCGCAGTCCGATCCAGATGGAGCGGATGCCCGGCGAGAATGTCTCCGTCACCCAAGTGTTCTCGGCGTGATCGTCGATAGTCACGAGATGCCCGCCGAGGCGCTGGGCGAGGGCTTCGGCGTCGACCCATGAAGACGGAGTGAGGCGGTAGTACCGGTGACGGTTCTCCGGATTCGTGATGGGCCCCATATCCACGGATTGGGCCTGGGAAACGGCAGGAAATGCCAAGACGCATACGGCCGCCGCGATCGTGATCAACGAGATAGCTTGCATCAGTTTGCTCCAACGATTGCTCTGTGAAGTAATACGACACTCCGGTTCGACAGCACATCCAGGAATGGGCCTGGGCGATTCAGCAGCCCCTCTCCCACGCGTCGAAGAACTCCCCCACGTCCGCGCCATCGATGCCGCCGTCACCGTTGACGTCCGCCGGCACAGCCCCGTCTTCCCATGCGCCAAAGAACGCTTGGACGTCGGACCCGTCGATCCCGCCATCGCAGTTGAAGTCGCCGACACAGACCGAGAGCGTCGCCGGCTCGCTTGTAACACTCCCGCACTGATTGCTCGCCGTGCAGTCGTACACGCCTGAATCCGAGGGCTGCAGTGAGCTCAGGTGGAGCGTGGAAGTTGCCGCCGACGGATTGGCGATCATGTCGATCGGCACGCCGTCCTTGCGCCATGCGTATTGAATCGACCCCTCGCCCACCGCCATGATCGACAAAACGGCGGAGCCCGAGCAGCACACAGCGCGAGAGGTCGGCGACTGCCGGATGCCGAGTGCCGTGTCGAACACCCAGGTGTCCGCCGGGTTCTGCGGATCTGTCCGTGTGTAGCCGCTAAAGATGAGGAAACGGCCGATTGCGTCGTCGTACACCATCGGAGTCACTCTGGCACGCGGCCGCGAACCGGTGTAGGTTGTCCACGAACCGTTCCGGAAGATCAACGTCGCGTCGATGCCTGCGCCCGCGCTTGCGTTGTCGTTACCGGCGTACATCAACAGACAGGTGGCGTCCGAGGCCAGCGCGTGACTCGAACGCGGTGGGCCGTTCTGAGCAATCGACAACCAGCGATTGCCGGTCCATTCCCACATATCGCTGAGGTTGGCGCCTGCGGCGTTCAGGCCCCCGTACATCACGACCCTGCCCCGCTCCTTTGAGAACGCAGCGGCGGCGAAGCGTCTGGCCACGGGTCCGAGCGGCGGAGGCGGAGCTGGGACGAGTTCCCAACGAACTCCGTCCCACTCCCAAGTGTCGCCGAGCAGTGTACCACCGAACCAGCCGCCGAAGAGAACGACCCGACCTCGCGCGTCATCGGCGGCCATCACGTGACCAGCGCGAGCCGAAGGCCCGGGCACCGACAACTCGGCCCACGCGACGCCGTCCCAGGCCCAGGTCCGCGCCTGGGGAGTGCTGCCGGGCGGAGGGGTGTTCCCGCCGAACAACAGTGTGACACCCCGGGCCGCGTCGTACGCCGCAGCGGAGTAATGAGAGACTGTGGGCCCTGCGGTCGCTCGGCGTGACCACGATGCACCGTCCCACTCCCATGTATCGCGGAAGTGCTGACCGGTGACGCTCCTGATACCTCCAAAGAGCACCACTCGCTCACGGATGCCGTCGTAGACCATCACGTGGTTGTCGCGGCCGGGCAGATCGCCGACCGTGGGGATACTGCTCCATGGCCCGGCGCATTGCGCGGAGGCGGAGCGACCGAAAAGACCGATCGCTGTCGTGACCAAGGTGGCGACCAGAACAGCGTGTTGAGAGGAAAAGTACTTTCCGCGCATGTTGCGTCCTTTGTGCTCGATGATCCCGGCATTCCATGCGGGCGAAACTGAATGAACAACCGCCCGCTTCCTGACATGATGATTCCTATCCGCCGCCCCGTTACCACACCAGCCTAGGGCCCGCGTCCGCCTTCCACGGCCCACCGTTCCGCCAGCGCGTCGTATCCGCGCCCTGGTTCCGCCGTGTTCCACGCCGCGTAGAGGTCGGACAGGTCCTTGGCGTACACCGCCCGATACCTGTTGAGTTCCGGATGGAACCTGTTGAATTTCACGACGCCTTCTATCGCTTCTTCCAGCAGGGCGGCGCCCTCGGCGAACCGACCTCGCTTCTGGAGAACCAGCGCAAGCGTCTGCATAGACGAATGCAACCACAGCCACTGTGTGTAGAGTTCCGGCTGGGCGAAGCAGGCGCGCCGGATGGAGAGCGCTTCTCTCGCGGCGGCCTCGGCTTCTGAAAGGTCTCCGGTCTCGCGCAGAACGACCGCGAGGCTATTGAGGCAATCGGAGAAACGCGGTGGGTCATCGGCGTAGCACCGCCGACCCAGTTCCGCCGCGCGATGGGCGAAGCTCTCCGCGAGTGCGGATTCCACCCCGGCGTCCTGGCCACAGCGTCGCATGGCGACAGCGATGTCTTTGTACATGTCGGCGGCGAGTTTGAGCGGTCTCGCCAGACCGGCGTCGTCATCCCCGTAGGCGCGTCGCGCCTCGACCACGTACGCGTCGGCGAAACGGGTCGCCTCTGGCAGGTCTTCCAGGCGCCACATGATATAGGACGCCTGAGCACAGGCCTCGGCGTGTGCGTCCCCTGCCAGCCCTTCGGTCAGCTTCGCCGCGTCCACGGTGAACCGCCTGGCGGCGTCCCAATCGTTTGTTTCAAGAGCAAGCCGGGCGCACAGTGCCGCGGTCGCGGCGTATTCACCCGACCGCCGCCCGTGTGCTTCCTGCGCATCACGCGCCGCTCGCAGAGCCAGGTTGTATCCCTCCGGGTACAACTCCCACTGGAGACAATGCCTGGCGAGCGCCTCATAGAACGGGATCCGAGCCGAGGCGGGCAGCACGTTCACCTTTTCGGACACCTCGGCGACGCAACGGCGGGTGGCGTTCGGATCGTTGTTCCTTTCGTCGAGGTCCCGCTGCATCTTGTCTTTGACCAGGTTTGCGAGACTGACCTGCATCCGGGCAACCTGGAGGCTCGATTCCGCGCTTCGCAGTTTGTCCGTAAGATCCACGCGACTCACCCACAGGAGCACCGCGAGAGTCGCGGCGACGCCGACACCGAACCCGCACCACCCCGGATGGCGGGTCAGGAACTTGCGCGTCACATATGCCCATGATTCCCGCCTGGCGGCGATCGGCCTTCCGCCGGACCAACGCTCGACGTCGTCGGCGAGCGCCTCCGCCGAGGCGTACCGCTTGGCCGGGTCCTTCGCGAGACACTTGAGAACGATGGTCTCCACGTCGTCATCGATCTCCGCTCGGATTGCCCGCGGGCGGATCGGCTCGGCGGTAGCGATGCGATTGAGCACATCTCGCACCGACCCGCCCGTCTCGAACGGCATCCTGCCTGTCAGCATGTAGAAGAGCACGGCGCCGAGCGAGTAGACATCCGCTCGCACGTCCACTTCCCGCAGCCGCCCGTCGGCCTGCTCCGGGCTGACCCAATAGAACGTGCCGAGAAACTGCCCGTCCTGCGTGAGCGAGCGATCGGCAGCGGGCGTGGCATCGGATCGCGCGAGGCCGAAGTCAAAGACATGCGGGTTCCCATTGTGGTCCACGCGGATATTGCCGGGCTTCACATCCCGGTGAATGACGCCCTTCTGGTGCGCCGCGTGCAACGCGTGGGCGATGGTTTTCAACATCGCCATGGTGGCGCAAACGTCAAGGGAGTGCTCGCGGAAGTACTCGTCCAGGTCCCATCCCGGGATGTACTCCGTCACGATATAGGGGCGGGCCGCCTTTGCATCGGAATCGATGATCCGGACAACTGCCGGATGCCGTATCTGCTGAAGCGCTTCGACCTCTCTCTCCAATCGGAAGCGTTCTTTGGGCGACAGCTCCCCTCCCAAGCCGAAGACCTTTATCGCTGTGTGGCGCTCTGTCGCCTCCTGAACTCCCAGGTACACCACGGCCTGACCACCGGCGCGGATCTGCTTGAGCACCTGGTAGCCTGGGATGACCGGCGGGCCGCCGCGATCGGACGCGGCCCGAGTCGGCGACTCGCCAGCGCTCCCGGCCCCGTCTGAGCCGCGCACCCAAGACAGGCCCACGGCCTCTTCCAGCGCGCTTTCCAGCAGGCGATCGATCAGGCCGGCGGTTGTAGTTTGAATCGGAGTCACGACGCCTCTCCAGGAGGAGCGAATGCCCCCCACAGTCCCCTCAGCGTTGCCCGAGCCCCGAATTCACGGATTCGTGAAGAACGCGCCGGCTTTTCTTGCGAGCACCTCGCGGAGCCGTTCGTGCGCCCGTGTTCGCATCATGTATGTGGCACCCTGGGTCTTCCCGAACTCGGCGGCGATCGCCGCCATCGAGCGCCCCTCGATGTCATACCACTCCACCACCCGACGATGCTCGGGTTGGAGCTGGTCCAACGCCCAGCGGAGCGTGGCCTTGGCGTCCTCGACCGCGGTCGTGCGTGACGGCGTGGTCTGCCCGTCCGCGGCGACGAGCGACTGAAGCAAGGACACAGACACGTCCACCGGTCGCCCGAATCGCGTGCCCTTTGATTTGGCCGTGGCCCGCTGCTGGGCCTCCAAACCTCGGATCGTGTCGATGATGTTGTGCTCCGCGATGCGCTTCAGCCATGGCAGGAACGAGTTCTCACCCCGCGGCTCGAAAGAGCCTAGGTTCTTCACGGCGTCGATATAGGTGGTCTGTAGGACGTCGTCTGGCGTGAGGTGTGCCTTCCACCTCGCCTCAATCTTGAACTCGGCGTGGGTCAGGATGGCCTGGGAGTAAGGGCGGAAGAGGTCCAAGAGCGCAGCCCGATCTCCTTGGCGTGCTCTCGCGAGTATCTGGACTTCATCGGGGGTCATTGGGAGGATCCACTCGGTGTGATTCTCGTTCAGGGCGATCGGCGCTTGAAGCTCAGTGGTCGACGACTCTGCAGCCCTGCCGCCGAGTTCCTGCAATTAAAATGGAAGATTCCGCCGGACCAGAAGCACTCGAGCCGCACCACTGGAGTCCTGCAACGGTGTCCGAACTTCCTCGGGGTGGAGATTCGCAGCGATCCCCAGAGCGCAACAACCCCGCGTTCGGACTGCCGGCGTGGAGACAGCACGGAGCGGAGCGTCTGTCTGGTCGTGAGCGGCTTTCGATCTGATTGACGGTCGGCATCGGCCGTCGCCGGCGCAGCACAAACGAACGGGCGACATCCGGCGGGAACGCCGCGGAGGTTGGGCTTTCGAGGCCGCGCGTGACGAGACATGGAACCCAGCATAATGCCGGGGCCGCGTTGAAGCAAGATCAAATTCAAACTCAATCGCTGAACCCCGCCAACCAGCCTTGCTGCTCCGTCTCGATCTTCAACGCTTCCATCTGGTTCGTGCGCCAACTTTGCGATAAGCTTGGGTTCCAGGAGTCTCCTCTCGTTCCGGGTGCGAAGGTCTGCTTTTGTTTCACGTCATCATGGGCGAGTCGCGATTGAACGGGTGAGTGGGCGTCGGGCATGGGGAACGGCGCGGACGGTGCCTTCTCCGACGCCGTTGGGGCGAAGAAGAAATGAGCTTCGGCGCTGGGAACACGATCGCGAGACTGCGAGGGCGAGCGCTACCGGGTGAACCGGCGCTGGAGTGCGACGAAGGCGAGAACGAGGACGCCCACCACGATCTTCGTCCACCACGAGTTGAGATTGCCCTGGAAGGTGATGATGGTCTGGATGAGGCCCAGCAGCAGGACGCCCAGCGAGGTGCCGAGCACGGAGCCGATGCCGCCCCGCAGGAGGGTGCCGCCGATGACGACGGCGGCGATGGCGTCGAGTTCCAGGCCTTTGCACGCCGCGGGGTCGCCGGATTGCTGGTAGAGCGTGAAGACCACGCCGGCCAGGGCGGAGCAGAGGCCGGAGATGGTGAAGACGCTCAGGCGGGTGGCGCGGATGTTCAGGCCCATGAGCATCGCGCCCTGTTCGTGATCACCGACGGCGTAGACGTTGCGGCCCAGGCGGGTGAAGCTGAGCACCACCGCCGCGGCGGCGATGGCGAGCAGGGCGATATCCACGAGCAGCGGGATGGTGACGCCGTGGGGCCCGAGCGGGAGGACGAGGCTGAGGCGCTCGTTGAGCACATCGGCGACGAAGGGGTGCTTGATGCCCAGCGACTGGGGGTGCACGAGGAAGGCCCCGCCCCGGGCGATGAACATGCCCGCGAGCGTGACGAGGAAGGCGGGCAGTTCGAAGGCCTGGATGATGAGGCCCTGGGCCAGACCGAAGGCACCGCCAAAGATCACGGCGGCGGCGATCGCGGCGAGGGGGTGCCAACCGTGCTGCTCGATGAGGGTGGCGAGCAGGATGCTGGTGAAGGCCATGACCGAGCCGATGGACAGGTCGATAGCGCCGCTGAGGATGACGAAGGTGGCCCCCACCGCCGCGACGGCGAGGAAGGCGTTATCCACCATCAGGTTGCGCACCACGCCGAAGGAGGCAAACCGCGGGTAGGCCAGCGCACCGGCGATGAAGACCAGCAGCACCAGCGAGGCGGTGACCAGCAGCGGCAGGTGGCGGGCGTGCAGGGCGCTTTTCATGGACGCCCCCCCGCCCAGCGGGCGAGCGAGGTCTTGACGCGCGGGGCCTGGAGGATGCACACGGCCAGCACCGCCAGCCCCTTGGGCAGGGGCGCGACATCGGCGCTCACGTCGTGCATGTACATCGTCTTGGTGAGGGCCTGGATGAGCAGCGCGCCCACGAGCGAGCCGGCGATGCTGAAGCGGCCGCCGGCGAGGGCGGTGCCGCCGATGATCGCCGCGAGAATCGCGTCGAGTTCAAGGAACAGGCCGGCGTTGTTGGCGTCGGCGGCCTTGATGTACGAGCATTCGATGAGCCCGGCGACCCCGGCGCACAGGCCGCAGAAGGCGTACACGCCCAGGCGCAGGCGGGATTCGTTCACGCCCGAGTAACGGCAGGCGCGGTCGTTGTCGCCCACGGCCTCGATGAGCATGCCCGCGGCGGTGCGGCGGGTGAACGCCGCGGCGAGGGCGGCGATGCCGGCGGCGATCCAGACCGGGATGGGCAGGGCGAGCAGCGAGCGGTTGGCGACGGCGACGAGCGCGGGGCGCTCGAAGGTGATGATGAGGCCGTCGGTGATGAGCTGGGCCACGCCGCGGCCGGCGACCATCAGCACGAGCGTCGCGACGATGGGCTGGAGTCGCAGGCGCGTGACGAGCAGGCCGTTGCAGAGGCCCGCGGCGAGCCCGGCGCCCAGCGACGCGAGCACGATGACCGGCATCGGCGCGTGCTGCGCGAGCGTCGCGGCCACCGCGCCGCAGATGGCCACCACCGCGCCCACGGACAGATCGACGCCCCCGGTGGCGATGACCAGCGTCATGCCCACGGCGACGATGGCGACCTTGGAGGAGTGGTTCAGGATGTCGATGAGCGTGCCCACGAGCCGGCCGTCGCGGAACTCCACGCTGTAGAAGCCGGGCGTGAACAGGAAGTTGAAGCACAGCAGGAGCGCCAGGGCCGCGAGCGGCCACAGGAGCGGGGGCAAGGGTGCGCGGCGCGGCTCAGGCATGGGCGGCGATCGCCTCCAGGATGTGCTCCTCGCTCAGGCCGGGGGCGCGGAGTTCGCCGATGGTGCGGCGATCCTTGAGCACGACGATGCGCGAGCAGGCCCGGACCAGTTCGCTCAGTTCCGAGGAGATGAAGAGCACGCCCGCGCCGCCGTCGATGAGGCCGCGGATGAAGGATTCGATCTCCTGCTTGGCGCCGATGTCGATGCCCCGGGTGGGCTCATCAAGGATGAGCAGGGCGGGGTTCGCCGCGAGCCAGCGGGCGAGGAGGACCTTCTGCTGGTTGCCGCCGGAGAGCGTAGAGATGGGCGCTTCGCGGGACGGGGTCTTGATGCCCAGGCGCGCGATGAACTCGTCGGCGATGGCGTCCTGCTCGCGGCGGGAGAGCGAGCGCATCACGCCGCGGCGGGCCTGCAGGGCCAGCACGATGTTCTCCCGCACGCTCAGGTTGGGGACGATGCCGTCGGACTTGCGGTTCTCGGGGGTGAGGGCGATGCCCCTGGCGATGGCGTCGCGCGGCGAGCGGGGCGAGAAGGCTTCGCCGTTGAGTTCGATCTGGCCGCTCTGTGGGCTATCGATGCCGAAGAGCATCCGGGCGAGTTCCGAGCGGCCCGAGCCGAGGAGGCCGGCGAGCCCCACCGCCGCGCCGCGCGGGATCGTGAGGTCTGCGTGCTCGATGCTCTCGCGCCGGCGAAGGCCGACAGCGCGCAGGAGGGGCGCGGAATCGGCCGGCGCGGCGGAGGAGACGGAAGCGCCGGGCGCGGCGGGCGTGCGCCCGAGCATCGCGGCGATGAGTTGCGCTCGGGGCAGGTCGCGCGTGTCTCGCGTCACGACGTGCGCGCCGTCCCGCAGCACGGTGATGCGGTCGCAGAGCTGGTACACCTGTTCCAGGAAGTGCGTGACGAAGATGATGCCCACGCCGTCGTCGCGCAGGCGGCGGAGCACGGTGAACAGTTCGGCCGTCTCGCGGCGGTCCAGGCTCGAGGTGGGTTCGTCGAGGATCAGCAAGCGGGCGCTCACGTCCAGCGCGCGGGCGATGGCCACGAGTTGCTGCAGCGCGATCGAGCAGCCGCCCAGTTCCTGGTCCACATCGATGGTGAGCCCCAGCCGCGCCAGGGCCCGCCGGGCCCGGGCCCGCGCCTCGCGCCGGTCGATCAGGCCCCACCGGCGCGACTCGCGCCCCAGGGTGATGTTCTCGGCGACGGACATGTGCGGGATCAGGCCCACTTCCTGGAAGACGGTGCTGAGCCCGGCGGCCTCGGCGTGCCTTGGTGAGGCCGGGTCGCACGCGGCGCCTTCAAAGAGCACGGCCCCGCCGTCGCGGCGCACAGCGCCCATGAGGCAGCGGATGAGCGTGCTCTTGCCCGCGCCGTTCTCGCCCAAAAGGGCGTGGATGCTGCCCCGCGACACATCGAGATTGATGGAATCGAGCGCGACGACCGCGCCGAAGCGCTTGGAGAGTGATCGCACGCTGAGCAGTGGGCTATCCGCTGGCACTAGTACTTCCGCGTCTTGATGGCCTCCGCGGCCAGCGACTGCTCAAAGACGGATTCCTTGGTGACGATGCGCTTGTCCACCGGCTTTTTGGCCACCACCGCCGCGACGGTGTCGAAGAGCTGGGGGCCCAGCAGCGGGTTGCACTCCACGGTGCAGTTGAGCTTGCCGGCGACCATCGCCTCGAAGGCGGCGCGGACGCCGTCGATGGAGACGATCTTGATGTCAACGCCGGGCTTGAGGCCGGCCTCTTCGATCGCCTGGATCGCGCCCAGGGCCATGTCGTCGTTGTGGGCGTAGAGGGCGGTGATCTGCTTGCCCTCGGGGCTCTTGAGGAACGTCTCGGTGACTTCCTTGCCCTTGGCGCGGGTGAACTCGCCGGACTGGCTCTTGATGATCTTGATATTCGGGAAGGCCTTGATCCCTTCTTCAAAGCCCTTCTTGCGGTCGATAGCGGGCGCGGACCCGGGCGTGCCCTGCAGCTCGGCGACCATCGCCTTGCCGTCGGTGGCCTTCCCCAGCCACGCGGCGGCGCGGCGGCCTTCTTCCACGAAGTCCGCGCCGATGAACGTGACGTACAGCGACTTGTCGGACACGTCCACCACGCGGTCGGTGAGGATCACCGGGATGCCGGCCTGTTTGACCTCCTTGAGCACCGGCTCCCAGCCGGTCTCGACGACGGGCGCGAAGGCGATGGCGTCGACGCCCTGCTGCACGAAGGAGCGGATGGCCTTGATCTGGTTCTCCTGCTTCTGCTGCGCATCGGAGAAGATGAGGTCGATGCCCCGGGCCGCGGCCTCGGCCTTGATCGACTCGGTGTTGGCGCGGCGCCAGTCGCTCTCGGCCCCGATCTGGGCGAAGCCGACGCGGAGCTTTTTGTCAGAGGCGGGATTGGGCGCGGCGGGCGCTGGCTTGGCGGTGGTCGCGGCGGGCTGGGCCGGCTCGGTCTTGCGTTCGCACGCGAAGAGAGAGACGGCCGCGATGCAGGAGGCCGCGAGCAGCGTTCGACGGGTGAGCATGAATGAACCTCGTTATCAACGGAGAATGGTTCGACGCGGACGCCCGGTGAGCATCGGGCCGTCGCGTGCGCCACGTGGAAGGCGGGGCAACAGTATGTCCGCGGCGGAGAAGCGTGCCCGCCGCTACACCACGAACGCCGCGAGATCCAGCTCGCGTTCGCCCGGGCCGGGCTCCCACGAAGCGGCGCAATGCGCCAGACGCGAGAGCATGAACTGCCCCGCGGGGGTGGTGTGGTCCAGGCAGGTGGCGATGAGCAGCCCCTCGTGCACACGGGCGGTGGTGACGGCGTCGAACATCTTGGGGGCGCCGTTGTCGTGCGTGTAGACGTAGCGGATGATGGGCGTCACGTGCTCGGTGATGCCAAGATCATCAACGGGGATCGCCCGCGTGGAGAAGCGGGTCAGGTCAAAGTGCAGCATCGCGGCGACGGCGTCGCTCTCGCCCGGGCGGATGGGCCAGTGGGCCGCGCCGTCTTCCACGAGCAGGGGCAACTGCCCCCACAGGTTGATCCACTTGGTGGAGAGCCCGCCGGCGTTGCGGTGGGCCAGCAGGAGCACTCGCCCGCCGCGGGTGAGGTGCTCGTGCACGAACTTCGTGAGCCGCGGCGTGATGATGACGGTGCGAGGATCGAGCTCGCCGCCGGCTTGCGTGATCTTCGCGGCGTGCGGGAAGAGTTCTTCCGCCGTGGGGTGCCGGGGCTTCCACGATCGGCACTCCAGGCACCAGCCGCTGCTGTACGCGCGTTCTTCAAACTCGGGCTCCAGCTCCGTGGGCGAGAGATCGTGCCCGGAGAGGACGCGCATCGCCTGCGGCCACGTGGGCGCAGGGAGCGCGACGAGGTTCCATTCGTTGTCGGCAAGGCCAATCACGTCCGCCCGCACGGTCACGAGCCGGGCCGCGCCGTCGGGCGGCACATCCGGCAGGCGGATCTTGAGCGGATGCCAGGAGATCTTGAGGGCGGCGGTGTTCAGGTCGAGGTCGCCGGCGTGCGCGCCGTCGACGCTCACGCGGCAGGTGTGCGGCGAGCTTGGGGCCTGCGTCAGCGCCATCGTTGCGTCGAGCGTGGTGCCGGCCGGGACCGCCCGCGCCAGATCGGCGGTGCGGAGGAGCAGGATGCTGTCCGCCAGCCACGATTGCGTGTCCTGGGGCGTGAATCGCCAGTGATCCAGATCGTCCTTGAGCCCGATGCGGCAGATGGGAACATCGCGGATGCTGTTGGTCACGAAGCCCGCGAATCCGTCGGTGCCGCGGAGCAGTTCGGTCTGGAACTTGCGGAACTCGATGGAGAACGCGCGGGCCTGCCGTTTGAATCTGTTGAGCGCCTCGGGCGTGTAACGGCGCGCGAGCCACTGCTCGAACTGCTCGCACTCGGCCAGGCCTCGGGAGAGCCACCAGGGGCGCTGGGCCATCGCCTGCTTCATGGAGGCCACGTCGGGCCAGATGTTGGAGATGATCGTCTCGCCCATGACGAAGGGCTTGGCGCCCAGTTCCGCGATCCGCTTCTGCATGTCCGGCAGGAAGCAGGCCCAGCGCCCGCAGTTGTCGTACACGTGGTCGTCGTACAGATCGGTGAACTGCGGCTGGGTCTGCTCGAGGAAGCCGGTCTGGATCTGCAGCAGTTTGTCCGGGAGCATGGCCCGGGCGGTCTTCCACCACCACGCCGCGAGATCGGGGTCGTACGCCTCGTGCTCGCACGTGCCGCTGACGATGATCACGCTGGGGTGCTGCGCATCGCGCCGCATGAAGCCCTGATAGAGCCGGTGGTACTCGGGCATGAACTCCGGGGTCATGCGGCTCTTCCACACCGGGTGCTCCTGCCACACGAGCATGCCGGTGCGGTCGGCGATGTCGTAAACATAGTCCGGCGGGTAATACATGCAGAAGCACACGCAGTTGAAGCCCAGGCTTCGCAGGTACGCGAACTCGGCCTCCACCTGCTCGCGGGGAGGCGCGGGTGACATCGTCTTGGGTTCGTGGCCCCAGTAGAGCACGCCGCGGATGTGCAGGGGGCGGTTGTTAAGCCAGATGGCTCCGACGCCGCCCATCGTGCGTGCGCGGATATCGCGCCACGCGACGGTGACCGTCGCTTCGTCGCAGACCGGGTCGTCGCCCGCGGCGACGTGCAGGCGGTAGCAGACGGGCGCGTCCGGATTCCACGCCGCCAACGGGCGGGCGAGAGAGAGCATGCCCGAGGCGGTCTTGCCGTCCACCTCGATGCGCAGCTCGCCATCGCGCACCGACTCGTTTGCATCGTTCAGCAGCCTGGCCCGGCACCGGACGCCCCCGGTGGGCTGCGAGAACTCCACCCGCACCGACACGCTCCGCCCGTCGGGAGACACCGTTGCCTGCACGCCGTTGGGCGCGATCACCGCCGGGCCCGCGCTGCGGAAACTCACGCGATCCCAGATCCCCGCGTGCTGGATGCTCAGCACATCGTGGAAGCCCTTGGTGATGTGGCCGTTCTCAACCACCACGCCCTTGGCGGGGCGCGGCGCGTTGTACTGATCGACGCGCACCGTGAGCACCAGCGGTTCACCCGCCGCGGCCTGACGGATCGCGGGCGCGATGTCAAACTCGAACGGCAGGTAATCGCCCAGATTTCGGCCGATGTAGACGCCGTTGAGCCAGACCATGCAATCGGTGGCGACCGCATCGAATCGGAGCATCACCCGGCGTGACTGGGATTCAAGACCCGTCCGCAGCACATCATCGAGGGTGGTGCGGTACCACGCCAGGCCGTTGGCGTCGACGCCCAGCACCTGCTGCCACGCGCAGGGAACCGGGATGTCCTTCCATCCATCGGCGGGCGGGGTCTTGCACCAGCCCGAGGCGAGGCCCTGGGAGAGAGGATCGTGGCGGATCTGCCACCGTGCGTCGGCGAGGTTCGGGCGCATGGGCAAGGCTAGTCCCGGCGCGGACGCTCTTTGTGAACGCTCGTCGGGCCGCGGCGTGGATTCACCCCACGCCCACGGGCTCGGGGGCGGTCACGCCGGCATCGAGGTACACGTGGGCCCACATCTCCAGGCTCACGACGCTCCAGAGCGCCTCGGTGCACCACACGTCCTTCTGGTCGCGGACGCGGGCGTGCCACTTCTGCACCGGGGCGGGGTCGATCCAGCCGCGGCTCTTGATGCCGGGCAGGAGCACGTCGTTCATGAGTTCCTCGAAGCGGCGCGAGGAGAAGTAGTCCACGAGCGGCAGGCCGAAGCCCAGCTTGCGGCGGTGGACGAACTCGGTGCCGAAGCGGCGTTCGGCGAGTTTCTTGAGCAGCACCTTGGTGCCCGCCTCCATCGCGCTCTTCTTGAACACGCTGCCCTGCACGCGCATGCGGGCGGGCAGGCGGCGGGCCAGGGCCACCACGTCGGTGTCGAGGAAGGGCACGCGGTTCTCCACCGAGTGCGCCATCATCATCTTGTCCTGGCGGATGAGCAGCTCCACCATGAACGTCTGCATGTCGTACTTGAGGCAGTTGGTGATGTAGTCGCTCTTGCCCTCGGCGAACAGGGCGCGGCGGCGCTCCAGCGGGGCCTCCAGGTTGGCGTTGGGGCGAAGCGCCAGCACCTGCCAATCCCGCATCGCGGTGCCGTGCTTGATGAACCAGGAGACCTCGTCCAGCCCCGGGGGCACGTCGAAGTTGCGGACCAGCTTGGGGCCCAGTTTGGGCACGTGCCGCAGCAGCGGCAGCGCCGGCATGATGCGCCCGCGCAGGGACGCCAGGAAGAACCGCGTGTACCCGCCCATCAGCTCGTCGGCGCCGTCGCCGCTGAGCAGCACGGTCACGTGCTCCTTGGCGCGCTGGGAGAGCAGGAAGAGCCCCACGGCGTTGCCCAGGTTCAGCGGGTAGTCGTAGTGCCACGTGGCCTTGGCGATGTTGTCGAAGAAGTAGTCCTCGGTGAGGGCGTAGCAGTGCATCGTGGTCCGCGTCTTCTCCGCGGCCTGACGCATCCACTTCTCTTCGCTCACGGCGTTGTTCTCGAAGATGATCGAGAAGGCGTCCAGGTTCTGCCCGAAGCGCTCGCGGGCGGCGCTGGTCACCAGCGATGAATCGATGCCCCCCGAGAGCTGGCAGCCGAGCTTCACGTCGCTGATGAGCTGGCTCTTGACGCTCTTCTCGAAGACGCGCTCGAAGGCCTCCATCGCCGCGTCGTCGGACATCGGCTCCTCGGGCACGTCGGGGATGTCGTAGAAGCGCTTCACCTTCACGCCCGAGGCGTCGGCGACCAGCCGGTGGCCGGGCCGCAACTGGTTGATGCCCTTGAGCAGGAACCCGCTTCCGGCGTTGTAGCGGAAGAGCAACTGCTCGTCGAGCATCGCTTCATCCACCTCGCGCTGCACGCCCGGGTAGGCCAGGATGCTCTTGACCTCGCTGGCGAAGAGCAGGGTGCCGTTGTGCTGCATCCAGTAGAGCGGCTTGATGCCCAGGTGGTCGCGGGCGATGTGCAGCTCGCGGGTCCGCAGGTCGGCGATCGCAAAGGCGAACATGCCGTTGAGCCGCTTGAGGCACTCCTCGATCCCGTACTTCTCGTAGAGATACAGGATCACCTCGGTGTCGGAGGTGCTGCGGAAGTGAAACCCCGCGGCCTCCAACTCGGGCCGGTAGTCGTGCGCGTTGTACACCTCGCCGTTGAAGGCGATGAAGATGGTCTTGTCGGCGTTCGCCATCGGCTGGTGGCCGTTGGGCGAGAGGTCCTGGATGCTCAGCCGGTTGAACCCCAACCCCCCCTCGAACAGGGCCTTGGGGATGCTGCCGGTGCGGAAGTCCACTTCCTCGCTGGCGCGGCGCGTGAAGGAGAACATCCGGAAGCCCTGGTCGTCGGGGCCGCGGTGGCGCGCGATGTCGGTCATCGCCCGCAGAATGCGAGGGTCGGCGGGGGCGCCGGAAGGGTCGTAGATGCCTGCAAGTCCGCACATGGTGGATCACTCACGAAGGAAGAAGGCCGCGGGGATATCGGCTGATCGGGTTCGGGCGACCGCATCACCGCCGCGAGAACCGGGATCTTGGGAGGATTCAGTTATTGCCACAGCGAGCATGGCGGGTTTGAACGCATGAAGAGGTGTATGAAGGTACATTCCGATTCGGGCCCGCTCGAAGGGGGTCATCGTATCGGCGGGAAGCGCGGCGACCCCTGGCGGACCGGGAAGTTGGGCGTTGCTGGGTACGCACGAACGGGGGATGACGTTCGGAGCTCGTCACTCGGAATTGCACTCCGACCGCCCGCTGCGCGCGCATGATGGCCGCACATCCGAACAAACTGCGATCAATCTCTGGATTCCGCGTGTACATTGCGCTCGTCGGCCGGGGTTGGGCCGCTGGGGAGCTTGTACATGGCCAAACGACGCACCGGCACATCGGCCCCGCGGGAGATCGGCCCCCCGCCGGCGACCGGCGACCAACTGCACGCGTGGCTCCGCGCCCACCTTCGACTCAACGTGCCGCGTGGCCCGCTGGACGACTCGCACCAGGCGCCCTTTGACTACCTGCTGCATTCATTCTTTGAGCCGCCGCTGACGACCGGCGAATCGCACGCGGCGGCGTTCCCGCGAGACCTGGTGCTGTGGGCCAACCGGGGCGGTGGCAAGACGTTCCTGGGGGCGGTCGCCACGCTGCTGGACCTGGTCTTCAAGCCCGGCATCGAGATCCAGATCCTGGGGGGCAGCGCCGACCAGTCGCGCCGGATGTTCCAGCACCTGCGCCGCCTCTTCGACAGCCGCGAACGCCCGCACCTGGCCGCGCTCATCCAGGGCGCCATCACCGCCGACGGCCTGCGGCTCACGAGCGGCTCGGAAGCGCGCATCCTCGCGCAGTCGCACACTTCGGTGCGGGGCACGCGCGTCCAGATCCTGCGCTGCGACGAGGTGGACAACTTCAAGCGCGACATCTGGGAGGCAGCGCAGTTCGTGACGCGCTCCAAGCAGTGCGGGCCGTTCTTCGTGCGCGGGCGCGTGGAGTGCCTCTCGACCATGCACCGTCCTTTCGGCGTGATGCACGACCTGGTGGAGCAGTGCAAGCAGGGCTCGCGCCGGCTCTTCAAGTGGAACGTGCTCGAAGTGATGGAACGCTGCGGGCCCGAACGCCGGTGCACCGCTGCCGACCCCGGGACGCTGGTGTCGCTGCCGCAAATCCCCGACCAGGCGCAACCGACGCCGCGTGAGGGCGATTGCGTGCTCCTCCCCGAATGCCGCGGCAGGGCCAAGGAGCGTGATGGCGGCCATTACTTCATCGCCGACGCCATCGCGGCCAAGCGCCGCACCGGCGCGAGCGGCTGGGAGAGCGAGATGCTCTGCGTGCGCCCCCGGCGCGACGGGGTCGTCTTTCCCGAGTTTGATCCCCGGGCGCACGTGGGCCGCTGGGAACTTCAGGGCGACATTCTCGTGGCGTAGCCGCCCCGCTCGGCCCTGGTCCGGGTCGATGCCTTCGCCGGCGAACCCCAGCGCCGCGTGATCGGGCACTACGTCGGCATGGACTTTGGCTACCGCAACCCCACGGTCATTCTGTGGGCCGCGCTGGACGAGGCGGGGACGATCTTTGTTCTCGACGAGGTCCACGCGGCGGGCGTGACCATCCAGGACCACACCCGCACGATTCTCGCGGGTCACGCGGGACACGCGGGCTCCGGCCGCGGGCCCTGGCCAGCGCCGGGGCACGTGGCCTGCGACCCCTCGGGCGAGAACCACGACGCCCACGGGCGCTCGTGCGTGACGACGCTCCGCGAATCCGGCCTGCGCACGGTGCACCACCGCATGACGATCCTGGAGGGAGTCGACCTCGTCCGCGCCCGCCTGCGCCCCGCCGACGGTTCGCCGCCCCGCTTGTTCGTGGATGAACGCTGCACGCACATGATCGAGAGCCTGCTGCGTTACCACTTCCGCGAGGGCGACCCCAGCAGCCTGGTGCCGGTGAAGGACGGCTTCGATCACGCCGCGGATGCGCTCAGGTACCTGGTGCGGAGTCTGGACAAGAGTGCCAGAACCGCCAGTGGGAACTACTCGTGATACTGCGTTGGAGGCCCGTCGGAACGATCAGGGAAGTTTCCCTGTATCAAACGACTCTCGGGCATCACTACGGTGACTCGCATTGCCCATGGCCGAGTTGTCGTCCGGGTCATCGCGCCGTACGAACGGCGGGTGAACATCCCGGACGCCCAAGTTGCTCGGACCGGGGCAAGGAGTACCCACCATGAAGTCTTTCCCGATGTTCCTGCTGGCCGCCGGCACGGCTGTTGCCTTGTGCGCAGCGGCCGGTTCCGCGCGGGCGGATGTAACGTTCGTCTCTCAAACCAGGACCGTCTCCGCCTCGGCCATGGCCGGCAGCGGCGGGTCGGCCACGGCTCCGGACTACGGCCCGTTCAACCAGAGCGTCTCCGCTCAGAACGAACTGGGCTGGGGCAACGGGGCCGGCGCATCGCAGCACTCGACCATCAGCGCCACGCGGCTGGACGCCTCGGGGGGTCAATACGCGTACGGCGGCATCCAACTCACGTGGGGACGATCCAGCAGCGTGTTCGACGTGACATTCACGGTCGATGCGCCGACGGTCTACACCCTGTACGGCTACTGGGAAGCGAGCCCCAGCAGCTACACCCTGTCCGATACGGGCGTCGAACTGACCGGCCCGAGCGGAACGATCTACGCATCGCACTCATACCGCGATAACACGAACAACGTCTACCAGGACCACTACGACCTCTCCGGCAAACTCGAACCGGGCGTTTATCGCATCAGGACCTACGGCAGCGGCTACTCCTCCGGATCCATCGACAGTTGCAGCAGCAACTTCGGCCTGACGCTCCTGTTTGCCGACATCACGACCGGACCGTGCCAGGGCGAATGGCTCCAGTCGGATCCGCCCAAGGTGCTGGGCGTCAACGGCCCGGTCTATGCACTCGCGGATTGGGACCCCGACGGCCCGGGGCCGACGGAATCGCTGGGCACGGTGACCTGCGGCAACTTCTCCCGCGCCGGCCTCGTCGCGGCCAGCAACATCGCCGTCTACGACCCGCGCACGGTGCAATGGACCGCGCTGGGTTCGGGCATTAACGGCGGCGTCTACGCCGTGCTTGTCGCGCCCAACGGCGACCTGGTGGTGGGCGGTGACTTCACCATCGCAGGCGGCGTCAGCGCGAACCACATCGCCCGATGGAACGGCGTCTCCTGGTCCGCGCTGGGCACCGGCACCGACGGCATCGTTCGTTCCTTGCTGCTGCTGCCCAACGGCGACATCGTCGCGGGCGGCGCGTTCGGGACCGCGGGCGACGTCAGCGCCTCCAACGTGGCCCGCTGGAACGGATCGACCTGGTCCGGGTTCGGCATCGGGCTGCAGCAGGGTTCCGTCCTGGCCCTGGCCGTTCTTCCCAACGGCGACATCTACGCGGGCGGCGACTTCATCTTCTCGGGCGAGAACCTGATCGTCGGCATCGCCCGGTGGGACGGCTCGACCTGGTCGCAACTGGGCGGCGGGATCGAATGGCCCGTCTTCGCGCTCAAGACCCTGCCCAGCGGCGACCTCGCCGTGGGCGGGCTCACGAATAACGTCATGCGATGGAACGGCGCAGCATGGTCTTCGATGGGATCTATGGGCAGCTACGTGAACGCATTCACCATCCTTTCCGACGGCACACTGGTGGCCGCCGGTTGGTTCGACTTCTACGCAACCGACCAGTCCTGCCCGGTCTCACGCCTCAATGGCTCGACCTGGACGCGGATCGGCACCATGAGCAGCGACGTCAACGCGCTCGCGAGCCTGCCGAACAACAACTTCGTGGTGGGCGGCACGTTCACTTCCGTGGACTCGATCCCCGTCGATCACGTGGCCCGCTGGTACGGCTCGGGCTGGATGTCGCTCGAAACGCCCTTCGGCCTTGACGGCCCCGTGCTCGCGCTCGCGGCGTTGCCCAACGGTGATGTTGTCGCCGGCGGAGATTTCTCCTTCGCCGGAACCACAAACATGAACGCCGTCACACGCTGGGACGGCACCAACTTCTGGCCATTGGCGCAGGGCCTGAGTGATACGGTCCACGCGCTGCTCCCCCTGCCCGGCGGCGATCTGCTCGCGGGCGGCGACTTCACCTCCACCGCCAACGGCCTGGCCAGCCACCTGGCCCTCTGGCACAACTCCGATTGGTCCGCCTTCGGGCCCAACGCAGATATCAACGGCCGCATTTCGGCGCTGGCGCTCCTGCCCAACGGCGACATCGTCATCGCGGGCGAGTTCACCATGGTCGGATCACTCACCGCGAACCACATCGCCCGCTGGGACGGGACCCAGTGGACCGGGTTCGGCACGGGCTTCAACCACAACGTCGCGGCACTCGCGGTGATGCCCAACGGTGACGTGGTCGCCGCGGGCTGGTTCACAATGGCCGGGACCGCGAACATCAACCGCATCGCACGCTGGAACGGGACGCAGTGGGTGGCGCTGGGCACGGGCCTGAACGACCCCGCGTACGCCCTGGCCGTGCTCCCCAACGGCGATCTCGTGGCGGGGGGCATCTTCAATGTCGCTGGGGGTGACATCGCCTCCCGCATCGCCCGCTGGGACGGCGCGCACTGGTTCCCTATGGGAACCGGGATGGACGGCATGGCCCCGATCTTCGTGAGCGCCCTGGCGGTCTGGCCCAACGGCGACCTCGTCGCCGCCGGAAAGTTCCAAGCCGCGGGGAATCTCAGCGCCCGTTGCATCGCCCGCTGGAACGGCAAGAACTGGACCGCGCTGGGCACCGGCATCAACGACACGGTTGCCGCGCTGACGGTGCTCCCCAGCGGTGATCTGGTCGCCGGCGGCAGCTTCACCAGCGCCGGGGATCTGCTCTCTTCCGAGATCGCCCGCTACAACTTCGCGCCGGCTCAGATCGCCATCTCTCAGCAGCCCGCGCCAGCCGCCACCTGTCACGCCGGCCCAGCGACCTTCGTCGTCGGCACCATCCCGGCGGACAACGGCGACCTGGCCTACCGGTGGCAGTTCGAGGCCGCTCCTGTCGGCAGCGAACTCTGGACCGACCTCGCCGACGGCCCCTTCCCGGCGCTCGCCAACAGCGTCGCCGCGGCGAGCGGAGCCGACTCCAACACCCTCACCATCACCAACGCCGATCTGGCGGCGCAACTGCGGTACCGCGTGGTGGTCTCCGTCGCCTGCGGCGGCAGCACTTCCGGCATCGACAGCAACCCCGCCGCGCTGCTGGTCTGCATCGGCGATTACAACTGCGACGGCGGCATCGACGGCGGTGATGTGCAGTCCTTCTTCACCGATTGGGAAGCCGGCCTCTCCGGCGCCGATGTCGACGGCGACGGCGGCGTGGACGGTGACGACATCGAGACCTTCTTTGTGAGTTGGGAAAACGGGTGCTGACACTGAGCACTCCCGGGGGCCCCTGCCCCGATTGACACACACAAGAGCCGCCGGTCGGACCAGCAACCCACGTTGCTCGCGCCCGACCGGCGGTTCGCGTTTCAACTACTACCGCTTCACCAGAAAGGCTGCCGGGGTACATCGCCGGCTTCGCATAGAATCGCCTGCTCGGCCGTGCAAGACGTACGCCTTCCGGTGTTTTTCTGCACGCCCAACGCCGCCGTGAGACATTGGTTGAAGTATCCCAGGCCGCGTTGTGAGCGCGTCGGAAATTCACCACAGGAGCCGATCAATGATCGCCCAGCCCTCCCGCCCGTCCGTGTTCCGCGCCCGCTCGGTGCTCTCACCGGCCTTCGTGCTGTCGGCATCGCTGCTGCTCACCGCTTCCGCGGCGGTGGCCCAGCCCATTGTCATTGATTTCGAGCAGATTCCCGGCATGTCCAACTCGCCGGGCTCTCCCATCCAGGTTCAATCCCGGCTCGCCGATCAATACCTGGCATCGCACGGCGTGCGCTTTTCTTCGGGGTCGCCATTTGTGGCGGTCGTGGTCCACGGCTCGGGCACTCCCAGCGGCGTCCAGATCATCGGCGGATCAACCCCCACCGGCCTGCTCACGTACCAGAACGCGTTCCCCATCGTCGTGCAGTTCCTGGACTCTACCGGCACTCAGCCGTATGTCGTCAGCCAAGTCAGCATCCGGGGCGATCTCATCCCCATCCCCGGCACCAAGACGCTCGAGGCCTACGACGTGAACGGTCAGTTGATCGCGACGCTGACCCACCCGGACAGCGACCCCGCGCCGCTCCTGATCATCGCGCCCGGTATCCACAGCGTTCGCATGTACTCTTCTTCCGCCACCGTCGGCTTCGACGACCTGCGCTTCGACACACCCACGCCCGCCGCGGGCTGCCCCGCCGACTTCAACCAGGACGGCGGCATCGACGGCGCCGACGTGCAGGCGTTCTTCGCGGCGTGGGAGAACGGCGACCTTTCCGCCGATGTCAACGCCGACGGCGGTGTCGACGGTTCGGACGTCGACTCCTTCTTCGCTTCGTGGGAAGCAGGAGTCTGCTAGCCACAGTTCGTTCGCGTGCCGCCCCAGTCGCTCGCGGCCGCCGAGCGTTTCATTTCCACCGCCCGATGCCCGATCGCTGGCTCCTTCATGCGCTCGCCGCCACAATCCCGGTGGAGGAAGTACTCACGTGATTCAGCACGCGCCCGTTTCCCAAGCGGCGAAGAACGTGTCGACATCGGCGCCGTCCACCCCGCCGTCCTGGTTCACGTCGGCGGCGAAGTCGCCGGTTTCCCACGCAGCAAAGAACGCCTGCACGTCCGCTCCGTCGATCCCGCCGTCCTGGTTGAAGTCGGCGAAGCAGGGGGTGCCGATGGGGATCAGGTTCTCCGGGTTGTCCACCGTTCC
>JBGAMO010000070.1:0-9041 GCA_044222845.1 Phycisphaerales bacterium
GCCCCAACAACACGCCCCTCGCCGCGTCGATCTCCCACACCCCGCCGTCCGCGCCCCCGATCATCCCGTCCACGCTGCGCACACACCCGCCAACCACCGCCGTCTGATCTACCGGTGAGACTGAGATCGCGTCGGCGTCCACGGCCGCGATCTCCGCCGTCACGCGCCCGTTCGCCGTGTCGATCACACGCACCACGCGGTCCGAGCAGCCCGCAACCAGTAGTCTCCCATCCGCCATCCACGCCAAGCCACGGACCTGGAACTCCCAGGGTCCCAGCCGCGCCCGCTCCTCTCCGTTCGCCGAACCGACCACCACCGCGAACCCGTTCGTCCCTCGATACCCCGCCACCGCCAGCAGCAATCCATCCGGCGAGAACGCCGCCCGGTCCAGCGTTCGCCGATCCACCTGCCGCGACCACGCCAGTTCCCCCGAGTCCGTCCTCACCACCGACACCGTTCCCCACCGCAGCGCCGCCGCCCTCGCCCCGCCCCGCGACAGCGCGGACGTTGTCGCCAGCCGCGCCCCCGTCGCGCCCGGCGCATCCGCGTCCGCCCGCGACGCCCACACGCGCACGAACCCACCGTCATCCAGCGTCACCACGCCCCGGCCGTCGGGCGTGAACTGCGCATCAACCACCCAGCCGCTGTGCCCGATCAGCGCGCGCTCCGGCGCCGCCGTCTTGCCAACCGACCAGAGCGTCACCAACCCGTCGCTCTGCCCGCATACAACGGCGTCGCACCCCTCGCTGGGCCGCGCGCAGGTGATCGACGCCGCGGCCGGCTTGGGGATCATCGCCAGCAGCCGCCCGTCGCGCACCAGGCTCGCCGAGCCGGCGTTGAGCCCCAGCGTGACGCTCCCCGCCGCGTGGTACCGCTGCGCACGCTCCGCGCGCATCACACGCCCGTCGACCGGGTCCACGACGACCCAGCTCAGCGCGGGCGTCCGTGTAGGCACCAGTAACGTCCCGTCCCGCCGCCAGATCGGACCCCCGATCGGCTCGGACTCCATCACCCGCCGCGACAGCTCCCGCCCCGTCAGCGCATCCAGGATCACCACCGCCCGCCCCTCGCGCTCGCACACCGCCACACGCGCTCCGTCGGGCGAGAAGCAATCGAAGTTGCCCCACGCCCTCGGCGGCCCCCGCCAAACCTCCCGGCCCGTCGACGCGTCCCACACCCCGCACCGCCCCTCGTCGGTCCCCGCCAGCACCAGCCTCCCGTCCGGCCCGCACGCGGCGTACGCCGCGCCACGCACCTCCTCCCCCAACTCCCGCACCGCCTCGTTCGTCGCAACGTCGAGCACCACCGGCGGCGCCTGGGCCGTCAGCACCACCACGCGCCGACCGTCTGGCATCATCACCAGCCCGCGCCCGGCCCCGGACCCCACGCGCCGCACGCTCAGCGCGTTGTCCGCCCGGTGGGCCAGGTGCCGCCACTCCCAGCCCCGCAGCAGCTCGGGCGCCAGCGCCAGCGACGCCGACGCCGATCCCGCGTCGCGGTTCCCGATCGCCGACTCCGCCGCCGCCAGCGCCGCCCGGTACGCCACCCGTTGCGCCGACTCGCGCTCCGCCTGCGCCCTCGCCCGCGCCTGGTCCGCCTCCTCGCGCTGCAGCGCTTCCCGCGCCCGCGCCGCCTCCTTCTCGTCGCGCTCCCGCCCGGCCCTGATGTACCCCCACGTCGCCAGCGTCAGCCCGCCCACCAGCGCGCCCAGCACCAGCAGCGCCGCCGCCACCGCGCCCCGGTGCCGGCTCACCAACTTCCGCAGGCGGTACACACCGCTCGGCGGCCGCGCCAGCACCGGCTCGTCGGCCAGGAAGCGCTCCACGTCCTCCGCCAGCGCGCTCGCCGTGTCGTACCGCCGCGAGCGGTCCTTCTCCAGGCACTTCATCGCGATCCAGTCCAGATCGCTCTTGAGCGTCCGCACCCGCTCCGGGCCGGCGGTCGCCGCCGTCCGCAGCCGCGTCGACGGCCGCGGCGGCTCCTCCTCGCGCACGATCCGCAGCATCTCGTCGAACGCCGCGGACCGCAGCCGCCCGCCGTCGTGCGGGGTAGCCCCCGTCAGGAGTTCGTACAGCAGCACGCCCAGCGAGTAGATGTCGCTGCGAGTGTCCACGTCCGC
This sequence comes from Phycisphaerales bacterium, assembly GCA_044222845.1. Lineage (GTDB taxonomy): Bacteria > Planctomycetota > Phycisphaerae > Phycisphaerales > UBA1924 > UBA2402. The sequence goes on from JBGAMO010000070.1 coordinate 2,120, forward strand.
GCTCGTCAGTTCCGCCTGCTCGGGGCTCATGTACTCCGGCGTCCCGATCAACTGCCGATGCTCTGTGAAGAGTGTCCGGTCCGTCAGGTGCGCCGTCGTGGCCTTCGCGATGCCGAAGTCGATGATCTTGGGAGTCGGCGCGCCGTCGATCCGCGTGACCAGCACGTTCCCGGGCTTGAGGTCGCGGTGGATCACGCCCTTGGTGTGCGCGTGCTGCACGGCCCGGCACACCCCCGCGAACAGTTCCAGCCGCTCGCGCACCGTCATCCCCTGTTGAACGCAATACGCCGTGATCGGCACGCCCCGCACCAGTTCCATCACGAAGTACGGCCGCAGGGCCCCCAGCGGGCTGTCCGGCTCGGTCGCGCCCGCGTCCAGCACGCGCGCGATCCCCGGGTGATCCATCAACGCCAGCGCCTGCCGCTCGGCCTCGAACCGCGCGATCACCGCGCGGCTGTCCATGCCCGGCTTGATCACCTTGAGCGCCACCCTGCGACGCACCGGCGCCGTCTGCTCCGCCATGTAGACGCTCCCGAACCCGCCCTCGCCGATCAGTTCCAGCAGCCGGTACGGACCCACCGTCACCCGCCCGCACACACCCGCGACGCCCACCGGCAGCGTCGGGTCCGCGAGGAACCCGCCCCGCCCCGCCTCAAGGAGAGATTCCACCTCCGCCCGCAGGGCGCCGTCATCCCCGCACGCTCTGGCGACGAACGCCGCCCGCTCCCGCTCGGGCAGTTCCGCCGCGTCGGCGAACACCTCTCGAACCCGCTCCCTGAACTGTGCATCCGCCATGCTGTTGCCCGCAGTCACGCCCGCCCGATCTCCCGGAGCAGCCACGCCCTTGCGTACGCCCACCGCCGATCCACGTGCCGGGCCGACACACCCAGCGCCGCCGCCGTCTCATCCACCGACAACCCCGCGAAGAACCGCAGCCGCACCACCCCGCACACGTCCGGTTCCTGCTCCTCAAGGCGACGGAACGCCTCTTCGAGCGCCAGCACCTGCGCCGGATCCTCCTCCACCGCCAGGTCCAGCACGTTGAGAGACACCTTGGGCGCCGCCCGCCCGCGCTCATCGCCCCCGCGCTTCACCCGCCCGCGCGCCCGCGCGTGCTCGATCAGGATCCGCCGCATCGCCTCCGCCGCCGCGTGAAAGAAGTGACCCTTGTTCGCCCACACCCGCCCTTGCGAAATCCGCGCGAACGCCTCGTGCACCAGCGCCGTCGCTTGCAACGTATGGTCCCGCCGCTCCTCGTTCATCCGCTGCTGCGCGATGCGCCGCAGTTGGTCGTACACCAGCGGCAGCAACTCCTCCGCGTTCGCGCCCGCCGCGGCCGCCCTGTCATTGTGTGTTTCCTCGCCCGGTGAGTTCATGACGACCGCCGCTCGCAACACCCCAACCCCCACGCTCGCAACCCCGCGTTCTTGGACGATAGGCCCCAACGCCTCCGACCATGCACCCCCCGCCTCGCACCGCCTCCGCTCCGGACCTCGTCCAAAAAACCACGAACACGCCGCAAACACCCGCGCGGCACCCGGATTGCACACATTCCCGCTCCCTCCCATCGCTGAGAATCCCCGTTCGTTGGGGGTTCCGTGGGGGTACAGTCTGATGCCCCGCGGCACCGGAGACCCGATTCCATGGAAACCGGCCCACTCACGATCCACCGACTCCTCGGCGCCATGAAAAAGCTCGAGGCCAGCGACCTGCACCTGAAAGTCGGGGTGCCCCCGGTGTACCGGATCGGCGGGAATCTCAAGAAGATGGCCTCCGAGCCCATCACCGAGGACGAGGCCGATCATCTTCTGGACCCGATCGTCCCGGAAATTCTCAAAGCCAAGTACGAGGCCAACGGCAACCTCGACTTCGCCACCCACATCAAGGACGGCGACCGCTTCCGCGTGAATATGTACCGTTCCGGCGGCCACACCCACGCCGCGATCCGCCGCGTGAAGGCCGAGATCCCCTCCTACGCCGACCTGCACGTGCCCCCGGCCTACGGCGAGCTCGTCGAGCACACCACCGAAGGTCTCATCGTGGTCGTGGGCGTCACCGGCAGCGGCAAGAGCAGCACGCTCGCCGCGATGATCGAGCACATCAACCAGACCCGCGCCGAGAACATCATCACCGTCGAGGACCCCGTCGAGTACCGCTTCGTCCCCAAGAAGTCCATCATCAGTCAGCGCGAGATCGGCATCGACGTCGCCGACTTCTCCACCGCGCTCAAGTACATGGTGCGCGAAGACCCCGACGTCATCTTCATCGGCGAGCTGCGCGACCACGGCACCGTGCTCGCCGCGGTGCAGGCCGCAGAGACCGGCCACCTGGTCTTCAGCACCATGCACACCGCCGACACCATGCAGGCCTTCAGCCGCATCCTGGAGTTCTTCCCCAGCCACGAGCACGGGTTCCTGCGCCACGCGCTCTCCAACACGCTCCGCGGCGTGCTCGCCCAGCGCCTCCTCCCCGCCCTGCCCGAGACCGGCTTCGGCGTCGTGCCCGCCTGCGAAGTGCTCCTGGGCACCTCCGTCGTCCGCGAGAAGATCCGCGAGGGCGACGACCAAGCCCTCCCGATGATCGTCGGCAAGAACGAAGAAGGCATGCAGAACTTCACCTACGCCCTGTACGAACTGGTGAAGAAGGAATGGGTCGCGATGAACATCGCCATGGACTACGCCCCCAACCGCGAAGCCCTCGCGAGCGCGCTCAAGGGCGTGGAGATGAAGAACCAGGGCCTCGTCAGCCGCATCAAGTCCGCCGGCAACCGCTCCTGATCACAGGTTCGGATTGATCCGCGCCGCGAACTCGCGAAGATCCTCGATCTGCGCCGCGTTCAGCTTCACGCTCACCCCGCCGAGCGCGGCCGACACCTCGCGGGCCTTGACGATCGCGACCAGGTCCTTGGTCATCACCCGGAACGCCAGCGTCTCGTGCACGCCGTCGGACCGCGCCTTGCTGCGGTACGGTGACACGCCCTTCACCGGCGGCCGCGCCTTGAAGACGACGCCGTCGGCGGTGAACTCCGCCGGCGGTGACGACGGCGCCAGCGCGCCCGCCACGCCGCACACCCCGGTGACGACACACTCGACCGACAACTCGCCCACCTCCGTGCTCCGCACCCTCCCCTTGAACTGCGACTCGAACGTGAGCGTGAGCGGGCCGGCCTTGAACTGCGACGCCGCGGCGGTCACTCCCGCCAGCGCGAGCTTCATCTGCGTGCGGTCCTTGGCCGCGTCGTACTCGATCGTGAGCGAACGCGGCACCGTGCCGCGCGAAACGGGGAAGTCGTACCGCACCGCCGCCTTCTGCTTCGCCGAAGGCCCCGCGGCAGCGCCGAAGCCCAGCGAGCCCGAGGCCCAGCCCATGGCGAGCACCGCACCGATGCCGACGCCGCAGAGCACGATCCACGCGCCAAGATGTTTGCGGGTAAGTTTCATATCGCGAGAGTTCCTGAATCACGGGCGCCAATCGGCGCGGGTCGCCTTGTTACTCCAGCGTCGCATATCAAAGGCCTGGTCGACGCTCAGCGCATCGGCGTGCCCGTCGATCGTCAGGCCCAGCGCCTTGCCGGAGTGGCGGAAGTCAACATGGCCGTACGCCGTGGTCGGGAGCGCCGCGTTGAACCGCGTGCGCGAGCCCTCCCAGGGGATGAACGCGGGCACGGAGTTGGAAGTGGGCGTGGCATGCCACGGGGCTTCGATGCGGTGGTAGCCCGGCACGACCGTGCCGTTGCTGTTGCGGTGCACACCCCGCGACGTGGTGAACAGCAGAAGCTTGTCGGTCTGGAGCGCCTGGTCGGTGCGGATGATGTAGAAGGCGCCCCAGCGCAGGAGCGACGGGATGTAGTACGCCCCGCGGTGCGCATCGCCGCCGACAAACGTCGTGTTGAGCCCGAAGCCCGGGTTGCGAGCCACCGACCACTCGAACGCGCCGATGTCGGCCGGGTCGTGGTTGAGCTCGTTGATGCTCCTCAACCAGTTCCTGTCGGCGACGAGCGACGCGGGCGAATAGCCCAGGTACGGCAGCAGCCGCCAGGGGTACGGCCGGATCACCCCGCCCCGCAGACGGCTCTGCTCGCTCGCGTCGTTGCCGTTGCTGTACACCGTGAACTTGCCCTCATCGCGCGACCAGGAGCCGCGGAGGTAGCCGGGGAGCAGGTTGTCCTTGTTGTCGTGCGCGTACGAGGCGTAGGCGATGCCGACCTGGCGCAGCAGGCCCATCTCCCGAGTCATCGCCCCGGTCTTGCGCGCCTGCCCGAGCACGGGCAGCAGAATCCCGATGAGCAGCGCGATGACGGCGATCACGACGAGCAGTTCGATGAGCGTGAAGGCGCGGGCGGTTGGTGAGTTCGTGGCGTTCATGGGTGTTGCGGTTCACCGCGGGGGCTGGCCGAAGTTGACGCCGAACGGAACGTACGAGCCCTCTGCCGGAGTGAGGTGGTCAAGCCAGTAGGCATCGTCGTTGCGCTTGCAGATGAAGAACCTGCCGTCGTTCTGCGGGTACTTGCTGCGGTGGTAACGCAGGTAGATGTTCGCGTCATCGACCCCGAGCACCTCGACCTTGCCCGAGGCGTGGGACATGCAGAACCGGGCCCGCCCGGAAAGGCCCGACTCCGCGACCACGGCCTTGGAGAAGTGCGTCCACCCTTCCACCAGCGGCACCTCGTACGGCTCGTTCCCGGCCGTGGGCCGGCCCTGGAAGAGGTAATACTGCGGGCAGCCGATGTGCGAGAGCGTGGCGAACATCTCCGCCAGCGTGCCGGGGTTGTCGTTGATGCCGCGGATGATCGGGCACTGGTTCACGCAGATCGCCCCCGCTCCGATGAGCGCCGCGATGCACTCGCGGGCCTCCCGCGTCAGCTCGCGGGGGTGGTCGAAGTGGCACATGATGTACATGCGCTTCTGGGGCGTGGAGAACCGGCGGATCATCGCGAGCAGGTCGGGATCGTCGGTGATGCGCATCGGGTTGAACGCCGGCATCTTCGAGCCGATGCGGACGATCTTCACGTGCTCGATCTCCCGCAGCTCCGCGACGATCTCCCCAAGCCGCCGCGTGCCCATGATGAGCGGGTCGCCCCCGGTGAGCAGCACGTTGGTGACCTCCGGGTGCCTGCGGATGTAGGCCACGCCCGCGGAGACGTCCTTGCTCACCTCCTCGTTGTCGTTCATGAACAGCCGCTTGCGGAAGCAGTAGCGGCAGTACGCCCCGCACACCTCGTTGCACAGCAGCAGGACGGTGTCGCCGTACTTGTGCTGCACCCCGGTGTCGACCGTGTTGGCCGCTTCGTTGCTCGCGTCGAGCTTGCCCCAGTCGTTGAGTTCTTCCCGGCGCGGAATGATGAGCTGCCGGATCGGGTCCTTGGGGTCCGTCCAGTCGATCAGGCGCAGGTAGTAGTCGTTGGAACGGAAGACGTACCGCTGCGAGACCTTCTCGAGCAGTTCGAGATCCTCGGGCGTGACGCCGGGGATCTGCGCCACGTCGTTGATGTACTTGACCCGCCTCGCGGGCGGTTTGGCGTTGTTGGTAATGACGACCGGGAGGCTCTGTGTGAGCATGGGACACCTGTGCGGCGCTGGCGCCGGCGGTTGGGACAAGGTCTTGCGAATCGGATATCGCGGCGATCAGGCCGATACGGACTTGGACGCAGAGGTCAGGTGCGCCGGAATGTCGAGCGGCGCCGCAGACCCGAAGTACCGGGTGTGCGCCAGGTCCACGATCCGGCAGACCAGTTCGGTGAACGAATAACCGGCCTGGCGGGCCGCGAGCACGTACGCGCCCCCCCAGCCCAGCGAAGCCATCGAGTTGATCTCGAGCATGAACGGATTCCCCGCCGGGTCAACGCGGATGTCGACCCTGGAGTAGTCGCGGCAGTGGCACGCCTTGAACGTGGCCAGCGCGATCTGCCGAAGGCGATCCGCGAGCGCGCCGTCGACGGGCGCGGGGCAGATCCGCTCCGGCTCGTTCTCGCTCTTGTGCAGCTTGTCGGCGTGGGTCATCACCGCCAGGTGCTCGCGACCCGCAAAATCAATCTCCACCAGCGGGAGCGTTTCACCGGGGTTGTTCCCCAGGATGCCCACCGCGATCTCACGCCCCGGGATGTACTCCTCCACCAGCGCTTCCTGTTCGTACTTCTCAACGATCGCCAGGACGGCTTCGTCGAGTTCTTCACGAGTCTTGACGAGTCGAAGGCCGAAGCTCGAGGATTCATGCCGCGGCTTGACCACCAGCGGGAAGCGGAGCTTTGAAACGTCCCCGCCGGGACCTTTGAGCACGGCAAACGCGGGCGTGGGCACGCCGGCCTCCATCGCCAGAATCTTGGTGACGACCTTGTCGAGCGCGAGCGTGTGGCCCAGCGGGCTCGACCCCGTGTACGGAATGCCGGCCATCTCGAGCATGGCCGGCACATGGGTGTACCGACAATCCCCCTGCACGCCGTACGCAAGGTTGAAGACCATGCCGCCGGGCGTGCCGTTGGCGGGGCTGGGGGCCAGGAACTCCTGGAGGGCCGGGAGCATCGTCATGTCCCCCTCGAAGACCCCCACTTCGTGGCCGCCCTCGCGCAGGCCGTCGATGATGCGCTGCACGGACTGCTTGCCGTACACCTCCGGGCAGGGGCGCCCGAACGCGGCGATCACTCCTTTGTTCTCACGGTTTCTGACGACGGCAACTCTCATGGGCGCTTTCTCCTGATCTCGCACGATTGACTCAGTGAGACATGCGGGATCCCTGACAGTGGTTTGTCAGCTTTCCAGAAGAGGGAGTAAATCGCTGCGTGATACCCGAATCGGGCCGGCTTATCTCGCGCCGGCGTTTTCGGACCCCCGGTCTCGGGCTTCGCGGACCGGCGCCGCGTCGGGGTTCTTCCTGGCCTTTTTGGGTCGCTGCGGCTTGGGATTCAGGTACTGAAAGGCCCGCCACT
>JBGAMO010000070.1:9048-23054 GCA_044222845.1 Phycisphaerales bacterium
TACCAGGAGCACCGACTCGGGGAAAAGAATGAGCGCATCCTGCAGCGGCGGAACCGAGGAGATGGCCGTGATCACCAGCGCCGTCACCGCCGTCGCACCGGCACGCCACAGGGCCGAGTGCAGCCCCTCCTTGCGGATGGTGGACGAGAAGGCCTCGCCCGCAAGCGTGAGCACCACGATCGGGAAGTACGCGACGCGCTCGACGTCGTTGAGGCCGAACGCAAGCCCCACCAGGATCGTGAGCACGATGGTGACGCAGACGGCGGCGAGCATCGCCGCGGATCGCCCGAAGAACGGCATGCGCATGCTCTTGATGATGGGGCGCAGCCACACCACGATGAACAGCACCAGCGCGTAGAAGGCCAGGCCCACCACCGGGCCCGTGACCTGGAACGCGATCGCCAGGAGCATGGAGCGGAAAGGCCCCAGCACGCGGATGCCCAGCGTGAGGCGCGTGAACACCACCACCAGCGCGCCCACCGGGGCGAAGAGCAGGTGGAGCGTGCGGTGGCGCATCTCGTGCGGCAGTTGCTCGAACGAACACCACTGTGTAGCCGTCCGCAGGAACTCAACGCCGCAGATCTTGCACGCAACGACCACAACGGGGATCGCGATGAGCGCCGCGACGATGCCCCAGCCCCGGCTATCCAGGCGGCCGCGGGGGCGCAGCGGGGTGCGCTTGGACTTTGAAACAGGCTGTGTCTGGGGAGTTGCCATGTGTTGATGGGTTTCAGGTGACAACGACAGCACCGTCCCGCCGCGGGTCGGCCGCGCCGCTGAATCCGTTCGACGGATGAATCTCAACGGCCTGAACGGCGCCGAGCTTGTAGTTGAGGTCGCTCAGGAGTGTGACAGGGCCCTGCTTCTCCGCGATGAGCGAGGTCGCAGCGGAACCAAGGGACCGCTCGGACCAGACGGTGCGGCTCAGCAGCGGGTGCGCCCGCGGTGCGGCCACCGCCGCGGCCAACGATTGCCCGCGGTCCAGCACGGCGCTCAACACCCGGACGATTGATGTCGTGATGCGCCGGCTGCCCGCGGAGCCCAGCGCGAGGCGCGGCACGCCCGCCCCGTCCAGCACGATCGTGGGCGCCGCGTTGGACTGCGGGAGCGAGCCCGGACCCAGCCGGTACGGATGCGCGGTCCGCGGGCTGGCGCTCAGGTAGTTGTTGTAGAAAAAGCCCAGTCTCGGATGGATCGTCTTGGAGCCAAAGACAGACTGGATCGACTGCGTGAGCGAGACGACGTTCCCCGCCGCGTCCGTCACGCACAAATGCGTGGTGTTGCCTGATTCTCCGCTGGTGTCCTCGACAGGATCGTTCATCTTGCCCGCGTGAAAATCAGCGATGAGCTTGGCGGCTCGCTCGGGACCCACGAGCCACTTCGCCAGCGAGGGCGTCACGTCCTGGGGGTGGTCGGGCCAGCGCTCCCGCTCGCGGAAGGCAATGAACGTGGCCTGCGTCACGGCGAGTTGCCACGCCGCGTCGGTCTCGCCCGCGTGCCAAAGTCCGCCCAGCAGCCTCAGGGCCAGCAGCGCCTGCACGCCCCCGCCGGGCGGAGGCACCGAGACCACCCGGTGAGAAGCATGCTCGATGAAGAGGGGCTCTCGGATCACCGGGAGATTCAGATCCGCAAGGTCCTGCGCCGTCACCAGCCCGCCCCGTTCGGACATGTGCGCCACGATGTCGCGGGCGATCTGGCCGGTGTAGAAATCGCCGATCCCCTGATCGCTGATGCGCCGGAGCGTCGCCGCGAGCATCGGTTGGCGAAACACCTCACCCACCTTCGGCGGCGCATTACCGGGCCCGAGCAGCAACGCGGCTTCGGGGGAACCGGGTGCGAAGAACCGCACCGACCAGCGGATCAGCCGACGCTGGAGGGCCGTGATGCGGTAGCCGTTCTCGGCGAGCTCAATGGCGGGCGCGATCGCCTCCGCCGGCGCGAGCGCCCCGAACCGGCGCTGGGCGAACTCCAGCGTCGCGGGCGTCGATGGAATGGTCGTGGCAGTCAGGCCGTAATCCTGCTGCGCCCGCTTCACGCACTTGCGTGACAGCCCCGCGGGCGCGCGGGAATGGCCGTCAACGACCATGCAGCGTCCATCGGCCAGGCGGATGAGCATGGTCGTCTGACCGCCCAGGCCAGATTCTGCGGGTTCGCAAACGCCCAGCGCCCACGCCGCGGCACACGCGGCGTCGATCGCGTTGCCCCCGCGGCGGAGCATGACGGCGCCGGCGTGCGCCGCCGCTGGAAATGCGGCGGCAACGACGCCCAGACGACCGCGGGCGGGCAATTCTGGTGGGAGGTTCATGCCGGACGTGCGCAACAAGTAGGGGAACGGTTCGGGATGATCCTAGACGGGGCCGCAGAGTTCGCGGACGCTCGGCAACAGCCGCCGCGGAAGGACATGCGTGAACAGGAGGAGTCGTTAGGCACGAATTGATACAACAAGGGGCCGGACGGGCGAAGAACGAACGAACCGGCCCCGAGCGGTCCTCGGGGCAAGACAAACTCACTCGCCGGCACAAATCGTGATGCAGCGATCAAGCAATTCCGCATGAAGTGGAGTTCCAATGTACGGCCCGCCCGGTTGGCCCACTCCTGAAGTGGGCGCGAGCGGTGTCATCTCCGGGCGAGATTTCGCCCGTGCCGGGTTTCGCTACGGAGTCTGCTTCATGGTCCGAAGAACAAGCGTGGTGTTGTTGGCGGGGTTGGCGGCGGGCTCGATCGGTGTTCAGGCCCTCGCCGCCGAGAACGGGCCCATCGTGATCACCGAGATCATGTACAACCCCCATGACACCGACGAGGGGCAGGAGTGGGTGGAGATCTACAACCCCTCGACGGCCACGGTCAACATGGCCGGGTGGTACCTGGAGAACGGTCACGGGGCCACCACGGTCTTCCCGATCGGCACCTCGATCGCGCCCGGCACCGTCGCCGTCATCGCCCCGCGACGGGGCGGCGTAAACGGGAACGGAACGCAGCGGCGCAGCACGTACACCAACACACAGACATCCTGGAACACCGCGTGGGGCGCCGGCATCCACGTGATCTTCGTCGAGTCGTTCTGGGACTACCCGGCCGACCCCATCCCGATCACCGGCACGCTGGGAGGCCTCTCCAACTCGCCCGACGGGACCACCGACTCGATCCAACTGCGCGACGCGAGCAACCGGCTGATCGATGAAGTGGCCTACCGCGACGACGAGGGGGACGAAACGCCCTGGCCCGACGACGACGACAGCGGATCGATCCAGTTGCTCCGCAACTTCGTGGGTTCGGTGAGCGACAACAACAACGGCGCGGCGTGGCGACTCTCCGAACCCGCGGACGCGATGGGATCCACGCACGCCAACACCGCCCTGCCCGCCTTCCCGGGCATCAACTCGTACGGCACTCCCGGGCGGCTGCCGAACCTGACCACCACCGATTGCAACGGCAACGGCATCAACGACGCGGTCGACATCGTGCGGCGCACCGTGACCGACGCGTACCCGTACAACAACATCCCCGACAGTTGCGAGGGTGACTGCAACGCGAACCTGCTCCCCGACCTCACCGAGATTCTCCTGGACTGGCGCAAGGACCGCAACCGCAACCGGCAGCTCGATTCCTGCGAGATCAATGCCCACGGCGGCGTCGCGGGCATCGGCGGCGCGTTCGACACCAACAGCAACGGGATCCTCGACTCGTTCGAGAACAAGCCCAACGTCGTGATCACCGAGATCATGTACGACCCCTCCGGCAGCGACGAGGGCAAGGAGTTCGTCGAGATCTACAACGCCGGCGCGACGCCGGTGGATATCTCCGGTTGGAAACTCCAGGATATCGAGGGCGACCCCGCCACCGGCGCAATCCCCGCGGGCACGATCATGCAGCCCGGCGAGGCGATCGTGCTCACGGCGGGCGACGGCCCCGGAGTGCCCGCCGACGTCGGCGCACAGTTCCGCGCGGCGTGGAACCTGCCCCCATCCGTGCGCTCGTTCCCCCTCACCCCCTGGCAGGACCGGGCGCAGCGGGCCACCGCCATCGAGGAAGTGCTGGCACTCGAAGACGCCTCCGGCGAACCCGTGGACGTGGCCAACTACGAAAACCCCAACGCCATGACCGGCAGCACCTGGCCGGCCACGGACGCGGCGTCGAGCATCTACCTGCTCTCCTCGGCCATCGGCAAGGGCGTGAACGACAGCGGGGCCAACTGGCGGATGTCGATCGCCGACATCGACGGCGCGTACGACAGCGTCCAGACGCCCTGGTTCACCGACATCCGCGCGTCCGGCTCCACGGGCTCCCCCGGCATCGTGTGGCGCTCAGCGCCGCAGCCCCCCACCGGGCAGGCCGTCATCACCGAGATCATGTACAACCCCAACAGCAGCAGCGGGCTGGGCTCGCGCAACGAGTGGATCGAGGTGTACAACCCCGGCGCTGGCGATCTGGACGTCTCCGGCTGGTACCTGCGTGACGAAGACGGTCGCACGGCCCCCGTACCCGCCGGCACGGTGCTGCCCGCCGGGCAGGTGATGATCCTGATCCCCAAGGGAACCGCGCCCGACATCGCGACCGCCGAAGCCGACTTCCGCGCCGCATGGGGGAACATCTGCCGCGTAGTGGCGCTGGCCGGATGGTCCGACCAAGAAGCGCTGCCGAACATGGGCAACCTGAGCAACAGCCCGGCCCCGGGCAAGGAAGTGCTCACGCTGCGGCGCGCCGACCACGCCGTCGTGGACATCGTGAACTACGACGATGACGGGGTGGTCTGGCCCACCGACGCCGCCGCGGCCTCACCGGGGCTGGGCACCGCGTGGAGCATCTACCTCACCGCCGGTCACCTCTCCGCGGTCGACAACGACATCGGCGCCAACTGGTCGGCGAGCCTTCAGGGCATCGACCTGGCCGACCTGAACCTGCGCACCGCGGTCTTCAACGGGTTCGACATCGCCTCCCCCGGCCTGCTGCCGGGGATCGTGACGGTGCGCGAATGCCCCGCGAACGGGTGCATCGGCGATTTCAACCTCGACGGCGGTGTCGACGGCGCCGATGTCGAGGCGTTCTTCCTCGCGTGGACCGCCGGAGACAACGTCGCGGACCTCAACCAGGACGGCGGCGTGGACGGAGGAGACGTTGAGTTCTTCTTCGTCGCCTGGTCCCAGGGCTGCTGAGCAATCGTCCTCCCACATCGCGGCCCCGCGGCTCATGGAGCGCGGGGCCGCTTTTCGCGCGACACTCTCATCCGGGTATGAGTCGGAGCGTCAGAGAGTCAATCGCGCGTGATTGTGCGGGGTTGTTCAATGACGCCAGCGCTACCTTGGCGCCGCTCACCTGCACCGCCGCAACCGATTTGACGCTGCGCGCCGCGACGCCGAGAATGCGGCCGCTCTGCGCCGCGGAAAGCCGGCCGAGCTTGAGCGTGCCGATCGTGGGCGCGGAGATGAGCGTGTCAACCGAGCCGACGGTGCAGGAGATCGCGCCGATGGTGCCGCGACCGCTCACGAACTGCTGCGCGGAATCCGGGAGAATGGTGAAATCGGGCGCGACAGCCACGAAGACGCGTGTATCGTCGATGCGGGCCGCGGCAATCGACTTGACATCCCCGCCGATGCGCCAATCCGCGTGGCGGATCGAGCCTTTGGCGGCAACGGAGCCGACCGCGCCGCTGACCGCGAGCGAAGCCTCGAAGTCGCCCTTGGAGCTGACCGTGCCGATGGAGGGAGCCACAATCCGGTCACGCGCGCCCCCAGTGTGCCAGGAAGTGACGGCGAGCGACTTGATCTGGGCGTTGGAAGCCAGGTCCAGATCGGTGACGTTGGCGAACGTGAGCGCGGTCGGACCGCTGTTCCAGAGTTGCAGCGCCGAGGCGTTCACGTCGCCGGCCTTGAGACTCTTGATCACGCCCGAGATCGCGATGCTGCTGCCCCGGAACGCTCCGGCGGAGAATGACCCGATCGCGCCGGAGATCGAGATCGTGGCGTTCACAAGCGATCCCTTGATGGCGAGCGATTTAGCGCCGCGTGTCGCCGTGATGTCCGCTGTGCAGTCACCCGCGATCTTGATCGCACCCAGGGCGAGCGCCGAGAGCACGGAACGATCGCCGGTCCAGGAACGCGCGGTGATCGAAGTGGTCGCGGCGCTCGAGGAGACCTGCGCGTCGTTGAGCACGTCGGCGGTGATGACCGTGGTCGCGGCGGGACCCAGCGTCACGACCGAGCCGATGTTCGCGGCGACGATGGTCTTGACACCGCCCCCCAGGAAGAGCCCGGAAGTGAAGGAAACCGTCTTGGCGGACAATGCGCCCAGCGCCGTGGAGGATGTGATGAGCCCCAGCGAAGTGGGCGCTTTGGAAGCAATACTCAGCGTGGAGGATGCGCTCGACGAATCGACGCGTATGGCGAACGGCGTCGTCTGGTTGTCGAGGAAGACCAGGCTCGCCGAGCCGTTCGAGAGGGTCGCGGTGACGGTCTTTCCGGCCGCGTCGGTATAGGTGGCCTTCGTCTTGCCGCCGAAAGGAGTTGTGCGGACCGATTGATTGAGGATGGTGGCGACGGCCGAGCCATCGGCGATGGTGCAGTTCGTGGGATCGCTGATACCGACCGCGAACGTCTCCGCGGATTCCTGGAGCAAATCGCCGCGCACAGGAACGGTGAAGGTGCCGGAGCGCTGGCCCGCCGGGATGGTCAGAACGCCCTGGGTCGGGTCGTAATCACGGCCCGCGGCGGCGGTGAGGTCCTGCGTGGCGTAGCGGACGCTCACGGGCGCGTTCCACGAAGAGTTCAGCGAGACCGTGAACGTGGCCAGTCGGGTGCCCGCGGCGCCCTCGGCGATGGAAACGTCGGCGATGCTCGCACGCGGCGGCAGGGGCGGACGCGTGTCGTTGTACGCGTACGCGTTGAAGGGGTAGTCGGCGTGAGGCACATCGACCGCGCGGACGCTCATGGTCCAACTGCCCGGCTGCGGGTTGGCGACGCGGAAGAGTTCGTACGTGGGGGCCGTGATGTACTCGACACCGTCAGGCAGGGTCGATGCCGAGACCGAGATGGAGTCGATGAGCCAGCCATCGCCGGTGACGGAACTGTCGGAGGTGGCCTTGAGCCGCACGAAGACGCTTTGGCCGGCGTACCCGCCCAGCGCGACGCGGTCCTCGCGGGCCGCGGCACGGGTGCCGGTGAATCTCGCCACACGCGTCCAGGCCGAACCGTCGGCAGAAACCTCTACGTCGGCATAGTCGTAGTTGCTCTCAAAGTCGTACCGGTGGCGGAGCACCAGGGCCGGCGCGACCCCCGCGGGCACGTCGATGCGATTCGTGGAAGTCAGCGTCGCGTTCATCGAGTTGGCGTAGCGGCCCGAGGGGCTCTCGGTCACGCAGGCTCCGCCGAGCACGGAGTCATTGACGACGGCCCATGGGCCCTGCGGCGTCCACGCGGCAAGGTTGGTGAAGTCCTCTGCAAGAGCCGTCACCGGCGTGGGAGCGATCGTGCGCCCGGAAGGGTCGATAAGCGTGAGGTCAAGATCACTGCCGCCCCAGTTGACGCCGAAGGTGGCGGTGCGGCCCCCGGGGACGGAGATGGACTGCGTTCGAGTCTGGCCCGGGGAGATGGCCAGGGATTGATTCGAAAGGCTCCGCTGACCGCTCAGCGGACCAAGGATCGCTGTGTAAATCTGCTGCAAGTCGCCGGTAGAGGCGGCGTAGTAGTACTGACCGCCGGTGGCGGACGCGATGCCGCTGAGCGTGGCCCCGTCGGCGCCGGCGCCAAAGCCGATGGTGTAGATGCGGATCCCCTGCTCAACGTACTGGTGAATGACCGAGAGGGGATCGCGGCCCGCGTTGTTCTGTCCGTCGCTGAGCAGGATAATGGCGCGGCCGGGCTCGCCGGCATAACTATCGAGCATCGAGTCGGCCTGGAAGATGCCCTCGCCAATCGCGGTGCTGCCGCCGTCGACGATGGACGAGATCGCGCTCTTCGCGGCGTCCACCGCGGTGCGGGCATCGTCGATATCTCCCAGCGAATAGACGATCGAGGCGGTGTCATCGAAGGCGACGACGCCGATGCGGTCGTGAGGCTGAAGCAGATCGGCGAACAGACGCGCGGCGTTCTTCGCCGCATCGAGCGGTGCGCCCCGCATGCTGCCCGACCGGTCGATGACCTCCACGACGGTGGCGCCGGCGCCGACGCGGACGAAGTACTCCTCGCTCGTCCCCTGTCGGCCGCCCCCGTCGCGGGCCTTCGCGCGGAATGAGTAGATGTACCCCGACTCGGCCTCGAAGGTGTACTCGTTCGTCGCGCTGTGCTTGCCGGCGAACGACGATTGGCCCTGCACGACGGTCGACCCGTCATCGACATGGCGGCCGGGGCCGACCGCGGCGCCCATCGCCGCAGCCCAGGCGCTCCAACCGCCGGAGCCATCGATGCGGCGGCGGCGGAACTCGTACTCGAAGGAGTCCTTCCCGACGCCGGCGTTGCCCTTTCCTTCGTCCGTCGCGATGGCGTCCAGATAGACAGTGGTATTGGGGAGAGTCTGCGGGCGGGCCTCGTCTTTGCTGGTCAGTTTCACGAAGCCGACGACGGGGTCGTCGGCGTTGATGCGGGGATCCGAGAAGAACACACGGAACCACTCGGCGGTGGAGCGGACGGCCTGAGGGACAAGGACCCTCGCCATCGAATCAAGTTCCGACCGCGACCAGGCGTTGTAGCCGGCGTGGTCGTGCAGGATGGGCCCCTCGCCATCGACATCGCCGCTGTCGTAGTTGTCCGCGATTTCGGCGTTCTCGTACATCAGACCCACGAGCCGGTTCGCGGCATCGCCGCCCGCCGCGATCGGCGTTGTGATGTCACTGGGAAGGCGCAGCGTGCCCGAGTCGATCGACCCCGCGCTGTAGTAGTTCATCCGCCGGGTGGGGTCGTTGCTGTTGAAGCTCGCGATCGGCCCAAAGTCGAGCATGCCGCGGCTGTCCCGAAACTCCACGCCGTCGACCCAGTCGTGGTACGGATCGGCATCGCCCGGCAGGTGCCAGTCGTTGAGCACGTGCGCCGGCACGGTCATGTCCTCGATCAGGTGCGCCACCCAACCGATCTGCACCAGCGTGGTGGTGTCGCTCAGCGACGGTGCGGCGGGCAAGTTTCCGAAGTAGCGGATGGCGCGAGCAGGTGCGGATTCGAAGACGTGCCCGAAGATTGAATCCTGCAGACCACCGGCGAGTGTGCGGACGTGCCCGGCGCTGTCCTGCCAGAAGTGCCCGCGTGGGGAACTGTCGGGCACGTCTTCATCGTGCGCCCCCTGTTGCAGATAGCCCGATGCGCCCGATTGCGTCAGGTAGCTCCATCCGAACTGGTCCATGAACAGGTTGTCCGCCTGTTCGGTAAGGCATTGATGGACAGGCTGGGAACTGTCGCCATTGGCGTACATCATCTGTCGAGGCTCGAGCGTCTCGAACGACCTCGGCAACGCGCCCGATGTCCCGGCGGTACGGCCCAGGAGGCGAGCGAAGAATCCCGTGCTGCTGTTCATGATGATCCCCCACGTGCGTGACGCCACTCCGGCGCGCTCGTGCGGCGCCGATCGACGATCTTGAGATAGACGGTGCGTTGTGCGCCAGACCCCAATCTAGCGCATTTTTCCCACCGCCCGCCGCGGCGACGGCCGCAACGGACTACCCGGAGTTATCGGGGAGGGTGCGACATCGTTGCAGAGGTGTGTGCACACCCCGACCCCGGTCCCAAGCCTGCGCCGAGCCCGGCTCAGCGTGAACCAGGAATCACATCACAATCCGCAGCGCCGCCGTCTTCGCGTGCTTGATCGCCTCGCCCACCTTGCTCGCGTCCGTGCCGCCGCCCATCGCGGCGTCCGGCTTGCCGCCGCCCTTGCCGCCGATGATCGCGCACGCGTCCCGCAGCCAGTCGCCGGCCTTGAGCCCCTTCTTCACCGCCGCCTCGGGCACCGCGCACGCCACGGCAACCTTGCCCGTGTCGGTATCGATGCTGAACAGCATCGCCGGGCAACGCGGGGCCTTGTCGCGGACGGTCTTGAGCGCCGAGAGCAGCGCCTCGCGGTTGTCACCCGCCGTCACGGTGCCGACCACCACCTGGTCGTTGGCCATCAGCGCGCTATCCGCCAGCGACCTCGCCGCCGCCACCGCCACATCGCGGATGGCGGCGCCCATCTGCTTGCTTGCGTTCTTGACGCGCTCTTGCAACGCCGCGATGCGGGCCCGCAGCGCCGCCTTGCGCGACACCGGCACAACCGCCTGGTCGATCTGCGACGCCAGCGGCGTGATCGCCTTGGAAAGGTCCAGGTCGCTGAGCGCCTCCGCCGCGGAAATGTCCGCCCCGAGTTTCGCCGCCGTGCCGATCGCCGCCGCGGCGGGCTCGCCCGTCAGGGCAGTCACGCGCCGCACGCCCTTGGCCACCGCCTCTTCCGACACGATCGCGAACTCACCGATCACGCCCGTGGTGGCCACGTGCGTGCCGCCGCAGAACTCGACCGAATATTCCATCCACTCCGGCTTGACGGGGTTCGCCAGCAGCGCCTCGATGGGCGCACCGATGGACACCACCCGCACCGGATCGGGGTACGCCTCGCCGAACACCGCCCGCAGCGTGTTCACCGCCTTTGCCACGTGCAGCGGCGCGGGCTCCGCGTGAACAATCAGGTTGCGACGGATCCGATCGGCGACGATGTTCTCCACCCGCTCAAGCTCCGGCGGGGTCACGGGCTGGTTTGCCGAAAAG
Organism: Phycisphaerales bacterium; assembly: GCA_044222845.1. GTDB lineage: Bacteria > Planctomycetota > Phycisphaerae > Phycisphaerales > UBA1924 > UBA2402. Next base: position 19,764 of record JBGAMO010000070.1, read on the forward strand.
TCAAATCGCATCTTGTCGCGAGCGACCAGCGAACCCTTCTGGTCCACCGAGTTGCCCAGCACCGCCCGCAGACCCAGGTTGGTCAGGTGCGTGGCGGTGTGATTCGCGGCGGTCTGCGCACGACGGATCTTGTCCACGCTCATCTCGACGGTGTCGCCCACGGAAATCTCTCCGCGCGCGACGTGCCCGATGTGCAGGATGTAGCCGCCGAAGTTCTGGACGCTTTCCACGACGAACTCGCCGTGCTCGTGCGCGCCGGACTTCGCGCCCTTGAGCACCACGATCTTCCCGGCGTCGGCTTCCTGCCCGCCCATCTGGGCGTAGAAGGTGGTCTTGTCGGTGATGACGCCCACCTGCTTGCCGATGTGGCCCATCCCCGCCTTGACGTGCTCGTCGAAGTTGTGCCCGTTCCAGATGGCCTTGACGTGCGCCGCCTGATCGCGCAACTCAAACTTGTGTGAGTCGTCGGTGGGCTCCAGACCCATGCGCCTGAGGCGAGCAACTTCCTCGCCGCTCAGCGTCAGCGCCTTCTCGCCCTCCTGCTTGCCGCCGGAGCGCGAAACTTCCTCGGCCTTCATCCGCTGCTCGTCGTAGCCCGCCATGTCGACCTTCAGGCCGCGCTCCTCGGCCATCAGCACCGTGAGATCGATGGGGAATCCGAACGTGTCGTACAGCTTGAAGGCGTCCGGGCCGGAAATCGTGCTGTTGCTCGCCTTCGCCGCGGCCTCCTCGAAGAGCTTGATGCCGCGGTCGAGCGTACGGCCGAAGCTCTCTTCTTCTTCAAGGATGATGGCCTGCACCTTCGCCGGATCCTTGCGCAGCTCGGGGAACGCCGCGCCGAACCGTTCAACGACGACCGGAACCAGAGACGCAAAGAACCCCGTCTTGGCCCCCAGCATCTGGCGGCCGTACCGCACAGCGCGGCGGAGAATGCGCCGCAGCACGTACCCGCGCCCGACGTTGCTGGGGAGCGCGCCATCGGTCAGCGCGAAGGTGAGCGTGCGGATGTGGTCGGCGATGACGCGGTACGCGGTGTCGACGTTGCCCAGATCGTCCTTGCCCAGCCGACCCCGGTACGGGTGCGGGGCGTTCGTGGCGTGCTCGATCTTGGCGAAGATCGGCGCGAACACGTCGGTGTCGTAGTTGCTGCGGGCGTTCTGGAGCACGCTGACAAGCCGCTCCAGGCCCATGCCGGTGTCAACGTGCTTGGCGGGCAACGGGCGCAGCGAGCCCCCCTCCAGACGCTCGAACTGGATGAACACGTTGTTCCAGATCTCGATGACGTCCGGGTCGCTCTTGTTGACCATCTCCGCCGCGTTGCGGTTGCCGATGCGGTCGTAGTGAATCTCGGTGCAAGGGCCGCACGGGCCGGTCTCGCCCATCTCCCAGAAGTTGTCCTTCATGTTGCCCGGCAGCACGTGGGACTCGGGGAGGAAGCGGAGCCACAACTGGCGGGTGTCCTCGTCCGCCGGCAGACCGAGCTTCTCGTTGCCCTCGAAGTACGTGGCGTACAGGCGATCCCCGGGGATCTTGTAGACCTTGGTGAGCAGTTCCCACGACCACTCCACCGCCTCCTTCTTGAAGTAGTCGCCGAACGACCAGTTTCCCAGCATCTCGAAGAAGGTGTGGTGGTAGGTGTCCTTGCCCACGTCATCCAGGTCGTTGTGCTTGCCGCCCGCCCGGATGCACTTCTGCGAGTTGACAGCCCGCTTCAGGCCGTGCAGATGGCTGGTCGGGGCGACCTGCCCCAGGAAGCAGGGCTTGAACTGGTTCATGCCGGCGTTCGTGAAGAGCAGCGTGGGGTCTTCCAGCGGCACCACGGGCGAGGATGCGACAAACGTGTGGCCATTCGGCCCCGGGCCGGGCTTGTTCTTGAAGAAGTCGATGAACGTCTGGCGGATGGTGTCGGCGGAAAGCACTGGCATACTCCGTGGGGTAGGGAGGGAGGGTAGGGGCGGGGCGATTCAAAGGCGGCGCGGCCGGAACTGGCGTGAAATCGAGGTGCAAGCCGCTCCGCGGCAGAATACACGGCACGAACGGGGGAGCAGCGCGCCTCACTGGCCGATCGGACGGGCCCTCCCCGCGATGCCGCGGCGAGAACGGAAGGAAGCGCTACGCTGGTGATGGGGGCAGGAGACACACCATGCTGGAAACACCACAGTTGGCGCAGACCACGGAGCAGTTGGCCGCCGTCATTCGCCTCACAATCCCGCGCGAACAAATTAAGCAACTCATGCATCCTGCGATCGAAGAGATCTTGGCAACCCTTGCGGGACAGGGAATCGCGCCGGCCGGACCGTTGTTTACGCTTCATTTCAGGATCGATCCGGCGGTCTTTGATCTCGAAGTCGGCGTGCCGGTGACACAGGAGGTCAAGGCATCGGGACGGGTGAAGCCCGGGCGGCTCCCCGCAGCCAAGGTGATCCGGGCGGTGTACCGCGGTCCGTACGAAGGGCTCGCCGCGGCGTGGGGAGAGTTGATGGAGTGGATCAAATCCAACGGTCACACCCCGGCAGCGGGTGCGTGGGAAAGTTATGTTTCCGGGCCGGAATCCGGGCCCGACCCGACACAGTGGCGAACGGAACTGAACCGGCCGGTGGTGTGACGCCGCGTCAGCGGCCAGCCGGTGAGATCGTGTGAGTCCGCGGCGGAGTCACGGTCTGATTGACCTGCACGGGCAATGAGTCTTTGGCGGATTCTACATTCAGCGTCCCGGCCTTGCCGAACAGTTCGGGGTGCAGGTATGTCCCTCGTTCGTGCGCAGGCTTCACCTGCTCAACCCGCATGGGATTGACGCGGGCGTACGCATCGTCGCGCAGCGCGGTGACGGTCCAGGAAACCTTGAGGCCCGCGGGGCCCCCCGCGATGCGGAAGGTGTTGGACTGGATTTCATCCGCGATGTGAAGCAGGGGCGCCGCGCCCCCGACAGGGGTGAGTTGATACGAGAAGTCGCGGTTCGCGGCCTCGAACCAGGCCGGGAGCGTGATGACGGCCTCGCCAGTGCTGCCCAGTGTCGCGTTGCCGCGGTAGATGTTGATTTGCTGATCGCTCTCGACGCACGAGTGCAGAAGATACTTGTTGGCCGGGTCAAGCGGATGGTCGATCATGAAGCTCTTGGTCCCCGCCACGGTGAAGTTGCGAGAGATGTAGACGTTGCCATTGAAATACCCGGCATAGCCGGTGTCGCTCTGGCCGTACACAGCGTACGCGGAAGTACCGTTGGCGATCGCCACGAGCCCGTTGCCCCCGCTCACGGTGGACTCGGCCCGCACGCCGGTGCCGCCCTTGCCA
>JBGAMO010000071.1:0-22956 GCA_044222845.1 Phycisphaerales bacterium
GAGAACACGACCCACCTGAAGTTCGAGGTCCCCAGCCGCTCGCTCATCGGCATGCGCAGCCGCGTGCTCACCGCCACGCAGGGCCAGGCGATCATGCACCACTCGTTCCTGCGCTTCGACCCCGTCGCGGGAGAGATCATCCACCGCAAACTCGGCGTGCTCATCAGCCTCGAGACCAACCCCGTCACCGGCCACGCCGTCGAGGCCCTGGCCGACCGCGGCGTGCTCTTTGTCGAGCCCGGCGACAAAGTGTACTGCGGCCAGATCGTCGGCGAGCATAACCGCGACAACGACCTCACAGTCAACATCACCCGCCTCAAGCACCTCACCAACATCCGCGCCGCCAGCAAGGAGCAGACCGTGGTGCTCAAGGCCCCGCGCAAGCTCAGCCTCGAAGCCGCCCTCGAGTACATCGAGGATGACGAACTGGTCGAGGTGACCCCCAAGAGCATCCGTCTTCGCAAGAAGATCCTGGATGAGTCGCTCCGCAAGCGGGCCGACCGTCAGTCCCGCGATCGCGAGAACGCGGACTGAGCCGCCGCGGGGCATTTTCCAAAATCCGTACTTTCGCGCGAACCAGACCGCCCCCGGGGCGGTCTAATTCCGCGTGGAACCTCGACCAATCGAGTCTCTCCCGGACCTTGAACTGCTGCGACGCTTCGCCAGGGGTGACACCGCCGCCCTGGGTGAACTCGCATCACGCTACGAACGCTGTCTCCTGGGCGTCGCCAGGGGCATACTTCAAGACCGAACCCTTGCCTGCGACGCCGTGCAGGAGACCTGGCTTCGCGTCATTCGCCACGCCAAGGGCTTTGACGGCCGCAGCAGCGTCAAGACCTGGCTGTACCGGATTCTCGTGAACCGAGCCATCGACATGCGGGCCCGCCGGTCCGTCATCCCACTCAATGAAGGCGAGGCCCCGCCCGCCGTCCAACTCCCGCGGGATGACGAACAGGCCGGCCGCCTCGCCGAGGCGATGGCCGAACTGCCCGACGCCAGCCGTGTCGTCCTGCTCCTGTGCCATCACCGGGGCCTGACGCACGAGCAGGCGGCCGAAGTGCTGGACATCCCTGTCGGAACCTTGAAGTCGCGTTCATTCGCCGCGATGCGCCAACTGCGAGCGGCGCTCGGAGTCGTGGAAGAGGAGGCCCGCTCATGAACAACAGCCCATTCTCGCAAGATGTGATCGAACGGCAACTGTCCGAACAGACCGAATGGAACGGCCCGGACACTCAGCTCTGGCGCCAGGCCTTGGAATCGCACGCCGCGACCACCTCGCCCGCCCGCTCGTGGAACCTCTCTCGCCGCATCTCCCGCGGCGGGCTCATCGCGGCCGCGGCGTGCGTGCTGCTGTTCGTGGGACTCGTGGCCATCATGATCCCCGCGGTGGGAAGTGCCCGCAGTTCATTTCGGGTGGCGGCCCCCGCCGCCAGCCAACTCGGCGCTGACGCCATGGGAACGGAGGCCGCTGCAGTGATGCAGCGCCGTCAGGTGAGCCCCGGCGCCCCCGGGCCTGTCCATGCCGCTTCGCCGGCCGCTTCAGCCCCGTCGCCCAGGCATGTCGTCCGCAAGGCGTCCGTCGAACTCCGCTGCACCGATCCAGCCGCGGCGTTCTCAAAGGTCCGCCTCCTCGTGAACGACGCCGCGGGCGAGTACATCGATGATGCCCAGAGCGGCGGCGACGGTCCCAACGCCAGCGCTCAGCTCACGCTCCGCATCGCCGCGAACCGCGTGGGTGAGGTCATCGCGCAACTCGCCGACATCGGCAAGATCGCGGCGCAGAACTCCACCGGCCAGGACGTGACCGATCAGGTCGTTGATCTGGAGGCCCGCCTCCGCAACGAACAGCGCGTGGAGTCCGAACTGCTCGACATGCTCGGCAAGAACAAGGACGGACGCGTCGAGGACCTGCTCAAGATCCGCCAAAACCTCGCGACCGTGCGAGAATCCATCGAGCGGATGCAGGCCGAACGCGAGAAGATGAACCGCCTCACCACGCTCGCGACGCTGCTGGTGATCATCCGCGCCGAGTCGGCCCCGCCCCCCGCCGCGGCCCCTTGGTGGAACAGCACCAAGACCACCCTGGGCGATTCGTGGAAGCAGGGCATCCGCAACTTCTCCGAATCCCTCGCGTGGCTGATCGAAGTGCTCGTGGGTGGCGCGTTGTGGTGGGGGATCCTCGGCGGTATCGTGTTCGCTGCCGTCCGGGTACGGCGCCTGGTGCGTGCCGCCGCCGCGGCGGAGTCCGCCCCGCGCCTTCAGGTCTGACCGCATCCGCCACCGCCCGGCGTCTCGATGATCACGCCGTCACCCGCCGCCAACTCCACCGTGTTGCACGCCCCCAGATCACTCCGCGATTCATCAGCCTTCACCACCGTGTTCGCGCCCGGCCTCCCATTGTCTCCGCCCATCAGCCCGCTGGGCCCAACGCCCCGATGCGTGGACACCACCGAAAGGGTCACCGGCTGGAGGAACCGCAACTCCCGCACCACGCCGTCGCCGCCCATGTTCTTGCCCGCGCCGCCGGAACCGCGCCGCACCGCGAACCGTTCGAGCCGAACGGGGTACCGCGTCTCGAACACCTCCGCGTCGGTGATCGCCGTGTTGGTCATGTGCGTGTGGACGCCGCCGGCCCCGTCGAACCCCGGTCCCGCTCCGCTGCCGCCGCAGATCGTCTCGTAGTACCCGAATCTTGAGTTGCCGAACAGGAGGTTGTTCATCGTCCCCTGCCCGTCAGCGCACACGCCGAAGGCCCGCAGCAGGCAGTTCACCACCTGCTGGCTCGTCTCGACGTTGCCCGCGCCCACCGCCGGACACTTGGCCGGATCGGCGTCGAACGTCGGCGCGAGCATCCCCGGCGGCACCGTGATCGAGAGCGGCCGCATCAGCCCGTCGTTGAGCGGGATATCCGTTTGGCCGTCGCGCCCGCACAACAGCCGCATCACGTACAACACCGCGCTGCCCACGACCGCGGGCGGGGCGTTGAAGTTGCGCGGGTGCATGCCGGAGGTGCCGGTGAAATCCACTTCGGCCCGCCCGTTCGAGACCTTGATCCGGACGTGGATCTCGGCTCCGTCATCCAACCGGTTCACCGCCCGTCCCTCTCTCGAGCCCAGCCGCGTGAGCGCTTCACGCAGCCGCACCTCCGCCCGCGTCACAACCGTCGTCATGGCGTCCGCGACTTCGCCGACGCCGTACTGCACCGACGCCGCGATCAGCGAGCGAACGCCCAGCAGCACCGCCGCCAGTTGCGCCCCAAGATCCGCCATGTTTTCCTCGATGTTCCGCGTCGGGTACTCGGCGCCGGTGAACCGGGCACGCACGGAATCCCATGTCGGCGCGCCGCGTTCCACCAGGTTCATGGGTGGGATGACGACTCCCTCTTCCACCAGCCGGGTGGCTTTGGGCGGCAGCGAACCCGGAACGATCCCGCCGATCTCCGCGTGGTGTGCCCGGCACGCGACATACCCGATCAGTTCGCCGGTCGATGCGAACGCCGGAGCGATCAGCGTGATGTCCGGCAGGTGCGACCCTCCGAACGCCGGATGGTTCGTAATTCCCACATCCCCCGGACCCAGCGGATGTACCGCGACAAACTCCCGTACACACCGCCCCAGCGCTCCAAGATGCACCGGCAGGTGCGGGGCGCTCACGACCAGTTCGCCGCGTGCATCCGTGATCGCGCACGAGAAGTCCAGCCGCTCCTTCACGTTCACCGAGATCGCGGTGCGGCGGAGCAGTTCTCCCATCTCTTCGGCGATCGCCTGGAACGAGCACCCCAGCAGTTCACGCCGCGTGAACGCCGCGGCGGCCGCGTGCCCGCTCACCACGCCCCGCCGCGTGAGCACCAGCGCCCGTGTCGCGTCCATCGACGCGGTCCATCCCTCGTCGAGCACCGCCGTTCCGCGAGGGCCGCTGATCACGATCGGACCCTCGACGGTCCCGCCCGACTCCAACACGCTCTGGTCAATCAGCCGGATCAGTCCCGCTGATTCGCGGCTGTGCGACGCGGAAACTGCAAGGGTCGTAGGTTCCTGCCGTGGCAGCCGGTCTTGGGTGTCTTCGTTCTGCGCCAGCACCCGGATCGATTCAACCTCCACCGTGCGATTCGGGAGCACATGCCCGAACACCTCGCGGCTCTTGGATTCGAACCGTTCGCGCAGCGTGTTTGCGTCATCGAGTTCAAGATCAATCGCGTGCTCCTGCCCCGAGTACCGCAGCCTCACGATCCGCCTCTTCACACGGGCTGGCGAGCCCGGCAGATCGGCCGCGAGTTCGCTGAGTGCGCGGCGCTCCGCTGCGGCGAATGCGCCGGCGAAGTCGAACCCATCGAGCCCGGCAAGAACCTGCACTTCCACCAGCCGTTCCCGCCGCGCCACGGCCAGGCCCACCGCGCTCAGAAGAGAGCAATCCGCCGGGATCAGGATCCGCGAGATTCCCAGCCGCGAAGCGACGGCACAGGCGTGCTGCCCCCCCGCCCCGCCGAACGCCACCAGCGTGTGGGTCGCCGGGTCGTACCCCTGCCTCACCGAGACTTTGCGGATCGCCTGCGCCATCCGTTCATTGGCGATTTCAACGAAGGCGTTGAGTAGCAGTTCCGAGTTCTCGCGTGCTTCGTGCCCCGGCGGCAGAACTTCGCACACGCGGTCAAAGGCCGATCGTGCGGCGCCGACATCCAGAGGAATCTCAAACCTCGATACATCGATCCGTCCCAGCAACAAATTCACATCGGTCAGCGTGAGCGGCCCACCCGCCCCGTAGCAGGCCGGGCCCGGGCTTGCTCCCGCGCTTCTTGGGCCCACCATCGGTTCACCATGTTCTACCGCGCAGATCGATCCCCCGCCCGCCGCCACCGACTCCACCGCCATCGCGGGAGAGAGCAGTTCAGCGTCGCCGACGCGATGCGACACCGTGTACAGAATCTGGCCGTCGATGCGGGCCACATCCGTGCTCGTGCCTCCCATATCAAACGTGATGATCCTCGCGGGTTCACTTGGAAAGCTCGCGGCCGCCACCGCCTGCGCACCGGCCAGCCCCGCGGCTGGCCCGCTCAGCAGGCTGTCTTTGGGGTTGAACCGGTCCGCCGGAAGCAGTCCGCCCGCGCTGGTCATCACCTCAATCTTCCCGGCACTTCCAAGCGCCGCCGCCGTCGTGGCAACGAACCGCTCGATCGGGCCCGACAGCGCCGCGTTCACCACCGCGGTGGTCGCACGTACCCGCAGGCCGATCCGCGCCGACATCCGCCCCGAGAGCGACACATGAGTGAACCCCGCCTCCCGCAGCAACTCTCCCACGAGTTCCTCATGGACCGGATTTCTCCACGCGTGCAACAGCGCGACAGCCGCGGCATCGAACCCCGCCGCACGCGCCTCGCGGACCGCACCCCTGATCGCGTCGGTGTCGGGAGACTGCAGCACGCTCCCGTCCGCGCCGAGCCGTTCATGCACCTCGATCACACGGTGGTAGTAAGGTCGGGGTTTGAGAATGCGGATCGCGAACAAGTCCGGTCGCCGCTGATCGCCGATCTCCAGCACATCGGCAAAGCCCCGCGTCACGACGAACACCACCGGGGTGATGCGTCGTTCCAGGAGAGCGTTGGTGCCGCGCGTGGTGGCCAGCCGGAGCGAGATCGGCGGCAACTGCTCCGACGCGGCCATCCCGGTCAGCAGCCGTGCCCCAAGCACCGGCGCTGTTTCGCCGGTGGACAGTTCCAGCGATTGGCCTTGACCGATCGCATCCGCAAGCCGGATGCGGGGCCCCTGCTGTTCAACAACTCGCGTGGCGGCCTCCTCACCCGTGCTCCGCGCGTCAAAATCACGCAACGCGAACGCCGCGGCTCGCTCCGAGAGTGTCGCCTCGCGATCGCTGTGCCATCGGACCACCCCGAAGCGAATCGCCCCGCTGCTCAGCACCTTGAGCCGCCCGGTGCGCCCGGTGGGCGAAATGGCCAGGCAATCGGTAAACGTGCCGCCGGTATCCGTGAAGATGCGCCAGACCTTGTCGTTCACGGCCGGAGCGTAGCGGCTCTGCGATACGCCCCTGTGACACACGCGCCGGCACCCCAGGTTAGAATGGCCCATGCGTCCCGCGCGGCGGTTGTTCCTCCTGCTCATTCTCGGCGTGCTGCTGAGCCTCACCGCGTCGTGGGTGTGCGCGATGTTCGCAAAATGCACAGATGGCAATCTCATCGCCGTGTACGGCGACGATTCGGTCAAGCCCACTCCTCCCGACGCCCCCGCCGAGTGGCATATCCGAAGCTGGCACCGGTCCTACGGAGTGGGAATTCACTACCAACTCATCACCGAGTGCGAATGGATGGGCTCGCTTCCCGGAGTTCGCCAGGGCCTGGGACCTCAGAGGTCGATGACCCTTGTTCAGGTCGGCTGGCCTCTCGCGGCGATGGTCTTCTCCGAACGATACCGGGAGGTGTCACCGCCCTCCAGCAAGTTCGAGACCGCATGGACTTCGGGGATCGCACTTCCTACCAAGCGCTTCCCGGCGGCCGGCTTCGCCCGCCGCCTTCCGCTCCGGCCTATTTGGTGGGGGTTCATCCTCAACTCGGTAATCTACGCCATTGCCATCGGCGGCGTGATCGCCTTGCTGCGATCCGTGCGTCGCTGGCGTCGCCGCCGCCGCGGGCTGTGCGAGCAGTGCGCGTACCCCACGGGAACAGGCCCCGCCTGCCCGGAATGCGGTGCCGGTGTCCACGATGCGCCTTCCGCCGCTACGATCCCGCCATGACCAGCCCCGGCCCCAACGGTCACAACGGGCACGCCGCCGTCGCCCCTTCCGTTCCGCGAATTTCGCATGCCCCCGGCGAGCCCAAGCCCGCATCGTGGGATTACGCCCCCGCGCCCGAAACGGTCAAAGTCTCCATCAAACCACGCTACAACCACTTCATCAACGGCGCGTGGACGGCCCCGAAAGCCGCGCGAGCGTCAAAGAGCAAGCCGGCCGACGACTCGGCGTACTTTGCCACGATCAATCCCGCCAATGAAACGACGCTCGCCGAGGTGGCCCAAGGATCCGAGGCCGACATCGACGCCGCCGTCGCCGCGGCACGGGCTGCCCAGCCCAAGTGGGCCGCACTTCCTCCGACGGAGCGGGCCAAGTACATCTTCCGCATCGCCCGCCGCGTGCAGGAGAGGGCCCGCGAACTGGCGATCCTCGAAACACTCGACAGCGGCAAGCCCATCAAGGAATCGCGCGATGTGGATGTGCCGCTGGTGGCGGCGCACTTCTTTTATTACGCAGGCTGGGCCGACAAACTCGCGTTCGCCTTCCCGGGCGCGGATCCCACGCCGGTCGGCGTCTGCGGGCAGGTGATCCCCTGGAACTTCCCGCTGCTGATGGCGGCGTGGAAGTTGGCTCCCGCGCTGGCGTGCGGAAACGCGGTGGTCCTCAAGCCCGCGGAAACCACGCCGCTCACAGCGCTTCGGCTCGCGGAGATCTGCGAAGAGATCGGCCTGCCGCCGGGCGTTGTCAACATCGTCACCGGCGACGGCCGCACCGGCGCGGCCCTGGTCGCTCACAGCGGCGTCGACAAGGTGGCGTTCACCGGCTCCACCGAGGTCGGCAAACGCATCGCCAAGTCCACCGCGGCCCCGAACGCCGCTGGACGCACCAAGCGGCTCACGCTCGAACTCGGCGGCAAGAGCGCCAACATCATCTTCGAGGACGCGAGCATCGACCAGGCGGTGGAGGGGATCATCTCGGGCATCTACTTTAATCAGGGCGAGGTCTGCTGCGCCGGCTCAAGGGTCTTCGTTCAGGAGAGCATCCTGCCGCAGGTGGTGCGCAAACTCAAGCACCGCATGGCCAGCCTGCGTGTGGGCGACCCGATCGACAAGAACACCGACGTGGGCGCCATCAACAGCGCGGCGCAGCGCGACAAGGTGAACTACTACGTGCAGGCGGGCACCGAGGAAGGCGCGACGCTCCACGATCCCACCGGTGCCGTGCTGCCCCAGAAGGGGTATTTCTGCCGTCCGTACTTCTTCACCGACGTTCAGCCGAGCCACATTATCGCCCGCGAAGAGATATTCGGTCCCGTTCTGAGCGTGATGAGCTTCCGCACCCCCGAGGAGGCGATCTCGCGTGCGAACAACACGCCGTACGGACTCACCGCGGGCGTGTGGACGGACAAGGGCAGCAAGATTTTCGATATCGCCCGCAAACTCCGGGCGGGCGTGGTCTGGTGCAATACGTACAACAAGTTCGACCCCGCGAGCCCCTTCGGCGGCTACAAGGAATCGGGATTCGGGCGAGAGGGCGGCGTGCACGGGCTGCGGCCGTACGTGTCGCTCTGAGCGTGCCACTCCAATCCATGGGCGTACCGACGCATGCATGACCCGACGATCCTGCCGCCGAATCTGCCCGTGCCCAGGGACGACGGCCGCTGTCTGCACCTGCGCCGCCGCCATCTTCCGGCGATCTCGCTGCCGGCGACGGGCGGCGGAGTCGTTGACTTGGCGAGAGTCGGACGCTGCGTGATTTTTCTGTACCCACGCACCGGCGTTCCCCGGCAACCGCCCGGGCTCGGCTTTGCAGGCGAAGAGTGGGACAGCATTCCGGGCGCCCGCGGCTGCACGCCCCAGTCGTGCGGGTTCCGCGATCTGCACGGTGAGTTCGAATCTCTCGGTGTCAGAGTGTGGGGCCTGAGCACCAACACCACAGAGCACCAGCGCGAGTTCAAACTTCGCAATCACATCCCCTTCGAGATTCTCAGCGACGCCTCGCTCGAATTGACGCGGGCTTTGAACCTGCCGACCTTCGAGTTTCCGGTTGACGATGGGCCGACAACGCTTGTGCATCGGGCTGCGTGGTACGTGGAGCCCGACGCGGCGGGAGCGTGCCGGATCACAAAGGTCTGGTATCCGGTGTTTCCGCCCGATCGCTGCGCCGCCACCGTTTTGGAATGGCTCCGCACGCGGTTGGCGATTTCCATCCGCGAAGCCGCGTCATCCGACGATCTGGCGTTCGTTCGCGAGCGATTCATCGCATCATGGGGTGGTCCGTACATCTGGTCCCGCGGCGTGCGGTACGACCTCGAGCATCTGCAACCGCTCATCGCCGAGGTCGGCGGGCGTCGCATCGGGCTCGTGACGTTGGCGGTGGTGCCGGGCGGCTACCAGTGCGAGGTCGCCACGCTTAACGCCTTCGAGGCCGGCGCAGGCGTTGGTGCTGCCCTGCTCGACGCGGCGGCCGACTTCGCCGCTTCGCGAAAGTGCCGTCGTGTCTTCTTGACGACCAGCAACGACAACGTCCACGCGATCGAGTTCTACCAGCGGCAGGGGTGGCGGATGTGCGCTCTTCACCCCAATGCCATCAACGCGGCGCGGGAATGGACGCCGGGAGTTCCAAGGATTGCCGACAACGGCATTCCCGTCCGCGATGAACTGGAGTTTGAACTGCCCCTGTGACCGCGAGAGTCACTTTCCTACCCTTTCGAGCCTTTCAAGGGGATCACACCATGGCCAGCCGCCTCGATGTTCTCAAGACATACAAACTGTTCATCGACGGAGCATTCCCGCGCTCGGAGTCCGGGCGTTCGCTCGCGGTGACCGGCGCCGATGGCGCGGTGATCGCCCATCTGTGCAAGGCCAGCCGCAAGGACCTCCGGGACGCGGTCGAAGCGGCACGCCGCGGGCTGGACAAGTGGTCCGCGGCGACAGCGTACAACCGTGGGCAGGTCATGTACCGCATGGCCGAGATGATGGAGGGCAAGCGACAGGAACTCGCCGACTCCATCAACGCGGTGGGGGGAAAGCCGGCCGGCAAGCGATCCGGAACCGCAGCGGATGAAGTCGCCGCGGCGATCGATCGCGTGGTCTACTTCGCCGGTTGGGCCGACAAACACGCCCAGGTGCTGGGGTGCAACAACCCGGTCTCGGGTCCTTACTACAACTTCACCATCGTCGAACCGACTGGCGTTGTGGTCGTGGTCGCTCCGGATCGTCTGCCGCTGCTGGGGTTGATCTCCCTGTTGGCGCCCGTGATCTGCTCGGGCAATACGGCGGTGGTGGTGGCGAACCAGACCAACCCCATCCCCGCGGCGGTATTCGGTGAGGTGTGCGCCACCAGCGACGTGCCCGCCGGCGTCGTCAACATCCTGACCGGGGAGCGTGATGAACTGCTCAAGGTCATTGCGGGGCACCGCGATATCGATGCGGTCCACGCCGCGGAACTCTCAGCGGAGCACACCACGCTGTTGCGTGAAGGCGTCGCCGAGAACATCAAGCGTGTCACGGTGCGCGGCGGCGAACCGATCGACTGGTTCGGCGACGATTGCCAGAACCCGTACTGGATTGAGCCCTTTGTCGAGTTCAAGACGGTGTGGCATCCGGCGTCCGTTTAGGCGTTGGGCTGCTTGCCTTCGATGCGGCCCATCTCGAATGCGCGGATCAGGCAATGCCCGCACGCGCTCAACAGGCCGACGAGAATGACGCCCATGATGCACGCGAGAAGCATCGAAAGCCAGACGGGCATGGCGGCGAGCATCGGGCCCAGGCTGTGGCGACCGACGAACGCGCCACCCGCCAGGGCCAGGACCGGCGCCCCGGTGATGATTGACTTGGTCAGATAGCTCAGACTCCGCCGGTCACGCGACAGCACCGCGAATGCCGCGATGCCGCCCAGCAGCACCGACGCGCCTTCGCGGGCGAAGAGCCAGTTCGTGAGGTTGAGCGGCTCGTTGCGGCCGTTAATCTCGAGCCCCGCAGGCACGCTGAGCCACGCGAGGAACGCCGCGACGGCGGTGGTGGCGGCGACGCACGCAAGCGTCATGCCCTGGCCCTCCTGGAAACGGCCGACGGCGAGCAGAATGCCCATCACGCCAGCGACCATCGAAACGATTTCGAAACCGAAGATCATCCACGCTGGCTTGGGGCCCACGAAGAGCACCGCGATGCCGAACGCCAGGGACGAAAGGACGATCGCCGCGCTCAGGGCGCCGACCGCGAACATCAGAACTCTTGGTAACTGCTTCATGAGGATTGATCCACCGACCGGAATCCCTTATCGGTAAATTCCGTTTCCGTTCTCCGATAACCCGTACGTCCGATCCCCCCGCCGGGTGCGTCTGTGCCCGCACATTCCCCACCAGCGGGGAATACACGTCCGCACACCGCGTTGGCACCCTCCCGGGCTTCAAGGACCCGCCTCCGGACCGCCGATGCCGTTACTGCTAGGGAAGGAAGGCCACCGAGGATACCTATGGCATCGAAGCTTGACAAATCGGACCCGGCGGTAGCGTACGCACAGGCGATGTACTCGCGAGCCGTTGCGTGCTGGACTTGCGACCTGCTGCGGCTGCGTGCCAAGGGTCTGGACCGTCCCTCGGCCAAGCGGATTCCCCGTCCATTGCCGCAGGGCGTTCATGAGTTCTCGGGCGAGGCATTCCTGTTGATGGGCCGGGACGGTACTCCCTTGCTTCGGCGAGCGGCGTAACTCTTCGCGACGAATACAGGCCAGGATGGCCTTGAACGGAGGATTCCATTGGGCGGCATCTCCAGCGGCGTGGGACTCTTCAGCGGCATCAACTCCGGTCAGCTCATTGACCAGCTGATCGCGGCGTCCTCGCGCCCCAAGCAGCTCGCGCAGGCCCGCCTCCAGCAGTTCCAGTTCCAGCAGGCAGCGTATCTGGACATCAACGCCCGTATTGCCGCTCTGCGAACTTCCGCCGCGTCGTTCCGCGAGAACAAGACCTTTCAGACTAAGACCGCCGTCTCATCCAACACCGATGTGCTCAGCGCTTCGGCCTCCACCGACGCTGCCTCCGGCAGTTACGTATTCGTCGTTGACCGCTTGGTCTCCACCCAGCAGCAACTCTCGCGCGGCTTTGCCAACAAGGATGTCTCCGGCCTGGGCGGGTCCACCATCACGCTCGAATCGGCCAAAGCACGCCTGGACCGAGACGTTGAACTCGCCGACCTTAATAACGGCGAGGGAGTGTCGCGCGGCCGGATCCAGATCACGGATTCTGGCGGTCGCACCGCGACCGTCGATCTCTCCCGAACGACGACCGTCGGCGAGGTGCTCGAGGCCATCAACAGCAATGGCACCGCACAGGTCACCGCCTCCATCAGCGGCGGGAAGTTCGTTGTGAAGGACAACGCCGGCGGCAGCTTCTCGATCACCAACGCCCAGGGATCGACCACCGCCACCGGGCTGGGCCTCGCCGGTCTCGCCGCCAGCGGCGGAACCATCACCGGCAGCACGGTCTACGCCCTGAACTCCGCGACCACGCTCGCGTCTCTCAACGACGGCGTGGGCGTCTCGCGCAAGCCATCGACCACCGAGGATTCGTACAACTTCGTCATCAATGTCGGAGGCGCGTCTCCGGCCGCCGTCAAGGTCAACATCGGCGATGTCTACCAGACCGTCAGCGGCACGCTCACCAAAGTGAAAGGCGCGGTCTCGGACATGGGCGGCGTCGTCACACGAATCAACGAGGCCCTGACGGCCGCGGGCGCGACCGGCGTTTCCGCGTCCATCGATTCGACCAATGGTCGACTGCTGATCACTGATACCAACGGTACCAAGCCCCTGACGATTTCGGAGGGCACGGACACGACCGCGAAGGACCTGGGGCTGCTGACCGATCCGGTGAGCGGCAACATCGTCGGCCGGCGTGTGCTGGCCGGCCTTCAGACAACGCTGGTCCGCGGTCTCAAGGGCGGCACGAGCGGGTCCAACTCGGGCCTGATCCACTTCACGCTCCGCGACGGCTCCACGTTCGACGCGACCATCGATCCGAACGGGGGCGTGTCCGATGCCCTCAAGGCGATCGAAGACGCGAGCGTCTCCTCGGGCTCCAAACGCCTGACGGCGGCCTTGGACTCCCGTGGCACGGGCATCGTCATCACTGACCTGACCAGCGGCGTCGGCAAGCTCATCATTACGGGGGCGAGTGGCTCGGACGCGGCGGCGGCTCTGGGCATTTCCACCGGCGCCGACGGCGTGGCTGCTTCGGTGGTCAACAGCGGGAACCTGCAGCGCCAGTACATCGGCCGGGCCACGCTTCTCTCGTCTCTCAACAACGGCAAGGGCATCGGGAACGGCGATTTCCGCATCACCGACTCCTTCGGCACCAGCGCGAACGTGAGCGTGACCGACTCGCTCAAGACCATCGGTGATCTGGTTGATCTCATCAACAGCCGCGGCGTCAAGGTGAAGGCCCAGATCAACGCCAACGGAGACGGCATTTCGATCGCCGAATCGCTCGCGGACGGTGAAGCCGCGGGGGCCCAGAAGATCAAAATCGAGGAAGTCGGCGGCGGCTCGATGGCACGCACGCTGAACTTCTTGGGCGAGGCCTCCGGCACGGGGGGTGCAAACTCCATCAACGGATCTTGGGAACGCACGATCACCCTCACCGCCGCCGACACGCTTCAACAGGTGGCCGACAAGATCAACTCCGCGAAGGCGAGCGTGACCGCCGCTATTGTCCGAGATGGTTCGGGCTCGGCTCCCTTCCGCCTCAGCCTGACGTCTTCGCAGAGCGGCCGCGCCGGCCGGATGATTCTGGACTCCGGATCGCTCGATCTGGGGCTCACGACACTCGACGCCGGGCGCGACGCGCGGGTCTTCTTCGGCAGCAGCGACGCGGCCGCGGGCGTCGCTGTGACTAGTTCCACCAACACAATCGACAACATCCTCTCCGGAGTGAAGATCGATCTCAAGGGGACGAGCACGTCCCCGGTGACGCTCAATGTCGCGACCGACACCGACAACATCGAGAAGGCGATCGGCACGTTCATCTCGACGTTTAACACGGCGATCTCTCGCATCGAGTTCCAGAGCGACTACGACAAGGACAGCGGCAAGAAAGGTCCCCTCCTGGGCGACGCGACCACGTTGCAGCTACGCACACTGCTTTTCTCGACGATCCAGGGCACGGCCAAAGGCGTCTCGGGCAACTACCAGTCGTTCGCCGACGTCGGAGTGACAATCGGTTCCGGCGGCACCCTGCAGTTGGATTCCGGCAAGCTGCGAGCGGCGATGGCCGCCGACCCCACCGGCGTGGAATCACTTTTCACGGCCCGGGTGACGGCGGATGATTCGGTCATCGATCTCGGTGGCGGCGTGACCGTCCGGAACCAGAACTCCGGCAACAAGTTCTCGTCGCTGGGAATCATGGGCCAGGTGGAGCAGTTGGCCAAGCGGTATGTCGACGGCTCTTCCGCGATCCTGTTCGGCCGGGGGGACGAACTGCGCAACCAGGTCAAGGCTCAGCAGAGCCGTATCGACGCGATGGATGACCAGTTGGCGCAGAAGCGAGACATCCTTCAGCGGCAGTTCCTCGCGATGGAAAAGGCCATCGGCCAGATGCAGACCCAACAGTCCGCGCTGGGCTCAATTGGTCGCGCGGGTTGATCGGGCCGATTAAGCAAGAGTTCCGAAGGGCCGATAGAAGCGTGCCATGAGTTCAGGCCAACCGCAGAACGCGTCGAACCAGTATGCCAAATCGGCCAACGCCTACCTGCGCACGCGGGTGATGACGGCGACGCCCGAAGAGTTGCGACTGCTGCTCATCGAGGGGGCGATCAAGTTCGCACGTCAGGGGCGTGAAGGCCTGAACGTCAAGAACTTCGAGGCCAGTTTCAACGGCTTCTCGCAGTGCCGCGAGATCATCATGGAACTCGCCACGAGCATCCGCACCGAGCCCAACCCGGCGCTGGCGGAGCAGGTTCGTTCGCTCTACCTGTTCATGTACAAGCACCTGGTCGAAGGGGTATTCGAGAAGGACATGAAAAAGGTCGACACGGTCATCGAGTTGCTTGAGTACGAGCGTGAGACCTGGGTCCTGCTCATGCAGCAGGTCGCCTCGGAGAAGGGGCGTCCCGAGACGATGTCCGCAGGCGTCCAGGGCTGATTCGTCCCGCGGCTGTTTCGATGGTCGGAAGGGCTTTCTGGGCAATCCGCACCATCGCGCATCAGGCTGGCTTGAACGTTCGAAGTCTCCCATGGCTGGCGCCCCGCGTTGTTCGAGGCACATATGCTTTGACCAACCAAAGGAGCCATGCAGACGATGCGTACGAGCAATCCCACTCTCCGTGAAGACACGTTCGCCCCCGCCAACTGGGGCGGCATTTCCGCCGAACTCACCAAGCCGGCCGATTCTTCGGTCATGACCATGAACGGCACGGTCGCGAAGACCGCGTTCCTGCTACTGCTCTGCATCGCGTCGGCGATCTTCGCCTTCCAGTATGCCGGTGTCAATCCGGGGCTCTCCCGATTGCTGGTGGTGGGCGGCGCTATCGGCGGATTCGTGCTTTCGCTGGTCATCTCCTTTGTTCCCAAGACCGCGCCCTTTCTCTCCCCTGTTTATGCTGTCGCGCAGGGTTTGGTCATGGGCGCAATCTCCCTGGCGGTCGCCGGATCGACCAAGGCCGGCACAGGGTTGGTCTTGCAGGCCGTGAGCCTGACCCTGGGCATCTTTGCCGCGTTGCTCGTGGGCTATGCGTTGGGCCTCATCCGCATGGGCAGCGTGCTCACGAAGTGCGTCGTCGTGGCCACCTTTGGTGTATGCCTCACGTATCTCGCGAACTGGGTCCTGGGCATGTTCGGGATTCACATCCTGGGAGCGATCCATGGTTCGGGGGCCGTGGGCATCGGCTTTAGCGTCGTCGTTGTCATCCTCGCGTCGCTCAACCTCGTGCTGGATTTTCAGTTCATCGAGGGCGGAGTCCGCAGCGGCGCGCCCAAGTACATGGAGTGGTACGGGGGTTTCGGCCTGCTGGTGACGCTGATCTGGCTGTACATTGAAGTGCTGCGGCTGCTGAGCAAACTCAACCGGGGCGAGCGGGCCCGCGCTCTCGCGGCCGGTCAGCGGTTGGTGCAGAGCGCCCCGCGCGACCCCGCCGCCAATAGCCTCATGGCAGAGGTGCTCCTTGCCAACGCCCAGCCCGCGAGAGCCCTGCACTTTGCCGCGACCGCCGCGGCTCTCGCGCCCGGCGATGTCGGCATGCTCATGCAGCACGGCGCCATCCTGGGCATGGCCGACAGGCCCGACGAAGCGCTCAAGGTGCTCGAACGCGCCGCGTCGCTCGCGCCCCAGCACCCCGGCCCGTTGTCCGCCATGGCGGGAATTCTATTTGACAAGAATCAGTGCACCCGCGCCGAGCGGGTCTGCCGCCGAGCCTCGGAACTGGCCCCGGGTGATCCCGGCCCCGCGTCGCAGCACGCCGCGGCTCTGCTCAATCTTGGGCGCGTTGAGGAAGCGGTGGGTGTGTTGGAAGCCCTGTCCGCCTCGCAACCGCAGAACGCGATGCTCGCGAGCGGGCTCTCGCTCGTGCTCAACTATCTGCCGGGCGCGTCGCGTCAACGGCAGTTTGAGCGACACAGGGCGTACGGCGAGCTGCTTTCCCGCGGGGGGCCTCCGCCGCCTCGATCGTGGCCCAACACGCGAGATTCACAGCGGCGTCTGCGGGTGGGCATCGTTTCGCCCGACCTGCGTGCGCACTCCGTCGCGTGGTTCATCGAGCCGTTGTTCGAGCACCACAATCGCTCCGAGATCGAGCTCTTCGCGTACCAGACCAACTTTATCGCCGACGCAGTCACCAAACGGCTCTCGTCATCCGCCGGCCAGTGGCGGGTCATGGATACCGCCACAGATGAGCAGTTGGCGCAGGCCATACGGGCCGATCGCATCGACATCGCGATCGAACTGAGCGGGCACACTCAGGGTCATAGTTTGGCGGCGTTTCACTCCGGCGTGGCGCCGGTGCAGATGACGTACCTGGGATATCCCAACACGACCGGCGTGCCCGGCATCGACTACCGCATCGTCGATTCGGTGACCGATCCGTTGGGCGAGGCCGACGTGTGCGCCAGCGAGAAACTTCTGCGTCTTGACCCGTGCTTCATCTGCTACAAGCCCCCGGCGGCGGCGCCCGAACCGGCGACCGGCGTTTCCGATCGGCCCTTCACCTTCGGTTCATTCAACAACGCCCAGAAACTCAACCGAGCCGTCATCGCGCTGTGGTCTCGAGTGCTCCTGGCGTGCCCGGGCTCGCGGCTGGTGCTCAAAAGTGTTGCCTTCGCCGACGATGAGCTCCGGGCGGACGTCTCGGCGCGGTTTGCGGCGCACGGCGTGGATGCGGCCCGGATCGATGTGCTGTCCCGCGCCGATTCCGTGATTGATCACCTGGGCATGTACGCGAGGATGGATGTCGGCCTGGACCCGGTTCCCTACAACGGCACGACCACCACGTGCGAAGCGCTCTGGATGGGCGTCCCCGTGCTGACCATTGCCGGGCAGACGCACGCGGGGCGAGTGGGCGCGAGCCTGCTGGGGGCCGTGGGGCTGTCCGAGCTTGTCGCTGGCACCGAGGATGAGTTTGTTGCTCTCGCCGCGGAGTTCGCGAAAGACCGCGTCCGAGTCGCGAGTTTGCGCGCGGGCCTCCGTGCGCGGATGCAGGCGTCTCCGCTCTGCGACGGTCCGGCGTTCGCGGCCCGCTTCGGAGAGGTTCTGCGGCACGTCTGGCGGCAGTGGTGCGGTCTCTCGGCAGGCTAAGGACGAACGACGCGCCGTTCCCTTGCTTCACGGTTCAAGTGTGTCAGGTCAGGAAATCCCCGTCCCGGGCTCCAACGATTCCTGCATCGTGAACACGACCGCCATACCGGAACCTGTGACCGCCCGCCGCCCCTCCTGGGACGAGTACTTCCTCGCGATGGCCGAGCAGATCAGCACCCGCTCGCCCGACCGCCATACCAAGCACGGTTGCGTGATCGTGGACGCGAGCAAGCGAGTGCTCAGCACCGGTTACAACGGCCCGGTCTCGGGCCTGCCGAACGAGATGGTGCCCACCGATCGGCCCGACAAGTACGACTGGTTCATTCACGCCGAGGACAACGCCGTGGCGTTCGCACGCTGCGACCTGCGCGGCGCCACCGCGTACGTTACCGGCACGCCGTGCGCCGCGTGCTTCCGTCGCCTGCTGCAGGTGGGCATTCGCCGAATTGTGCAAGGAACCAGGACTTCGTCCTGCCTGAACGATCGTGAGATCCAGGCTTGCCGCTCGATGGCCGATGCGCTGGGAGTGGCCTGGGACACGATCGTCCCGGCCTAGGACGGCGTCTTACAAGACCTTGGGCGGCATCAGGAAGAGCGTCATCGCGAAGACCAGGTACACCATCAGCACCAGCACGCCGACGAACCAGGCCGAACGACCGCTATTGGTCACAAGGAACGCCGTCAGCGTGGCGATCAGCATCATCACCACCGCGCCGGGCCAGAACTGCAGGTCCATCGGAGTCGGCCCCAGCACGTAACTGAGCAGCACGAGCACCGGTGCCACGAACAGGGCGATCTGCGACGCGCTCCCCAGCGCGATCCCCACGCTCAGATCAAGTCGGTTCTTTCGGGCGCCCGAAAACGCGGAGGCCATCTCCGCGGCGGCCCCGACGAGCGCCACCACGATGAAGCCTACGAACGCCGGGGTCATGCCCAGCGAGATCGCCGCCTGCTGCACGGATTCCACGAACACCTCGCTCACCAGCGCCACCAGCACGGTGACGCCCGCGAGCGTTCCCAGCGCCAACCCGATTGGCCAGGGCTTCTCATCGGCTTCTCCGGATTTGACGCTGGCGAACAACTCGCGGTGGGTCTTCAGCGAGAACAGCATTCCCAGCCCGTACGCGATGATGAGCAGCACCGAAAGACCGACGCTCAGCCGGTGGGTGAACTCCGTTCTTAAGGCCGATTCGACGCCTGAGACGGCCGAGGGCACCAGCATCGCGATGGTCGCCAGGAAGAGCAGCCCCGCCTGCACCCGTGCGCTCACCCGGTTGTACTCCTGAACGTGGTGCTTGAGCCCGCCCAGCAGGAACGACGCGCCCAGCATGAACAGCGTGTTGGTGACAATCGCGCCCGCGATCGATGCCTTGACAAGTGTGTATTCGCCCGCGCGCAGCGCGGCCAGGGCGATGACCAGTTCGGTGAGATTGCCCAGCGTGGCGTTCAGGAGCCCGCCCACCGAATCGCCCGTTCTGGCGGCCACCGACTCGGTCGCATGGCTCAGAAGCGTCGCGAGCGGCACGATCGCCAGCACCGAGAGCACAAAGAGCAGCGTGTGGGAACCGGGTTGCACCTTCTGCACCACGAACACTACCGGTACAAATGCCAGTAACCACAGCAGCGGAGTATGCCGGATCTCTTTCAGCAGGTGGTTCATGGAGTTCTCGGGAACTTGGTCCTTGAGTCCTTGCAGCGCGGAGTGGAGGAAGGCGGACGGTCTCAGCGAGATGACGGTCAGTGGGTGCGACTATCCCGGTACCTCGGCGGGATGCTGGCGGCCGGTACCACCTTCCAGCGCGGCCCCGATCGCATCCGCCACGGAAGTGAAGCGGTTGATCCCGCCGAGCTTTGCATCCACGCCTTCGCCGCGGAGCCGATCCCGTACTGCGGACCTCGCTTCGACCACCCGCAATCGGATGCCTGTCGAGCTCAACTCTTCTGCCAGCCCGGCGAGCATGTGTGCACTGTGCATGTCCACGTGTGCTGCGGCAGACAGGTCCAGTACGACCAGTCTCGGCGCTGGGGACTGCGCCCGCACCCGCTCCATGATCGAGTCGTGTACATGATCCATATTGAAATAGATGAGGCTTGCCTCTGGTCTGAAGATCGAGATGCCCGGGATGAGTTCGTTGTCCGGGTGGCGATCAACATCGGAGAACCGCTGCGAGCCCGGGATGCGGCCCAGCAAGGCAACATTGGGGCGAGAGGCGCGGCGGATGAGCAACACCAGGGAGATGATGGCCCCGATCAGCACACCCCGAAGCAGGCCCGAACTCAGCACGCCGATCAACGCGGCTACCGCCACGATGTACTCGGTCCGGTTCGTTCGCCGCAGGTGTTGCAGCGTGGAGACCTTGAACAGCCCCGTGACCGCGACCAGCACGATCGCCGCGAGGACAGGTTGGGGCAGTGTTCGCAACAGGTGAGAGAAGAAGAGCACGACGATGAGGATGAAGCCCGATGCGAGCGCCCCCGAGAGGGGTGTGCGGGCGCCTCCGCCTTCGTTGACCAGCGACTGCGACATCCCGCCGCTGACCGGGAACCCGCGCCCCAGGCCCGCGGCGAGATTCGCCGCGGCGAGCGCCAGGAACTCCTGGTTTGCATCCAGTCGGCCCCCGTGCTTGGCCGCGAACGTGCGGCCGATCGCCGCTGTCTCAACAGCGCCCAGCATGAAGCACGCCAGGGCCAGCGGCAGCAGTTCGTTCAAGTCGGCCCAGCCGATCGCCGGGAGGCCCATCTTGGGAAGCCCCTGGGGAACATCGCCAAGCAGTTTCACCCCGCGGGCCTCCAAGCCGAGCAGCGACGATGCGGCGATGCCGCCGATCACGACGAACAACGCCACAGGCTTATTCTTGAGGAATAGCTTGCCGCACACGAGCACCACCAGGGCGGTCAATCCCAGGGCGAGCGACGTAAGGTTTGTCTCATGGAGGTTTTTGACAAACGTCCCGGCGTTCTCCCAGAAGTTCCCGTGCGCTCCGTGAACACCGAACAACTTGGGCAACTGGGTGCTGGCGAGAAACAGCGCCACGCCGCACTTGAAGCCGACCATCACGCTCTCGGAAATAAAGTTGACGATCGAGCCGGCCTTGGCAATCCACGCGATGAAGGCGATGCCCGATACGAGCAGGGCGATGCCCGCCGCGAGCGCACCGTAGCGGGTGGTGTCGCCGCCCGAGATCTCTCCCAGGGATGCGCCCACCAGCAATGAAATGGCCGAAGTCACCGTGATGGCGGTGTGGCGTGAACTGCAGAAGAGCCAGAAGACCAGTCCGGAGAAGAGGCACGCGTAGAGACCGGCCTCCGGCGGAAGGTTGGCGAGGGACGCATCGCCCAGGCCAGCGGGCAACAGATACGCGGCGAGCGTGACGCCGGCGACGACATCACCGCGCAGCCACGACTTGTCGTAGTTCCGGAGCCATCGGATCGCTGGCATCGCCGTGCGAACTCGATCCGGGAAGCCCGGGTCGCTCTTCGGCCGGCCGGCGGAGGGAGTTGCGTTCACGGGGAACTCCGTAGTAGCAGGTTGGTAGTACCGAGAGCCGACCCCGACCGACCGAAGCGCCGGTCTGTGGTGTCAATAGACTTCCTTGACGAACTTGCGCTTCGAGATCGTCGCCTGGTCGTCGTACTCGCCCTTCATGGACCTCTTGGGAAGCTTGACCTTTTCCCGCGGCAGCACCTTGTAGGGAATCGCGTCCAGGATGTGGCGGATGATGTTGAGCCTCGCCCGCTTCTTGTCATCGGAAAAGACGATGTGCCAGGGCGAGAACTCGGTGTCGGTCGCGTCCAGCATGATGTCGCGGGCGCGGGAGTATTCGAACCATTTGCTGCGAGAAGGAAGGTCCATGGGACTGAGTTTCCACTGCCGCAACGGGTCCTCGATGCGTGCCTCGAACCGACGCTTCTGCTCCTTGTCGCTCACTTCAAGCCACACCTTGATGAGCTTGATGCCGCCGTCGATGATGAACTTCTCGATCTCCGGGCACAGTTCCAGGAATCGCTTGTGCTGTTCCTTGGTGCAGAACCCCATCACGTACTCGACGCCCGCGCGGTTGTACCACGAACGATCGAAAATGACCACCTCTCCCGCGGCGGGAAAATGCTGCATGTACCGCTGGATGTACATCTGAGACTTCTCGCGGTCCGAGGGAGCGGGCAACGCGACCAACCGGAACACACGGGGGCTGACCCGCTCGGTGATTGCCTTGATGACTCCGCCCTTGCCCGCCGCGTCACGACCTTCAAAAACGATGATGGCCCGATATCCCTTCGCTTTCACCCAGGCCTGAAGGTGGCAGAGCTGTTCCTGCAGCTTCTTCAGTTCCTTCTCGTACTGCTTTCGTTTCAGGGTGCCGCGTTCGCCGCTTTCATTGGTTTCTTTCACGGAAGACTCCTTGTAGGATGGGGCAGATTCGCGATTCCTCTCCAACCATGATAGGTGCGGTCGCGTCGCGCCACTGCCGAGAGATGCGCCCACGATGACAATCAGCTGCGCTCCAATCAGGTGCCGCATGGTCCAAGGACGAAGGGCGGGCGGAATGCTCGGTGCGAGCAGCGCCGGATCATCGCTCGGCGGTCATACTGTTACAAGAGCGTCGACGGGTCTCCTACAGAACTTTCCAAGAGTCAGGCGCCTATGACCGCTACAACTCAAGATCCGATCCGTTCCACCAAGCGAGTGCTTACGCCCGAAGAACGGATTTCGGAGGTGCTCTTCGGTCTCATCATGGTGATCACCTTTACCGGGTCGCTGAGCGTCGCGGAGGCCGGCCGCGAGGACATCCGCACCATGCTCATCGGCGCTCTGGGCTGCAATCTGGCGTGGGGGGTTATTGACGCTGTGCTGTACCTGATGGGATGCCTGGCCGAGAAGGGCCGGGGCCTCAAGGTCTTCCGCGCGGTGCGAACCGCTACCGATCCGCAAGTGGCCCACAGACTCATCGCCGGGGCGTTGCCGACTATCGTCGCGTCGATCCTGGAGCCGGCGGAACTCACGTCGATCCACGAACGCCTGATGAAACTGCCCGAACCGCCGAACTACGTGCGATTCGGGAAGGAGGATTGGCTTGGTGCAGCGGGTGTGTTCCTGCTCGTGGTGCTTTCCACGTTCCCGGTCACGATTCCTTTCATCCTCATGCACGAGGTGAGCCGCGCCATGCGGGTTTCCAACCTGATCGCCATCGTGATGCTGGCGGCGTTGGGCTACGCGTTCGGGCGCTGTGTCGGGCGAAGACCCTGGCTGCACGCGGCGGTGATGGTCGTGCTGGGGGGTGCGTTGGTGGCCATGACGATTTTCTTGGGAGGCTAACCGCTTGAAGTTCATTCCAGCGTTCATGGCGGTATCGATCGGAATGCTCGCCGCGCCGGCCGCTTCCCAGGCGACCGATCCTGATGCGCCCCCCGATGCGCCCCCCGGGGCGCCCGACGCGTTG
>JBGAMO010000072.1:0-22933 GCA_044222845.1 Phycisphaerales bacterium
CCTCCGCGGCCGCGAGCAGCCCCGCACCGCGCTGCGCAAGAGCCCCAGCCCCGCCGAGCGCAAGGCCGCTCGCGAGGCCGCCAAGGCCGCCAAGTAAGCTCATCACCCGTCCGCCGGGACCTAAGCCGTCGGGAAGTCCCGCCGCTCCGTTCGGACACTCGTCAGGAGATTGATCGATGCCTCGTGTACGCAAAGGCGCCGCCAGGGCTCAAGCACGCAAGAGAGTCTTGCGCAAGGCCCGCGGCTATTACGGTTCCAACAGCACCAGCAAGTACCGTGCAGCAAACGCGGTCATCCGCGCGGGCGTGTACGGCTACCGCGACCGTCGCCGCCGAAAGCGCGACTACCGCAAACTCTGGATCACCCGCATCACCGCCGCCTGCAAGATGCGCGGCACCCGCTACAGCCTCTTCACCAACGGCCTGCGTCTGGCCGGCGTCACGCTGAACCGCAAGATGCTCAGCCAGATCGCCATCGAAGACCCCAAGCTCTTCGATTCCATCTGCGCCACCGCTCTCAAGCACGCCAAGGCCACCACCGCCAAGGCCTGATCAGATTTTTCGCTACCCCGACAGGCGCGGCCCGGCCGCGCCTGTTATCGTTTTGTAGTTGCTCCGTTCCTCTCCACGCCGTTCGCGGCACAACAGGAGGCTCGATCTTGGGATCATCGTGGTGGCTCGCCGACGCGTGGAATCAGAACCCCATGTTTGCTGTCTCGTGGGTGTTCTGGGTGATCTTCTCCATCTGCCTGCACGAACTCGGCCACGGCGTCGCCGCCATCCGCTGCGGAGACGACACGCCCCGCCTGCTCGGCCACATGACATGGAACCCGCTTGTCCACATGGGCACGTGGAGCCTCATCATGTTCGCCCTCTTCGGATTCACCTGGGGCCAGATGCCCGTGAACCCGTTGAGATTCCGGGGCCGCTACGACGACGCGTACGTCGCCTTCGCCGGCCCCTTCGTCAATCTCATCCTCTTCGTCCTGTGCGCCGCGGCGTCGTGCCTCTGGATTGTGTACGGCCGTGGCCTGCCCGACCCCTTCGGCGCCAATCTCGGCGTATTTGTCACCTGCGGCACGATGATCAACGTCGTCGGCTTCATCTTCAATCTCGTCCCCATCCCGCCGCTGGACGGCAGCCGCATCCTGGGCAACTTCGTCCCCGCGTACTCCAACCTCTGGCGGACAGAATCCGGTGCGATCATCGGCATGGTCGCTTTCGCCCTCCTCTTCATGGTCGGCGGTTCACGCATCTGGCACGTCGCCAACACCGTCGCGGTCGCCGTCATTCAAGCCGGCGTCCGGTTCCTCCCCGGACACCCCTGAATCACCCGTCGTACGGCATCAACTCGCTCGGCAGAGTCTTGATCCCGCGCCGGCGTGCCTTGCGCACAGCGTACCGCAAACTGCGGTCAACCCGCCGTCGCACCCGGTCGGTCACCGGCAATCCCAGTTGCTCCATCGTCTCCAGCGAGAACTTCCACGCCAGGTACTCCTCCAGGCACCGCGGCTTGTGAATCCCCAGCCCGATGGCGTGATGCCCGATCTCATGCAGGAAGATCGCAACCGACATCGGGCTCTTGGGCCTGGGTGATTCGATCAGCCTCGCGACCGTCCCGTCGCGATATTGCACCAGGAATGCCAGCCCCGACATGCTGTTGCGCCACCGCTTCACCCGCACCTCGTACCGGTGCAGCATCAGGCGCGTCACCTCGGCGTACTTCTCCGCGGCCTTCGGCCGAACCGTTCGGCCCGAGGGCTTCTTGGTCGGCGCCACGGCAACCGCCTGCTTCACCCTCCGGCGCTGCGGAGACACTACGACCGGCTGCTTGGGCGGCGCGCCCAGCAGAGCATCCCGCATCGGTCTGATCAAATCCCAGAGCGTCAGCATCCTGCGTGGCCTCCGACGATTACGTCGCCGACAATAGGCCTTCGCCCGCGAGCGAAATCGCTCCACGCCATCGCCCGGCCGCCCTCGGGCTGCACTTCCAGCAGCCGCAGCGCCGTGCCATCGCCGCACGCCACGGTCCCCATCGCCGCATCCAGAATCGTCCCCGCGGCTTGATCGTGACGCTGTTCCAACGCTTCAACGCGAAGCAGTTTCAGCCCCGCCCCGCGGAACTTCGCCGTCACTCCCGGCCACGGCGTCAGACCGTGTACACGCTGCCGGCACTCGACGGCCGATCGTGTGAAGTCCACCCACCCGTCCGCCTTGCTCAGTTTGCCCGCCAATGTGACAAGTGATTCATCCTGCACCCGCGGCGACAACGTCCCCGCGGCGTGCTCCTGCAGCACCCGTTCCACAAGCGCCGGCCCGTCCGCCGCGAGCAGGTCGTGCATCTCACCCGCCGTCGTCCCCGGCTCCACCGTTCGCGTCGATTGCCCCAGCACCAACCCCGCGTCCATCTTGTCCGCGAGCGTGATGACGCTGTTGCCTGTCACGCTGTCCCCCGCGAGAATCGCCGCGTTGATCGGCGCCGCCCCGCGCCACCGCGGCAGCAGCGAGGCGTGCAGGTTCACCGAAAACCTGTCCTCCAGCAGCGCCGCCCCCAGCTTCTGCCCGAACGCGATCACGACCCACGCCGACGCGGGCAAGGCCCTGATCCGGTCCCGCACTTCCGGCACATTGACCTTCTCCGGTTTGAACAGAGGCACGCCCGGCAGATGCTGCGCTGCCCACGCGCCGATCGGCGTCGGCGTGAGCGTGCCGCCACGCCCGGCGGGTTTGTCCGGCTGTGTCACCACCGCCAGCACCCGGTGATGCTCCGCCAGGTGCGCCAGCGTCGGCAGGCCGAAGGCCCCGGAACCAAAGAAAACAATGTCCACGGCGTCGATCTCCCGGGCCCTGGGCCTAGCGGTCCCCGCGCTCGAGGTCGCGCAGCTTGATTCGGTTCTTGATGCGTGACATCTGCGTCATCTTGTCGATGATCAGCACCCCGTCCAGATGGTCCATCTCGTGCTGCCAGCACCGGGCCAGCAACCCGCCCCCGCGCTGCGTGAACGGCTTGCCGTCCAAACCAAGCGCGTGGATCGTGATCACCGGCGGCCGCAGCACATCGCCCCGGATCTCCGGGAGCGATAGACACCCCTCCTCGAACGGCACCACCGCACCCTCCGGCTCTCGCAGCACCGGGTTGATGTACACCACGCGCCCGTTCGTCGCCGTCGGCGGGTCCGCGTTCACCGACTGCCCCTCGTCCTCGGGAATGTCGACGACGAACATCCGCCACGACAACCCCACCTGAGGGGCCGCCAGGCCGATGCCGTGCTCTGTTCGCATCAGCGCGAACATCGCCTCCGCCACCGCGCGGTGCTCTTCGGTGATCTCTGTGATCGGCTGCGCTTTCTTCCGCAGCACGGGGTCGGGATGAATCCGGATTGTCAGGCTGGCTGGATCGACTGGCATGATGGTGAAGGGGTAAACGGCGCGTTCAACGAAAAGAGTAGCCGTCACCCGGCACCGGCTACTTCGCCGGCTTCTCCACCGCGTACACGCCGGTGGCGTTTACGATGAGCGACTTGCCGTCCGCCACCGCCACCGTTCCCACCACGATGACCTCAGCCAGTTCCTTGACCTTGTCGGATTTGAGGGTCGTCCGCAGCACTCCTCCCGCCGGATCGGCCACCTGCACCGTCACGCTGTGGGCCGCGATGTCCTTGGCTGTCTCACAGCAGTAGTCCCACGGCGTTTTGCAGTGGTCGGTGCCCTTGTCCGCGCAGGAGGGCAAGCCCTTGCCCACCAGCGTCACCACCGCCCTTCCCTCCACGAACGGCGTCACGCTCCCGCCGACATATCCGCGGACCGCGATCGGCTGCCCCACCTTGGCTCCCGCCCGGAGGTCTTCGATCCACTTGGCGTCTTTGGGTTCCTGAGTCAGCATGAAACCATCGGGCACCGCGGGCGCTGTGACGCAGATCGCCTCGGCATCAACCACCACGCCCTCTCCGGCCGCCCGCTTGCCCTTCACCGTGACCTTTGCGCCCGGATTCAGCCCACGCCACCCTTTCAGTTCCGTCGGAAGGGGCTGGCCCTTGTCGTTCACCACCCGCACCAACGCCGTCTTGTCCGACGCCGGGTCCTTGAGCACGACCGTTGCCTTGCCCGCCTCAAACGCGTTCGTTCCCGCCACCTCGCCCTGGATAGTGATCTTGTCGCCCGGCTTGGCCGACGTAGCCTCCCCGATCGTCTTCGCACCGGAGGGCGCTTCAAGCACGAACGTCTTGGGCGGAATCGTTGATGGCTTGCTTTGGGCCTTCGCGGGCGCCGTCACGAGCAACGTTCCGGCAACCAGGCACGCAATCACTCGAACCTTCATGACAATCTCCAGTGAGTACCGGCGCGTCAGGCTATGCCGCCTTGAGCGCCGTAGGAATTTCCAGCCGCAGGCACCGCCACGCCGGGGGCAACGCGCCCACCAGCCCCAGGACCAGCCCCGCCGCTAGCGCGATGCCGATCACCGTTTCATCCACCGTCAACCTCAAACTCCCCAGCGAGAACTTCACCGCGATCCCGTCCAGCCCGGCAAGCCCGATCCCGCACGCCAGCAACGCTCCCGCCGCCGCGGCGATCACGGACTCCTGCACCAGGCTCAGCGCGATCGCCCGCCGCCGATACCCCAGCGCCCGCAGCGTCCCGATCTCCCGCACCCGCGCCGCGAACGCGGCGTACATCGTGTTCAGACCACCCAGCAGGCCGCCCATCGCGATCAGCCCCGCCGTGGCCCACGCCACCGCCCGCAGCGGCGCAAAGAACTTGGCGAGTTGTCCGTAGTACTCCGTCTCGCGCAACGCCGCGAGTTCCAGGTCCGGCCGCGTCTTGACAAACACGCCGATGTCGGCGAACTCCGCCTGCGTCGGGTCCAGCGTCAGGATCAGGCACGAAATCGTTGTCCGCTTCGTCGCCTGCTTCACATCGGTGATCGATGCCCACACCTCGCTGTCCATCACGGCGCCGGGCGATCGGAACCTGCCGACAATGGTCCACGGCCGGTTGTCGATCAGCAACCTGCCGCCGATCTGAAGTTGCGACTCCGCGAGCCCGAGCCGCGTGTGCATGGTCCCGCCCACCATCACTTCGTCGTGCCCCGGACTCGGCAGCCGACCCTCGACGATCTGCACATTGCCGTGGACCAGCATCGCACCCGGCGTGATTCCGCGCACCATCATCTGAGCCGGCCGTTCCAGCCCCGTTTCAGTCTTGACGCCCAACTGCACGTGCACTTCCGCGGACGCGTACACCGCGCCGGCGCGTGAACGCACACCCTGGATGCTGGCGATCGCGATCCCTACCGCTTCTTCGGTGATCTCGCTCCGCTCCACGCTTTCCTCGCTGCCCGCGCCCAGAATGATCACGTTGTCCGGCTCGCCGCTCTCTCGCAGCGAACGCTCCATGCCCCGCACGAACGCCCCGGCTCCGATCAACAGCAACACCACGAGCGCCGCCCCCAGCACGCTCAGCCGCGTCCGCCACGGGGAGCGCCCCAGGTTCCGCACCGCGTAGTCAAATGGAAGAAGTCTGGCCATAATCGCTCACTCACACGGCACGGAAGCAATCCGCGATTCCCCGACGCCCCGCCCGAAGCGCCGGAACCAACCCGGCGATCACGCCCACCAGCGCCGAAATCGTCAATCCGAGCACGAGCACCCGGGGCGAAAGATCAACGTTGACGCTCAGCCCCTCCGCGGACATGCTGAAGCCGCCCCAGTGAATCAACGCCGCCGCGCCGATCGTTCCCAGCAGGCCGCCCGCCAGCCCCAGCAACACGCTCTCCACCACGATCAGCCGTGCGATCAGCCCGCCGCGGAACCCCAGCGTCTGCAGAATCGCGTGCTCCTTGATGCGGTCCTGCACGCTCAGCACGATCGCGTTAGCCACCAAAGCCAGCACCGCCGCCAGGCAACCCCACCCCAGGTACCGCGTGAATCCGACAACCTCAACGATGTCCGAACCCGCCTGCGCCACGAACGCCTTCTCCGGCCGCGTTGTCGTGGGTTCCGCATCGGTGCGAAACTCCGCGTCGATCGCCTTCGCCGTCGCTTCGAGTTTCGCCGGGTCATCCACCCGCACGTTGAACTGTGTGACGATCCCCAGCCCCGTCCTGCTCGCACGCTGGATGAAATCAAGGTGCACGTACGCCACGTTCTGATCCTGCGCCGCCGTGGAGCGGATGATCCCCGCGATCGTCACGGTGATGCCCGATGAGTCGAACGACTGCCCGACCTTCATCTTCCGCCGCTCAGCCAGCCGCTCCCCGACCAGTGCCGCGTCGGACCGCCGCTTCCACTCATCAAGCGAGCCCTCCACCAACGCCCATTGTTTCGCCATGCCGTCCGCGTTCTCGGGTGAAACGCCCCGGAACGTCACAACGTCCAGGCTCGCGCGGCAGTTGCTCACCACGATCTTCATCGGCACCACGCTCGCCACGCCCGCCACCTTCCGGATCCGATCCTCGTAGTTCTCCGGCAGCCGGCTCGTCGCGGGACAGAACCGGTTCTCTCGATACACCACCAGCGTTGTATCACCCGCCGCCGCGTTCGTGGCCTTCGCCACGCCCTGTTGCAGCGTCTGCACCGCCACGAACAGGAACATCGCCGCGGCAACACCCAGCACCGTCAGTGATGAACGCGTCCCGTGACGCCACAACTGCTTGCTCACGAGCGGAATAAACCTGGGATGGATCATTCGGATACTCCTACCGGCGCGGGCGCATCCAATCGCCCGCGGCCGATCAACTGCCCCTTCTCAAGGTGCAGCGTCCTGCGTGCATACTCGGCACAGTGCGCGTCGTGTGTCACCATGATCAGCGTCTTGCCCATCTCGTCGCACAACCGAGTCAGCAGGCTCATGATCGCTTTCGCCGAGTCCGCGTCCAGGTCGCCCGTCGGTTCGTCCGCAACCAGAATCGCCGGATCGGTCACGATCGCGCGGGCGATCGCCACCCGCTGCTCCTGACCGCCCGAGAGCTGCCGGGGGTAGTGGTCGTGCCGATCGGTGATGCTCACGAGGTCCAACGCCGCCGACACTCTACGGTGCCGATCGCGCCTCCCGATCCCCTGCAGCAACAGCGGCAACTCCACATTTTCGTACGCCGTCAGCACCGGCACGAGGTTGTACAGCTGGAAGACGTACCCCACGTGCCCGGCACGCCAATCCGCCAGGGCGCCGCGCGAAAGGTTCGCGATGTCCTGCCCGCCGATGCGCAGTGTGCCGGCGGTGGGGGAGTCGATCCCCGCGATCAGGTTGAGCAGCGTTGTCTTGCCACTGCCCGACGGACCCATGAGCGCGAGAAAATCGCCGGACTCGACATCCAGGTCCAGTTGGTGCAGCGGCGTGATGGTGCTGTCACCTTTCTGGTACGACTTGGTGAGTTGTCTGCACTCAATGAGAGCCATGTTCAGCGTTCCTCCGCTTCACCCAGAATGTTGAGCCTTGAACCCTCGCGAAGCTCGGGCGGAGGTTCCACGACGACCCGGTCTCCGGTATGCAGGCCGCTCGTGACCACAGCCGCTGTTCCGGTGGGCTCCGCCCGGAGCGTCACCTGAACACGCTTGGCGTGCGGGCCATCCTGCCGCAGATCCACCAGCCACACCGCCGCCCCGTCCTGCGTGCGTGCTACCAGCGCCGCCGCCGGGATGACGAGCCCTTCCGAGACCTCGGCGCTCGTCGCGCCGGGCGCAGCCTGCGCCCGGCCCTCACCGATGAACCGCACCCGAGTGAGCATTTCGGGTTTAAGGGTTTCGACCGGTTCGCTCACGGCCACTTTGAACTGAACGGTGTTGCGCTGGATATTCGCCTCGTGCACCACCCGGGACACCTGTCCTTGGAAGACCGTATTGGGCAGCGCTTCGGTCGTGATTTCCGCTTTGGTGCCCAGGCCCACTTTCGCGGCGTCGGCGATCGGCACATCCACTCGCACCTGCACATGCGCCGGGTCATACAACTTGGCGATCGACGTCGCCATCTCCCCCGAGTTCGTCTGCATCGAGATGCGCGAGCCCGGCTCCACGAGCCGCCGCATGACCACGCCCGCGCTGGGGCTGCGGATCTCCATCCGTTCCAGCAGCAGCCTGGCTTCCTCTTGCATGACCGCCGCCTTGGCCCGGGCCGCTTGCGCCTGCCTCGTCGCCGCCGCCGCAGCGGTAGTCATTCGCTCCGCGGCCGTGACCCGCAGTTCCAACTGCGCCAGTTCCGCCGCGCCGATGGCGCCCTTTTCCACCAAGGGCCGCTTGCGAGCCAGATCGTCCTTGAGCTCGTCCGCCCGTGATTGCGCCGCCGCGTAATCCGCCTCCGCCCGGGCGATGTCCGCGTCTCGTTCAAGCAGTTCGGCGTCGGCCCGCGCCAGCGCCAAGGTCGAATCCCGATTGATCATCCGCGCTACCACTTCATCCGCCGCGACACGCTGGCCCTCGGTGATTCGTACCTCGGAGATCACGCCCTCCGCCAACGCCGGGATTGTCACCGCGAACGGGTCGGGTTCGATCCAGCCCGGAGCCTGCACGAGGATCGTGTGCGTAGGCGCCGGCGAATCGGGGGAGGACTGTTGTGCCCCCGTGCTTGCCGCGACCGCCGGCGCGACGCGAACAGCAACGGCCGGGATAAGGGCCGTTCGCCCCGCGTACGCAGCGACGCCGCCGGCGCCGAACAGCAGAACGATCGGGAGCAACACCCTGGTCCGCCAACGGACTCGAGGCTGCGGGACAACCAGGGCAAACGACTGTGTATTCGGCCCACGCGATAAAGATGAAAGATCAGGACGTGAAGCGTTCATGCGGATTCCCTCCGGGGGGGATTCGGGATGGTCGGCGCGAATTGTGTTTGGGTAAACGCCCGTCGACGCGGGCGCGGCACGGGGAACAAGCCCCCACGCTACAAAATCAGCGCGCACCGCATGCGCAGCACTTCTCTTCCGGGTCTATGCGTGATGAACTCTTCACGCGCCGGCCGCGCCGACTCACGGATCTGAGGCAGTGCCGCGGGGAGCGGGAGAATCCAAAACGCGATCGCAGCAACCGGCACGTGTTCAAAATGGGTGACGGACGTCGGTTGCGCCAGACTGCTCGAGTTGCACGACGGGCACTTGCGGCACGGCGCCTCGGGAGCCTTCTTCGGCGACTCTTGCTTCGAGTGGCAATGCGGGCAACCGCCGGCCCCCGTCTTCGGAGCCTCGAACCACGCCGCGAGCGATTCAACCTGACAACAGCACAGAGGCGCCAGGAGTGTGGCGATCAGCAGTGTCAGAACTTGAAGCGTTCGTGAGTTCAATTCGCGTTCCCGTCAGGAGACTGTACGCCCGGCCGTCCTTGCATGTTCAACTCCCGAATATCGGTCGCCATTCGCCTATGCCAGATGTCCGCGATGCGGATATTTGGCATAGGCACCCCATTCGAGTGGCCCCGGACCTGCAAAAAAAGCCCGACCATCAGGCCGGGCTTGTAGGTTCAGTGCGACGGGTACAAAAACTTACCCGCGGTTGCGCTGCTGCCCGCCATTGCCGCCGTTAGGTCCACGGCGACCGCCGCCCGGGGGGCCGCCGTCGGCGTTCTCGTCTTCAGACCGCTCGGGCAGCTTCGCCGCCTGCTCCTCGGTCAGCACCTTCTTGAGCGCTTCAAGCGACTTGCGGTCCAGGTCGCGCCGGTCTTTGCGAAGGTCGGCCATCGGGCCTTCCTGCCGCCCGCCGCCGCGCATCATCTGCGTGATGTCGAAGTTCATCTCGGTCTCTTCGGTCGCAGTCGCGATCTTCGCCGCCAGCGCGTCCATGTCCTTGGTGACCGAAGCAGACATCTGGGAGATCTTCTCCTTCTGCTCCGGAGTCAGATCCTTCATGGCCGCCGCCGCCTCGATCGCGCGCTGCGAGTAGGGCTTGCGGTAGGCGTCGGGGAATGATTCCTTGCGGAACGCGAACTCAAAGCCCGCTTTCTGATCTTCGGGCAGGATGTCCTCGATCTGGCGGGCGTACTTGCGGTTCACGTCACGCACCCGAATCCCCGCCTCGCGGCCCTTCTTCACAATGTCCTGGGCCGCCTCGGTGTCGCCGCTGCGCATCAGCTCCATCATCTTCTGCATCGCGCCTTCGTACACCTCGTTGCGCTTCACGAGCACACCGTCGAGTTCTTCCTCGTATTGAGCCAGCACGGGAGTGACCTGCGAAGCGATGGCCGCAGGGAACTTCTGCTGATCGACCAGTTGCACCAGATCGACGCGCTCGCCGCTCAGGCGGCCCCAACGCAGCGTCTGATCGCGGCGCGTGGCCCGCTCCACCTGCGGCCACTTCTCGGCCTGGGCGGGCGTCAGCAGCGCCTTCACGTCGTTCATGAATCCGTCGTCCAGCTTCTTGCGATCGTCGCGGAACTTGGTCATGCCGTCCCGCATCTTGCTCCACACGGTCGGGTCGCCGCTGTCCTGGAACTCCTGCCGGATCTTGTCGCTCTGATCGCGCATCGTCTTGGAGGCCAACGCCGCCTGCTGGGAATAGCCTTCCAGCAAGGCTGTCGCCGCGTCCTTCTGGTCCTTGGTCATCCCCAGGATCTTCGCGTAGCTGTCGACCTGACGACTGTTGATCGCGGGCATCATGTCGCCGCGGCCGCCGCCAAAGCCACCTCGCCCTCCGCCGCCGCCAGGTTGTGCCAGCGCGGAACCCGCGGTCGCGAACAGCACGGCCGCGGACACGATCACAACGGAAGCAAAGCTCATCAATCGCACAGAACACCCCCGAAAAAGGGATTGGGACACGTGTATCGACTCCAGTCGATCGTTACCGAACAAAACGCCTAACGCCCTCGGCTCTGAACGATTGCACGAAAGCGTCGTTGCGCTTTGTACGAACGAACGCGCGATGGGTTACAGGCGACTTGCAGACTTCGTCGGTTGACGAATGCTCTGCCACCAACGGCACTCGGAGCCATACGGCACATCTGCGCGCCCTGCAGGCCAACTCCCGCCAATTCTTGAAGCGACCGACGCGTGTCGTGCGCATGCACTGAGCAGATCTCGAATTGTCCTGTCTCTTTCCGCCGCTCGACGCGTATCACAATTGGGTAGACCCGACCTGATCTTTGACATCAAGGCTTCGCTCTCCGGAGTCTCTGGGTAGGTCCGAATAACCTCATGGAGCAGCCCGGCGCACCTGACCAAAAGTTCATCGCGCAAGCAGCCGCGCTGGCTCGCAGTTTCGACCGAATCCGACTCCACAGGGCCCAGGAACGGGTGAACACTGGCGCACACACCAAAAGTTCATCGAACCCAACCAAACCCACTGGCACGGTCACCGCCAGCTTGGATTCGTAGCACCCTGCATCTCATGGTCCGTATAACTTTTATTCGCTCGCCTGGCGCACAGGACCAAAAGTTCATCGCGCACCCCGACCCATCGTGCCGGATCGCCGTTGACCGATCCCGGCTATGCTCCTGCCGCCCCACATTCGTGGAACCTTCCATGCGCCGAGCATTTACGCTGATCGAGTTGCTGGTTGTCATTTCCGTGATCGCGATCCTGATCGGGCTCCTGCTGCCCGCCATATCGCAATCGCGGGAAGCCGCACGCAACGTCATCTGCCGCTCCAATGTCCGCCAACTCGGCGTTTCGATGTTCCAGTACGCCGGCGATTTCAAGACCATCCCGGGCGCTTACTGGCAGGGCCCGGTGAATCTCGATTGGAGCGGCCGGAACAACGCTACCTACCTCGCGAACCCCGCCCGCTACCACCACCCGCTCGACGCCTCCGTGCTCCGCGAGTACCTCCAGTCGGTCGACAAGATCATGGAGTGCCCGACCGGCAAGCGCGAAGCCAACGCCATCTTCGACTACACCATGCTCATCCGCATGGCGGGCGCCAAGACCGACCTGCAGTGGAAGGCCGTGTACCAACTCCAACCCCAGGCCGGCGCCGCTTCCCGCTACTCGTACTTCACGTCGATCCCCGTGCTCATCGAAGAAGACGCGAAGTACTTCAACCACGATTTCGACGACGGCAGTTTCGCCTGGAACGATCAGTTCTCTCGCCGCCACGGACGCGGCTGCAACATCTCGTTTCTCGACGGTTCCGTGGACCGCTTCGTCCCGCCCCAGGCCGGACTGCCCACGCAGCCGCACCCCGCGAACCTCACCGCGCAGGGCGTCAAGCTCGAAGCCAAGTTCAGGAAGTTCGACCTGCACGCCAGCGACGCAACCGAATGGGGCTGGGTGAACTCGCCGCGCTAACCTTGGTTCTCTCACCAACAAGGATCATCCCATGAATCAGGACAGCCAGCCCTCTCTGCCCCGTCGCGACGCCCTCTCCGCCATCGGAGTGTTCGGAGCAGCCTCCCTCGCTTCCGCCGCGTTCGCTCAGGTCAAGCACACCACCCCCGCGGCCCCCGAAACCCTGCCCCAGCCGCAAGACGCCGCCGCGAAAACCCCCGCCAGTCTTGTCGGATTCGACGCCGCCAAGGGCGAGTACGTCCTGCCGCCCCTCCCCTACGACAAGAACGCACTCGAGCCGCACATCGACGCTCAGACGATGGAAATCCATCACGACCGTCACCACAAGGCCTACGTCGAAGGTCTGAACAAGGCCGTCAAGGCGCTCCGCGACATCCGCGAAGGCGGCGACGCGGCCCTCGTGAAGCACTGGTCGCGAGAAGTTTCCTTCCACGGTTCCGGCCACGTGAACCACACGCTGTTCTGGAACATGCTCGCCCCGGCCGGAAAGGGCGGCGGCGGTGCACCCGGCGGCAAACTCGCCGCCGCGATCGACCGCGACTTCGGTTCCTTCGACAAGTTCCTCGCCCACTTCAAGGCCGCCGCTGCACAGGTTGAAGGCGGCGGTTGGGCCTGGCTCGTCAAGGACTCGGTCTCCGGCCGCCTGCTCATCATCCAGGAAGAGAAGCAGCAGGACATGATGCTCACCGGCGCCAAGCCCGTCCTGGGCATCGACGTCTGGGAGCACGCGTACTACCTCAAGTACCAAAACAAACGCACGGATTACATCACGGCGTTTATGAACGTCGTGAACTGGAAGTTCTGCGAGAGTCTCTTCGACGCGGCCTGATCCCGATCATTACGAAACGATCGCGCCCGGCGCGATGTCCGAGAGCGGAGTCAGAATTACCACGGTCCGCGCGGTCTCCGCGGCGGCGTCTTTCGGCACATTGCTCGCTGCGAGCAGCATGCCGCGGGACTCTTCGCCACGCAGCATCCGCGGCGCGAGGTTCGCGACGATGATGATGCTTTTGCCCACCAGTTCCTCGGCGGTGTAAGCCTGCCGGATGCCCGCGCAGATCTGCCGGGGCGTGCCGGATCCGTCATCCAACTGAAGCTTGTAGAGTTTGTCCGCGTTCGGGTGAGGCTCGGCCTTCAGAATCTTGGCGACGCGAAGGTCCACCTTGGCGAACTCGTCGAACGTGATCTGCGGTTTGGGCTCTGGCCCGGCCTTGGGCGCGGCGGCGGGAGCGGTGGGGGCGGGAGAAGTCGGGGGTGTCGGGTCTGCCATGTTGGTGTTGCCTTGCGTCACTGGGCCGCGGTGTCTTTGGGCGCGGGGGTGACTGTAGGCTTTTTCGGTTCCGGAGCCTTGAGCGGCGGAGGCGGCGCGGGTGTCGAACAATCCGGTGTAGCGCACCACTGGCCCTCCCGCCAGTAGAACTTCGCCGGATCCACCTGGAACGCCGCGCACAACGCCGCAGGGTCCGGATCGATCAGCGGCTCACCCCGATCCGTCGCCGCCTGGGCCGCCCAAGACCGCTGCAGCCCTTGCAGCAGGAGCGACTCCAGCCGCAACTGTCCGATCAGA
Organism: Phycisphaerales bacterium; assembly: GCA_044222845.1. Classification (GTDB taxonomy): domain Bacteria; phylum Planctomycetota; class Phycisphaerae; order Phycisphaerales; family UBA1924; genus UBA2402. The sequence goes on from JBGAMO010000072.1 coordinate 13,766, forward strand.
TCTTCGTTGGACAGCGCCGGCCCGGGCGCCCCGCCGCAGTTCGTACACGCTCGGTACTCCGGCGGCGTAACTCCTTGTTTTCGCACGACCCGCTTATTCCCGCACGTCGGGCACGCCCACTTCGCGGCCTCTCGTTCCAGCCCCGACAGTCCGCCCGCCACTCCGCTCGAAGAAAGCAGCCGGTCCATCGCCGCCAACGACTCGTGCACCTCCCGCTTGGCCAGCAGAGTTCGGGCCTGGGCCCCATCGCCGCTGCGGACCATTCCCAGAACGGTCGCGATCTGATACTGCGACGAATCCGGCGAGGCAGGCGCCGGTTTGGCCAGCCACTGCGGCTCGGCGCGGGAAGGGTCAACCGTTCTGGCCATCGCCGTCAGCCACCGCTTGGTTTTCTCCGTGCCATCCAGATCGGTCAACGCCATCGCCGCGGCCCCCGCGACCGAACGCTGAGCCGGCTTCCCCCGCGCCGCTTCGAATGCCAAGCACAACAACTGTGCAGCCAGCCGCCGATCCGCCTCCGTCGTTGCCTGATCAGCGATCACTTCTCCAAGCAACAGATACTCCTGCGGCTCCTGCGGATTGAGCGCCGTCAACTCATCGCGGTGTTGCTGCGCCATGCCCACCACCGGCGCCGGCTGTGCCATCACCGCCGTGCTCGGAACAAGGACTGCAATGACCCAGGCTCTTATCACGAGGAAGCCTCCTCCGCTCTTGCCCGCAACAGCCACAACTTCAACATCGCCCGCTCCGCCGCCTCGATCTGCGGGAACACATGTCGCGAGGTACGGCGAGCCTCACCCAGCTCGGTCAGCACCTTTGCAGCGCCCTCGGCCCGGTCAGTCCGCTCCGAAGAGATGATGAACGCCAGCAACTCGCAGCAGGCGACCTGTTCGGCAGCGAACTCCTGGATGCGGCCCTTGACCAGCTTCGCTCGCGCCGCCCGCGAGGCCGCGGCCTGTCCCAGTGAGATCGGTTCGCGCCCCGTGGGCACCGCGGCTTCCGCTTCACGCAACAACTTGGCCCGCAGCGCCGCCGCGGCCACTTCCGGCGATGGTTTGACCCGCCCGCGAACTCGAGGCGACGAGTCTGGATCGTCCGCCGGGTCCTGCGGCGTTGACATTGCTGGGCGTTGAGCGTCGTATGCCTCGGCCAGCATCACGGCGACTTCGTCAACCACTCCCGTTTCGCCCGTGCCCGCTACCAACTCGAGCAACCGCGACACCAACGCGCGCCGCACAGACACCCGCCATCCCGGATCACGCGGCGAGGGGATCGCCGCAACAGCAACGGTCTTGATGAGTTCAGTGCTGGGCCCGGTTTGCGGGATCTGCGGTGCTTCCTCGAGCAACGCCGCGACCATGGCGGCGTCGTTGGCGTGTCGCTTCACGAACGCCACCGCATCGGCGCGGAGGTTTTCGTTGGGTCCACGGAGCGCCTCCGCCGCGATGAGCCCGGCGTCTGCCAGCGTGAGCGTGCCCGAGTACTCGCCGAGCATCTTTCGTCGTTCGGGGATCTTCGAGGCTCCCAACGAGAGCCCGCCGTACTGCACGCCCCAGGTCGTGAGTTCCCGCCTGATCACCGGTTCGGCCCCCAGCGTCTGGATCGTCGAGATCCGTTTGTCGATGCCCCCATCCGGACTGGCCACGAACGGCGCAGCGATGTCGGGACTGCCCGCCCAGATCGCCGCCGCTGCCGCGTTGAGCCGTGCAAGTGACACCGCGGCGGCGAGGTGATGCAGCGGCGAGTCCCCGACGTCGCCGCGCGCCAGTTCGTTCTTCGCCGCTTGGATCCACTTGGTCATCGCGGCGTCACGGGCCTCCGCGCTGGCCAGCCCCCACACGGAGGCGTATTGGTCCCGCAACTGCCCGCGGCCAGCGTCGCCTGCGCCTGCCGCGAGCACCATTGTTTGATCCACGCCCGGTGCGCCCGAACGCGTCGCCAATGACTGGGTCACGGCGAACAAATCCGCGATGCTGACCGTTGGAGTCTCGAACGCGTGCATCAGCCAACGGCGTGAAGGATCCCCTTCGCGCCAAGGAAGTCCCGCGACGAGCAGCGACACCGCATCGAACACTTCGCGGCACTGCGTGGGCTCGAGCGGGCCGGCGAGCAAGCGGTCTAACGCACCGAGCGTGAGGATTTGATTGAGCTCGCTCTGCGGTCCCCGCAGCGCGGCGCTCGCCGCGGCCCATCTTTTCCACGCGTCCAGAGATTTCGCCGCTGCCGCATCGTCTGTCGCGGCGACTGTGGGCACCAGTGTTTGGGAGAGAATCGTCAGCATCGAAGCCGCGCCGTTCTCAAAAGATGACTCGCCCGGTGCGCCTCCCCCTTTGGCGAAGGTCCTGTCCAACGCTTCGTTCAATGCCCGCAGCGCCGCTCGCGGGAGGTCACGCTCTCCGGAAAGTCGAGACTGGAGGCCCGCCGACCAGACGCCCGGGAGCACTTCCGTGTCCGTGGGCCTCGCCGCCGACCCCAGCATCACGCCCGCCGAGCCGACTTCGGCAACAAGTTTGGCGCACAGCTCTCCATCGCCGGAGGCGGCGTACACCGCTTCAACGATTGTGTTCATCGCTGCGGCACGCTCATCCGAGCCCGCAGAAATCCAGCCGGCCCCCATCTTGGCCAGCGTCGCCGCGAACTGCGAGGCGACGCCTGACTCGCCGACTCGCAAAGAAGACGCACACTCGTCCATGGAACGGATGAAGTCCGGCCATTCTTCAACGTGAGTTCTCTGCGCTGCCGGTGGGGGCGCCGGCTTTGATTCGCTCGTTGGAGAGGTTTGTGCGGCGGGTGAGGAGGGTGCGGCGAGGTTCTCCAGTGCCGAGGTGTTGGAAGCAAGATTGGTTCCCGGGCGGGGCATGCGGCTGATGACTACGACCACGGCGATGAGTGCCAACAGCAGCGCCATCACGCCCCCCAAAGCCCACGCCGCCGCTGCAATCACCCGTCGCGCCGGATCAGGCGTGTCGGGTGAGAAGAGCTGCTCGGGCGGCTCCATCACGCTCTGGAGCGCAACAGGCGCTGGCGACGCCCGCGGCCCGACCGGTGAATGAACTCGCGGCGATGGCGGCGGGGCCTGCAGGCCCGTCAATCGCGACACTCTCGTGAGGATCGCCCTCGCATCCGTTGCATCCGGGCCCGCCGATTGCAGCGCGTACCTCAGAGTTGTCGAGTTCCAGCCGCCTCCCATCGCGATGGCCTGCAGCAGCCCCGGGTCCGCGGCGGGCGGGGACGGCTGGGACGGCGGCAAGGCCTCGGCGTCGGGCCTTCGGTACGGATCGAGTAGTTTGGCCGCGGCGGCGTGCAACGCAAACCGAGCTCTATTTCCCACGGTCGACATGCCCTCGGGGTGCTGATTGAGCACCGCGAGCCGCTGCTGCAGCGCAAGCAGCACTTGAGATTGTGATGTCGGTGCGCCGGTGAGACCGAGCAGTTCGAGCGGACGATCCGTCGAGGTTCCCGGGAAGAAGTACACGCATGCGTCTGAGGCAGCGGCGAGCTCGGATGGGCCGCTTGCGTGATTCGTTCCTGGGCCGGTTGAAGACGCAGGGGTGACGGGGATTTTGGGGTTGTCACTCAACCGCCACCTCCTGAGTCTTTCGGCGGCGTGGGTGGCGCTTGAGCGGGAGGCGTCTTCGACACGGGAGTCGCTTTGTTCGAGGGCGATATTTCAGACTCGCCCAGCTTCGTTGCCAACTCCGTGAACTTGGCATCCCATGGCGGCGGTCCCAGTTTGGGGTGCAGGAGTTGGTGCTGTCTCAGGCCGATCACCGCGTCCTTGGGCGAGGTATCCGAGAGAATGCGCAGGGTTTCGTAGGTCGCTTCGTACCACTGCTCGGATCCATCGTCCGATCCTGCGATCAGTTCGCGCCAGAGTGCCAGGGCCGCGACTGCGTCTCCCATGGCCTCCTTGATCGCCGCAAGCCGCCTGAGCGACGAGGCGGTGCGGGCCCCGGAGTCCAGCTGCGCCTCATCGGTCCTGGCGGCGATGTCGCGCATGGAGGCATCGTTCTCGATCCGCCACACCGCGAATGCCGCATCCGCCACGCGATCGCGGACGCCCGACAGCGCGGAGGCGCCCAGTTCCTTGATCAAGAGCACTCGTGAACCGCTGGAGACTACGCGCCGCGCCGCAGCGGTGTTCTGCGGCGACGCTGTCCAGCTGTCCAACGCGCGTCGGTACAGTGTCTTTTCAGCCTCGTTGGCGAATGGGCCTCCTTCGGCTCGAAGGAGGTCGAGATGCTTCTGAGCCGCGGTGTCGTTGTTGGTGGCCCAGGCGATCCGCAGGCGATTGAAGGTAATCTCCGGTCCCAACGATTTGAGGTCGATGGCGTGGTACGCCGCGACGCTCTCGATTGAAGTGAGCGCTGACTCCGCTCTCGCCGCGTCCGGTGATTTGGCGCTCAGCAACGCATCGGTGAGTTGGCGTGCGAGGAGAATGGACTGGTCCGCCGCTTCCCGAGACGGAGCATCGTGGTTGGCGGTGGCCCGTGCGAACTGAGCCTTGAGCGCTTCTTCCGCGGCCTCGGCGAAACGGATGATCACGAACTCCCTGTCCTCGCCGGTCGTGCGCTTGAACTGGGCGTACAAGAGCCTCGCGGCGACTCGCCGCGCCGTTTCTCGCATCGGCGATTCGGGCGGGACATTCAGGAGTGTTTCCAGGTCTCTCGTGTCGCCCCCGGCACCGGAGTTGACTCGCCCGACCAGCAGCTCCACAGCCTGCGGCGAGTTTGGGAATGTCTTGATGAACAGCGTCGCCATCCGTTCCCGTCGTTCTCGCAGGCTCGGCTTGCCCTCACGCACCGCGGTGTTCAACGCCACGATCCCGTACCAGAGCGCATCGCTGCGCTGCTTGTCCGGAGTGCCTGTGTCGAACGCTCGCTCGAAGACGTCTGCCGCTGGCTCCAGAGAACCGGCCATGAAGAGCGACAATCCGCGCAGCAGCATCGCCCGCGTCCGTTCTGCCGGGAACTTCTCCGCGTCAGGGGCGTTCTGCGCGCTCTCAAACTGTGACGCTGCCGCATGGAATGCGTTGATCACCTGCGGCGTCTTGGATGGGGTGTCGGGCTTCCCCTGGGAAGCGGCGTGCGAAGCGTTCGCGTCGTCATAGCTGCGCAGGGCGCGGACATAGTTGTTGATGAACCCGTCCTTGCCCACCAGCGAAGTTCCGTAGATATTGACCAGGCTCATCACGTGCCCTACTTCGCCGCGCAGCACGAGGTCACCCAGTCCGATCTGGGCCAGTTCTTCTGCGGTGGCACGCAGGCCGGGACGAAGGTCGGCGCGGTTGAGGGCGTCCAGAGAAATCACCGCCAGAAGCCTGGCATCGGCGAGCGGCAGGGGGGTCACGGGCTGGCCCGGCTCGGGCTGGCGCGTCCTTAGCACCGCGATCCGGGCGTCGGCCCATCGATCGTCGGCCGCGCAGATCGCCATTTTGCGACGAAGCATCGAAGCCGTCACTTCCTGCGGAACGTCCTCGGCGTGCTCTACCAACTCAAGCCATCGCTGCGCGCCGACGGCATCGCCCGAGAGAGAGCACGCGAGCGCACAACCGATCGCGGCCTTGGCCACGTGCGGGTAGCGAAGATTGCCCTCCGCCACGCGGTCGATCGTTGCCTTCTGGCCCGGCAAGGCGTTGAGCACTCCGCCGAAATGCTCGAGAGCAGCCGTCGCGGCGTGTTTGTCCCCGGTGAGCGCCCCCATGTAGTAAGCGCTCCATCCTGCGAGGAAACATGCACGCGACCGAAGACTGTTGGTCTCGTCGATATCTCCCTGCAATGCTTCCGCTTCGGCGTCGCTCGCCGTGCCCTGATCTTTTTTCTGTTTGAGCGTCTTGGCTTTGAGCGTGAGCCGAGCCGAGAGTTCGTCAAACACCGGCCGCACGGCCCGCAGCACCCGTTCGGCTTCCGCGTCGTCCGCGGGCTGGGTCATTTTCATCGCTCGCCGTTCGACCAACTCCTCGATGGGCAGGTACTGCGCCTGGGCGATCGTTAACCGCAGAGCGGGCGATTCGGCTTCCGGCGCCGCTTTCAACAGGGCGCGGCACGCATCCTCGATTTCCCGTCGCCGCTCGCTGGTGGGCGCGGAGGTCAGCATCTTGGCGTACAGCTTGCTTAGCGATTCCGCGAGGCGAGTCTTTTCCTCTCCGGTGGCCTTTGTCAACCGAGATCGAAGCCCGGCGGCGAGCGCATCGAGCAATCCGTGCTCCGCCAGCAGGCTGTCGCGAGCCTCGAGCATCTCTTTGATGCGAGACTCGGCGGGTGCTGCCGCGGGCGTCTGCGCGAACGCCGCGGCGCACAGCAGGGAGGCCATTACGATGACTCCCCCGGCACCGAGAGTGACCCGTGCGAGCGAGCGGCCGGGGGCCGCCGCGGCTGTGCGCGTGGGTGGGGTCATTTCTTGCGTGTTCCTTCCGCGTCGGCGGGTGCGACGCCGAGGGTGTCGGTCGGCGCGGTTGAGTCCGCGGTCGGTCCCGCTGACCACTGACGCAGCGGCTCCCAATCCAACGCGGGATGACCGGGAAACTTCTCTGCCAGCCGGTTGCGGAGCGAGAGCGCCGTCTTCGCGTCGCTCAGCCGCAGCGAAGCACGCGCCATTTCCGCCAGAGCGATGCCGGTGAGATACGGGCAGACCCGCTCGAGCGCCGCCGGCAACACGGCCAGTTCCGCGATTCCCTGGTTCTGCGATTCCGCGTCCGATTCCCTCAGCAACGAGCGTCCGATTGCCGCACGGCACCAGGATTCCATCCATGGTGCCTGCCCTTTGTCGGATCTGGCACGCAGGGAATCGCGTGCCGCGGCCCGCTGCGACGCATCGCCCACGCAAGACGCTACGACATCCCACACGAGTTCGGCGCCATCGTCCGATCGGGGACGGGGCGGCAGGATCACGGCGAGCCCGGCCTCCGCGCGGGCGGATTGCTGGTACAAGTTCGAGATCAGCCCGACGCGTCCTTCGTACTGCGGCCAGTTGCCGCGTGCCAACGCCGTTACGCCCGGACCGCTCAGCCACACCGGCGGCAGCATCGGAACCAGGTTCGTCGCCGAATCAACCACGATTCGGTCGGAAGGATCAGCAACATCGCCGCCCCGCGTGATCGTTCGGACATTGCCCTGTTCGATCGCGTGCAGGTAGGCCAGGCACGGCGCCACTGAGTTCATCTGCGCGCCGCGGCCGAGCCGGCAGATCAGGAGCCCGCCGCTGACGAGTTGCGACAACGGTCCCTGCCCCTTGCAATGATCGGGAAACAACTGCTCGAACAGAGGTTCCGCACCGGCCAGATCGCCGCGTTCAAGGCGGATCCGGGCTCGCCATGCGGTCTGCGCCATCGCCAGGTACGGCATTCCCTGCTCCTGCCATGCGCCGCCCAGCCCGGCTACCGCGTCCCATGGAATGGTCTTTGGGGTCTTGCCCGCGCCCGTGGTTTCCACGCCTTCCGCGGAGAGGCCGACTACGGGCCCCGCATCGTTTTCGAACCCTTTGTGCAGCACGAGATCCTGCGCCAACGCGGACGCGGCGTTGACCACCGCGACGAAGAGCGCGAGCCACAGGAGCCAGAAGTGGGCGGGCGTGCTTGGACGCAAGGTGCTCATGGTTCGGGCACGAATCGATACGTCCCCCGTGATTGTTCCGCGATCGTCTTCATCTGCTCCTCGCCCTGCTTACTGCCCAGGCAGACGCAGTGAATCGGGATCCGCAGTTTGGCGTTCATGTCCGCCACGTCTTTCACGACGGCGGGATCAAACTCGCCGTCGGTCATGAAGAAGATCGCGTCCGGCCGCGGCCGCATCGTGAAGAGCACCTTGAATCCCGAAAGCGGTTCGGTGTTGCCGTTGGCCGCGAGCAGCCCGATTTGGGCACGTGCCCAGCGTTTGCCGCTTTCTGAAGCTTCACGCCATTCGGTTCGCTCGCCCAGTACCTGCTTGTCCGACGCGAACGCGACCATGATGTACTCGGACCCCGCGTCCATCTTGTGGACCGACTTGGTCAGTTCCTGCTGCAGCAGCAGCAATCGCTTTCCTTGCATCGAAGACGACACGTCCACGAGGTACGCGAAGCGATTGCCCGAGGCTTCGATGCCGAAGAAAGATGTGCCGCCACCGCCGCTCCCCGAGCCGCCCAAGCCCAGCCCCCCGCCCGCGGACACGTCCCCGCCTCCGGTGAGCGTGCCGAGGTCGCCCATGCCTACGCCCTCGCGCGGCGACTCGCCCCCGCCCGAAACTTCCGGTGCGTGGACCGTGTCCAACTCAGTGGGCAGCATCTCGGGTACCGCCGGGGTTCCGCCGCCGGGCGCATCGGCCTGCAGGCGTGCCAGTTCCGCCTCGGAGATGACCGCCATTTCAACCGGACCGGAAAACCCCGAATCGTGCCCGTCGCCGGCGGTGCGCCCGACGATGACGACCGCCGCGATGGCGATAAACACCAGATGCGCCACCATTGAGATAACGAAGGCCGGCCACGAGGATCGCTGCCGCCAGAGCCAATGACCGGCATGACCCGTGGTGACAGGCATCCCTGTGGTTGGTTCGGCGGATCGGACTATTGCAGCCTCGGTTGCCATATGCAGTTCTGTTGAACCTGTGGTGTTTCCCGCGGGTTGCTCCCACGGCCGCGTTCCGTGCTCGTCTGACTGCGAGTCGAGCGTCAGATCCCCTATCCATACGAGGCAGAGGCGGTCACCGCTCGCAATCCGTCAATGATTTTCGGCACCGACGCGGTTGGGCGACCAGTACGGTCAGGTATGTTAGCCACATTGGCAAACAAAACACGAAAAGCAACGATTGGGTTAGTTCGATCGGCTTGCTGCGGGCGGGTTCGATCGGTGTAGCGTTCTCTTAGCTCCCTTTTGAGGCGGCTTGGGTCATCCAGCCGCGAACCACCGATTCCAGATCGCCATTGGACGTCGGAGCATCGCCCGGGCCAAAGTACCGTCGCTCCAGATCCGCGATGTCTTTCGCCAGCGACTGGACCTTTGGCTCCGACAACGACCCGGCATGCTCCAACTGAATCTTGCGCAGCGTCATGACGGCCGTCAGGGGCGTGAGCCGCGCGGGCAAGTTGAACTCGTCGCTCGCAACCGCCACCGGCCGCTTGCGGCGGTACAGAATCACCCCGGCGCCGATCAACGCCACCAGCACCGCCCCGCCGATCACCAATCGCACCGGTGTC
>JBGAMO010000073.1:0-22723 GCA_044222845.1 Phycisphaerales bacterium
CGCGGCGGCCATGAGATGGTTGTTGCGCACAGGCGCGAAACAAGGTCACATGTTCGGCACACCGGCCGGTGTTTCGGCGGGGCTACGCGGTGCTCGCACGTTCGGCGGGCGAATGGAAGACCCGCCCGGATCTCATGAGCACATCAACTCCTCAACCCACGACTGATTCTGTCCCGCCGCGGACGGGGCAGGACCACAGTCAGCACCGAGGCTCGGTGGGGGTTGGCATCCTGACCAGTTGCTGCGCGCTCATCGGCTGGACGAGCATTCCGCTGTTTCTCAAGTACTTTTCCAAGGACATCGACCCGTACACGGCCAACGGGTGGCGGTATGCGTTTTCGGCGCTCATCTGGTTGCCGGCGCTGGTCTGGGCGTGGCGGAAGTCGGTGCTGCCGGCGGGCATCTGGCGGGCGGCGCTGGTGCCCTCGGTCTTCAACGCGATCGCGCAGCACGCGTTCGGCATCGCACCGTACAAGATGGACCCGGGGCTGATGACGTTCTCGCTGCGGGCCCAGGTGGTGTTCGTGACCATCGGCGCTGCGGTGATGTTCGTCGCGGAGCGGCGGGTGATCAAGACTCCAGCGTACATCATGGGGCTGCTCATGGTGGTGAGCGGCACGACGCTCACGCTGTGGTTCAAGGACGGGGGCATTCACGGGGACGTGAGCCGCGGCGTGATGTGGGCTGTGATCGCCGGCGGGTGCTACGCGGCGTATGCGCTGACGGTGCGCAAGTACATGTTCGGCATCAACCCGTTGCTGGCGTTCGCGGCGGTGAGCCAGTACACGGCGGCGGCGTTGCTTGTGGTGATGCTGGCGGCGGGCAAGAACCACGGGGCCGAGGCGTGGAACCTGCCCACGGGCGAGTTCTCGCTGCTGCTGCTCTCCGCGATCATCGGGATCGGCATGGGGCACACGTGCTACTTCCTGGCGATCCAGCGGCTGGGGTTGGCGGTGGCCAACGGCGTGGTGCAGTTGCAGCCGATTACGGTGTCAATCGCGTCGATGCTGATCTTCGGCGAGAAGATGAACAGCGTGCAATGGGTGACAGGGACGGTGGCGGTGCTGGGGGCGGGGCTGATTCTGTGGGCGCAGGCGCGGGCGCCGCGGGCGGCGTGAATGGTGCGCCGATTCTGAATCACGATTGGGGAAATCGGCTGTCCGCTTGCGGGAGATCTCACCCGGACGGCGATCATTTCGAGAACTGAGACGGGCGGCGGGACCGCTGTCGATCCGCGCCGCCCGTGCTGCGTGTGGTGCCGTTGATGTTTGCGCGACTATGCGATCGCGCCCGAGCGGGTCATGCTCGCACGATGATCGTCTCGAGGTACTCGCCCTCGATTGATACCGGGCTCTCGGTGCGGTTTCGGTTGTAGCGGCGGCTGAGCCGGATCAGCGCATCGGAGAACGCCGCGCTGGTGTTGGCGTCCATCCGTTCGAAGGCGCGGAGCGTGGGGCCGTAGTACGCGCGGAAGAAAGCGAGGTTCTCCTCGGCGGAGCGCCATTTGAACAGGCAGAGTCGGCGGGTGTGGGTGAAGCGGGAGGCGCCGTAGCCGAACATGTGCTCAAGGCGGCTGGGGTCGCCCCAGTTCATGGGTGAGGGCACACCCGAGGGCGGGGGCAGGAACCTGGAGAAAATCTCGAACATCTCGCCGATGTAGCCGCGTGGAGTCCAGCTTGCGAGTGCGATCTTGCCGCCGGGGCGGCAGACGCGGAGCAGTTCGTCCGCGGCCCGCTGCTGGTCCGGCGCGAACATCGAGCCGAACACGCTGGTCACCACGTCGAAGGACTCGGTTTCCACGGGCAGGGATTCGGCATCACCCTCGAGGAAGTCGACGTCGAGCGATTCGACAAGTGCGCGATCCCGGCCGCGTTCGAGCAGGGCGGGAACGTAGTCCACGCCGAGCGCGATGGCGTTGCGTCGGGCCGCGGCGATGGCGGCGTTCCCGCTGCCGGTCGCCACGTCCAGGACGCGGTCGCCGGCCTGGACGTCGGCGGCTTCCACCAGTTGTTCGGCGACCCAGACGATGCGGCTGGCGACGCGGGAGAAGTCTCCGCTTGCCCAGGTCGCCTGCTGCCTGGACTTCACCTGTTTCAGGTCCGGTTTGCTATCGATCACCATGTGGTTTCCCTTCAAACCCTGCCCTACAAATAACACGAACGGTCGTGCTATTTAGAAGATAATACGCACGTTCGTGCTATAGTCAAGCGACACGGAATCCGTCATGCCGAATACACCCACCCCCGTTGCTCCCCGCCCCTCCACCAACCGCCGCAAGCGGGAAGACGGCGTGCGGTCTCGGGAGGCGATTCTCCTGGCCGCGGCACGCGCGGCGAGCGTGCATGGCTTCGAGGGGCTTTCCATCGGGACCCTGGCGAAGCAACTGGGGATGAGCAAGAGCGGTCTGTTCGCCCACTTCGGGTCCAAGGAGGAACTGGAGTTGGCGACGATCGACGCGGCGGACAGGATTTTCGGCGAGCGGGTGGTCGTGCGGGTGACGGCCGCGGCGCCTGGGCTGGCGAGGCTCCGGGAGATCGCGAACGCGTTCTTTGATCATGTTCAGAGCGGGGTGTTTCCGGGCGGGTGCTTCTTCGCGGCGGTTGCGGCGGGGGTGGTTGCGATCCCGGGGCGCGTGCGGGACCGGGTGATGGGGTGCATCTCGGACTGGTCGGCGCTTCTGGGAAGGTGTGTTGCCGAGGCGCGGGAGCTGGGTGAGATCGGCCAAGAGGTGGATGCGGAGCAGATCGTCTTTGAAATCCGGGCCATGCTGCAGGCGGCGAATCAAGGGTTTGTGCTGACGAGGGATCCCAAGGTTTTTGAGCGGGCGCGGGCGAGCATCGAGGAGATTTTCCGCCGCGCTGCGCCCGTGAGCGGAGGAGTGAAGGTGCGCGGAGCCAGAAAGCAGGTGGTCAGAGCGCGGGGCCGGACGCATCGGGCGTAACGGCGGCGGCCGGGATCGCAGTGAAGGCCGCGAGCGGGGTACGCTCAGGATGAGACGGGCGATCCGACGGCGGTTGGCCCCTTCTCACCGGAGCGACTGTCATGTTCACTGTGACCGCGGATCAGGTACTGCCGTGCACCATCACCGGATCGTGGCCACGCCCCAAGTGGATGGACGTGAGCATGTGGGGGCGGTCGCTGGATACCTGCATGATGGACATCCGGTTCCGGGAGAAGTTCCAGGACGCGATGGCGACGCTGATCAGCGATCAGGAGCGGGCCGGGCTGGACATCGTCACCCACGGTGATCTTCACTGCGATGAGGATTACGCGGGGAGGTCGTGGCATCACTACCCGCTGCAGCGATGGGCGGGCTTCGAGGGGGATCATTTGCAGTCGTGGGCGACACGCTCGCCGTGGCTCAAGTACCCGCCGGGGACGATGCTCAACGAGATCTATACGGGGTGGCGGTGGCCCCGGGTGGTCGGCGCGATCGAGCACCGGCCGCTGGACTACGACAAGATCTGGAGGCTGGCGCAGGCGCGGACGCGCCGGCCGGTGCGGTTCGGGACGTGCTGCTCGCAGGTGATGGGGCTGTTCCTGGACATTCACACGCCCGCCTACAAGGACAAGCGGGCGGTGCTGTGGGACATGGCGGTGGCGATGAACAAGGAGTTGCTCGCGCTGAAGGCGGCGGGGTGCAAGTGCATTCAGATCGAGGAGCCGTGCTTTCATTTCATGGCGAACACCTACGGCAAGGATCACGAGGAGGTGAAGTTCTACCTGGAGTGCTACAACCGGGAGGTGCAGGGGCTGGAGGACGTGGAGGTGTGGATCCACACCTGCTGGGGGAACCCGAACATGCAGCGGGTGATCGACAACGACAGTTACGCGGCGTCGCTGGATATGTACATGTCGGGGGCGCGCGGGGATGTGTGGACGATCGAGACCAAGGATCGGGGGATGCGGGAGATTGAGTTGCTGGCGCCGTACATGAAGAACGCGGGGAAGAAGGTGTGTGTCGGCGTCGTGAGCCACCGGCGTTTGCAGGTGGAGCAGCCCGAAGAGGTCGCGGACACGATCAGGCAGGCGCTGCGGCACATCCCGGCCGAGCGGCTGATCATCTCGACGGACTGCGGTTTCGGCAGGCAGGGGTGCAATAGGGATATCGCGTTCTTCAAGAGCGTTTCAATCGCGCTGGGAACGAACATCGTGCGGAAAGAACTGGGGCTGCCGGTGACCGGCGTTCCGGCGGCGGATCCGCTGCTGCAGACGGACCTGGTGCCCGACAAGCCGGGGTGAATGGGCGGGCGGGAACCGGGGAAGGATTTTGGGAATTCGGGCTGAGGGTGCGGGGGCTTCATGCTCTTTGCCGGGCCGCACCTACCCTCGCGCCATGAACACGAGTCTGGTCGGCAAGCGTGCGTTGGTGTGCGGCTCGACGGCGGGGATCGGGCGTGCCTGCGCGGTGGAACTGGCGGCGATGGGAGCTTCGGTCACGCTGCTGGCGCGGGACAAGGCCAAACTGGAATCGACGCTGGCGAGCCTGCCGCGCAGCGGGGAGCAGAAGCACGCGGCGCTGTCGGCGGACTTTGCGGACCCGGCGGGGGTGCGCAAGACGGTGGGGGATTCGCTGACGGCGGATGCTCCGTATCACATTCTGATCAACAACACGGGCGGGCCCCCGGGCGGCACGGCGGTGGATGCGCCGGTGGAGCAGTACATCGCGGCGTTCAACGCGCACGTGGTGTGCGGGCAGCACCTGGTGCAGTTGCTGGTGCCGCAGTTCAAGGGCGCGAAGTACGGCCGGGTCATCAACATCATCTCCACCAGCGTGAAGATGCCGATCCCGAACCTGGGGGTGTCGAACACGATCCGGGCGGCGGTGGCGAACTGGGCCAAGACGCTGTCGGCGGAGTTGGGCGGGCTCGGCGTGACCGTGAACAACGTGCTGCCGGGGTACACGCGGACAGAGCGGCTGGCGTCGTTGATCGCGGCGCGGGCCAAGGCGCGGAATGTTGAGCCGGCGGTGATCGAGAAGGAGTTCCTCGCGACGATCCCCGCCGGGCGGTTCTGCGAGCCGGAGGAGACTGCCGCGGCGGTGGCGTTCCTGGCTTCACCGGCGGCGGCGTACATCAACGGGATTAACCTGCCGGTGGACGGCGGGCGGTTGGGGACGCTCTGAGTTTGGTTGCCGGGTTGAAGCAAGGACGCCATCGCGTGGAGACGATTCTCAACTTCATCGACAATCGGTTCACGCCTGCCTCGCGCTGCGGCGTGCTGGACGTGTTCGAGCCGGCCACGGGGAAGGTGTACGCGACGGTGCCGGATTCTGACGGGGCGGATGTGGACGCGGCCGTGGACGCGGCGGCTCGCGCGTTCCCGGCGTGGGCGGCGATGCCGGCCAACGAGCGCTCTCGCGTGTTGCTTCGGTTGGCGGATCTGATCGATGCGAACTTGGATTCGCTCGTGGCCGCGGAGAGCAAGGACTCGGGCAAGCCGGTGTCGCTGGCGAGGGCGGTTGATATTCCGCGGGCGGCGGCGAACATCCGGTTTTTCGCGACGGCGATCCTGCACACGGAGGGGCAGTCGCACGATTTTGACGGCGGGGGCACGCCGGGCGGGGTGCCGGCGCTCAACTACACGCTGCGCAAGCCGCGGGGCGTTGCGGGGTGCATCTCGCCGTGGAACTTGCCGTTGTATCTGCTGACGTGGAAACTCGCTCCGGCGCTGGCGACGGGGAACACGGTGGTCGCCAAGCCGAGCGAGGTGACGCCCATGACGGCGTACATGCTGGCGAGACTGGCGGTGGAGGCGGGGCTGCCCGCGGGCGTGCTCAACGTCATCCACGGTTCGGGCGGTTCGAGCGGGGCGGCGCTGGTGAAGCATCCGCGGGTGCCGACGATCACGTTCACGGGGTCCACGGGCGTGGGGCGGTGGATCGGGCAGACGTGCGGGGACATGCTCAAGCGGGTGAGCCTGGAACTGGGCGGGAAGAATCCGTTCGTGGTGTTCGCGGATGCGGATATTGATGCGGCGATCGCGACGGCGGTGCGGGCGGGATTCACGAATCAGGGGCAGGTGTGCTTGTGCGGCTCGCGGCTGTTGGTGCACAAGAGCGTGTTCGAGAGGGTTCGCGACGGGGTGGTGACGCGGGTGAGAGGGATGAGCCTGGGCGACCCGGCGGACCCGGCGACGGGGTTCGGTGCGCTGGTGAGTGCGCAGCATCTGGAGAAGGTCGAGGGGTATGTGAAGCTGGCACGCGAGTTGGGGGGGACGGTGTTGTGCGGTGGGGAGCGTGCGGGGGCGGAGTTGGCGGAACGGTGCCGCGGCGGGTATTTCTTCCGGCCGACGGTGATCAGCGGTTTGCCGCCGACGTGCCGCGTTGAACTCGAGGAGATCTTTGGGCCCGTGGTGACGATGCAGAGCTTTGAGACCGAGGAGGAGGCGCTGACGCTGGCGAACTCGACGGCGTACGGGCTGGCGGCGACGGTGTTTACGAGCGACTTGAAGCGGGCGCACCGGTTCGCGGCGGCGGTGCAGAGCGGGATCGTGTGGGTGAACTGCTGGATGGTTCGAGATCTGCGGACGCCGTTCGGGGGCGTGAAGCAGAGCGGCGTGGGGCGAGAGGGCGGGCTGGAGGCGCTGCGGTTCTTCACGGAGCCGAAGAATGTCTGCATAGGACTGTGACACATGGGCAACAACGAAGCGATCCGATCTGCGACGGCGGCTGAACCACTGGGCCCGTACCCGCATGCGAGGCGCGCAGGGGGGCTGCTCTTTCTTTCGGGGATTGGGCCCAGGAAGAAGGGGAGCAAGGACATACCGGGCGCGGTGGTGGACGGCGCGGGCCAACTGATCGACTACAGCATCGAGGCGGAGATGCGTTCGTGCTTTGAGAACATCCGGACGATTCTCGCCGACGCTGGGGGGCGGTGGGAGGACATCGTGGACGTGCAGGTGTTTCTCACCAATATGAAGCGAGACTGGCCGAACTACAACCGCGTGTACGCCGAGTTCTTCCCGCCCGGGCCGTCGCAGCCGACGCGCACGACGGTTGAGGTGTCGGCGCTCCCGACGGGCGGGAACACTGCGATTCACTTTGAGATCAAGGTGATCGCGGCATTGAACGGGTGATGCGGATCAGCAGCCTCCGGCCTGCCAACGGACGAAGAAGTACTCCACGTCCGAGCCGTCGACGCCGCCGTCCTGGTTGACATCGGCGCGGGGCATCGCGTCGGCCCAGGCGAGGAAGAAGGCTTCAACGTCCGAGCCGTCGACGCCGCCGTCGCGGTTGAAATCCGCCGGGCAGGTGTCGCATGTGAGAGATTCGACGCGGATGTCGTCGACGGCCGCCTCCACGACGTTTCCGTTGGGCGCGTCACTGGCGATGAATCGCACCCGCGTTGTGGGGCTGGCGGGCACGTCTTGACCGAAGACGATCCGCTCGCTGCGCCAGGCGGGCGAGGGGTTGGAGTAGGTTTTGATCCGCCTCCATTGCGTGCCGGCGGGATCGGAGGCGATATCGACGAAGAGGCCGTCGCCCGCGCCGAGGCCGACATTGTTGCTGTTAAGCCAGGCTTGGTAGGAGAGCACCGATCCCGCGGCGGCGTTGAACACCGGCGAGGTCATGGTGGTGATGCCACCGTCCACATCGGAGTCGGGGGTGTTGGGGTTGTTGTCGGTCAGCCAGCACTGCAGGCCGGAGTCGGGGGAGTCGGAGGGCGGATCGCCGCGGCCGTTGTTCACGGGGACGCCGCGCTGCCAGCGACCCGCGGAGGCGTTGAGGGTGACGGTCCAGCCGGCGTCGGTCTCGCCGTCGTCGCGGAACTCGGTGGCGATTCCGGTGTAGGCCATGGCGACGTACGGGTTGGATGAGCCGGCGGGTGGATCGGTGTACACGCCGAGGTTGGTGGAGACGTCGAAGTAGTAGCTGACGCTCTCGAGGCACGCGATCGGTGGAATGGCGACGGCGTACTGGGTGGGGCTCAGTTGGGTAGCGGCAATCCGCTGGAACGGCTCGTTGTTCACCGAGTAGTTGAGGCCCAGCGTGTTGGGTGTGAGCGTGAGGCCGGAGGGGGTCAGGGTGATCACGAGCGGCGTGGCTTCGGTGGGGTAGACCTGCTCGGGGGGCACGGGTTGGTAGGCGAAGTTGATCAGCACCGGGGCATCGAACGACTCGACGACGCCGACGGTGGTGTAGGGATCGGTGGAGACTGCGCCCGAGCCCATGCCGCGCTTGGCGAACGCCTGCCAGAGAGGGATGTGGTTCGCGCGGCCGTTGTTCAGCATGTCGGCCTGCAGAATCGCGTCGCGCTCGATGAGCATGGTGGGTGTGCTGGTGGCGGCGAGTTTCATGCCGTCGACCACGAGTTGCAGCATGGTCTGATTGCCGGCGTAGCCGTAGCGGTGCCAGAGGGCCGCGCGGCCTTCGTGGAGGGTGTTGCACCAGACTTCGCCCATGTTGTGCACCTCATCGGCGGCGTTGCCGATGACGGGGCTTCGCGGGACGCTGGGGGGGTACGACTGCTGCAGAGGATCGATGTCGGCGAATGTCTGGGGGTTCGCCGCGGTGTTGGTGCTGTAGGGGAATCGGCGAGATCCGAAGTAGTAGTTTGCGGTGAGGCTGCCGTCGGGGAAGCCGAAATGGGCGTAGCCGCCGAAGGGATAGATCGCATCGGGATCATCGCCGGGCTCGGCGTTCATGGCGATGGCGAAGAAGTCGCTCCAGCCTTCGCCCATGCCGCGGGGTTGACCGAGGTCGAGCCCGTGGTGCAGGCGCGTGGAGAGACCGTGGGTGAGTTCGTGGGTGACGACGTCGCCGTCGAGGTCGCCGTCGCGGTCGGTGATGAGGCTGTTGGCGGGGTAGATGTACATCTGGACGCGGTTCTCGGTGCCGTCCTGCCCCGCGCCTGTCCAGTTCGCGTTGTTGATGTTGATGCCGGTGCCGTTGCCGTCCTGGGCGTCGAGGATGACGGAGTCGTTGCCCAGACCGCCGCGGCCGAAGTTGTTGGTCTGGAAGTTGCCCGCGGGTTCATCGAAGCCCATGGCGTACAGACGGTCGTGGTAGCGGTTGGCCCAATAGAAGAGCTGCGTAATCGCGAAGGTGGTGTACGTGCTGGGCGGGCGGGTGGGGTCGAACGGGAGTCGAAGGTGCTGCTGGGGCCGCCGTCGGGCCGCGGCACGTCGTTGATGTTGTCGGCGTTGAGGTCGCTGTGGGCGTCGCAGTTGTTGCCGACGGTGCTGGTCTGGCCGTCGGGTATCCAGCCGTCGGGAGAGAAGGGGCGCATCTGATCGGGGGTGATGGTGACCAGGTCGCGCGATACGAAGGGGAACTGGGTGCCGTCGGGGCCGGGTGTGCCGGGCGATCCCGGCGCGGGGCTGTCGGACGTGAAGACCCGCATCGTGATGGGCTGGGTGGTGTCCCACACGAGGCGGTTGGTGCGCTTGAGGATCGTGCCGTCGGCGGCGTCGACCAGGATGTCGTACGTGTGGCCGACCCCCGGGGCGGCGATCACGACCGCCCACGCCGGGCGGATGTCAGCGCGCGATCTGGGGAAGTAGACCAGGCGGGTGGTGATGGGTTGTTCGGCGCGGAGGGGCGGCGGGGGCGCCCACGTTGATGCGCGGGTGGGGTCGGGGCCGCCTTCGTCTTTGGCACCTTCAAGGCGAGTGGGCTTGTGCTTCAACTCGATACCGACGTTTGTCGCGGCGAGCGTGATGGCGGCGACGTCGTCGATCGCTACGGCCGGGACTTTGAAACCGCCATCGGGGGTCGGCAGCATGGTGCATCCGACGTTGATGAGCTGGCCGTTGGGTCCGACGTTTGCACGCAGCTCGCAGCCGACGACATCGATGCCGTCGATCAACTGCTGCCAGGAAAGGTGTGTGACGGAGTTGTGCTGCGTGCGGTACGCGCGGTATAGGCGTGCCGCGTCGAGGTCCTGGGCGCGAAGGCCGAAGAGCGGTTGATTGGCCGCGACGAAATCGCGAACGGCCTGTTGCGGCGCGGGTTGCAGGAGGGGGTGTGGGATCGCGGCGGTGAGGTAGCCGGACGTGGAGCCGATCCACATCGGTAGCCCGAAGAGTGGGTCGAGTCTGACGGTGGTGTCCGGCGATGCGGAGTTGAGCGCGGCGACGACGCGATGGGCGGGATTGGCGAGCGGGATTCCTTGCGGATCCAGGCGGGAGTCAAAGTCGGGGTACCCGCGCATGCCGAACGACGATGCGAGGTGGTGAGGAGGCTTCGGAGTGGCGGCCGGCGCCTGTGCGAGGGCGTAGATTGGGAATGCCGCCAACGCGGCGCTGCACAACAACTGGCGAGCGTGACACATCCAAGCGTCTCCGGATCTACGCCGCGGCCCTACACCCGCGTCTGTTACAGGCAACAGTACGGACGGTGCGGCGAGCGGATGCGGAGGAGGGGGTCGATCTCCCGGGCCATCGAGGGGCTGGTGCGACCGACGGCGGGCGTCGGTCTGCGTGCAGGTGCGCCGCATGGAAGCGTTTTCATCGGGCGAATTCCGTCAGATCGGCTAGGCGCGGGGCGGGTAGTTATATAATCTATAGGAGCGACTCATCGGAAGAGTCGACTTTGAGACCTCAACACCACCCAAGAGGGAGAACCGCATGAGACTGATGAATCTCGCTGTGACCGTGGCTGCCGGGATGGCCTGTACGGCCGCCGCGATGGCTGACGTCGACCTGGTGCTGGAGAGCACGCAGGATGTCGCGCTGCTGTGCGACAGCACGAACAATCCGACATTCTACATTGGGAACAACCCCGCCGCCGTGTGCCTCGTGGGTGACAACCTCTTTGTCGGGGGTTACAACAACACCCTGACACCCGCGCCTGGGCAAGTCGTCAAGATCGAGACGATCTTCGGCACCCGCGGATTCCGCACGATTCCCGCGACGCAGGGAAACCTTAACGCTTTCCGCGGTTTTTACGGCGCAACGTACGACTGGGGCGCGGGTCACAAGGGCCTGGTCCTGAGCTATGACAGCGGCGCGGTGGGAACTGCGGGGGCGTTCAAGCTCTTCGATATTGACACGCAACTCAACCCGATTCTCACGCTCGCGTCGCCCGGCGGCGTGAGTCCCCGCGGCGGCGCCGAACCGGCATTTGATTATGGATTTGACGGGCAGGGCTTTGATCTCACTGGCGACGGCGTCAAGGACGGCCCGGTGCTTGCCGTGCTTGACTTTTCGAGCTACGGAACCTGCGCCGACGGCGTCGCTCGTCAGGCCAAGGGCCCGCTGGGGGTTCGGGTTGAAACGCTTCAGTCCGGCACCAATCGCGTGTACGACGGGTGCATGCTCGACGGGCTCAACCTGCCTGTTTCACCGATCGTGAACACCGTTGATGAGAGCGGCAACCGCATCCAAGGCACCATCTGGCGCGACATCTCGATCGATCCGCGCAACGGCACGGTGGCGGTGCGTGCGAGCAACGATCTGGTGATCGCGACGCGCAACTCGAACAACGCAACGGCGACTCTGAAGGTGCTGGACCTGAGCCCCGGCACGGCGGACAACCCCGATCCGTACGCGTTCCAGTTCATGCAGCGGTGCGAGATCCTGTGGGGCCTGGACGGAGCCGATGGGGCGATCGTGTACAACGATTACTCCGCCGCGGGCACCGATGCCGCGACCTGGACGAAGTTCGTGAACACCGACGGCACGCCCGCGGCGGTGCACCTGAAGAATGCGGACGGCAGTTCGTTCGTAGGTTCTCCGAGCACGGGCGGCGTGTTTGACTATTCGTGGGACCCGGTGGCGAAGCGTCTGGCCATCAGCGATTTCACCAACCGCAAGGTGTACATCTTCGGTCTGCCCCAGCCCCCCGCGTGCGGGCCGTGCTACGCCGACTACAACCAGGACGGCGGTGTGGACGGTTCGGACGTCGCCGCGTTCTTCACTGATTGGGAAGGCAGTTCGGGCTGCTCCGACACCAACGAGGACGGCGGCATCGACGGTGGCGACGTTGAGACGTTCTTCTCGCAGTGGTCGAACGGCGGCTGCTGAGGCACAGGTCTGAGTTGACGATCGAGGCCGGGGCGCGAGGGCGCCCCGGTCGTCTTTTTGGAGAGAAGTCAGAGCGGCGGTCGAGGCGTCGGACCTGACGCGGGGCGCTGGTGTCGCGAGCCAGCGCCGGCGCGGGTGTACCCTAGCCCTTCACCAAGGAATCCATGATGCAGCACCGCCCCAGCGTTCTCGCCGCTCTGCTCGCCCTGTTCACGCTCCCCGCTCTTGCCGACGAGGGCATGTGGCTGCTCAATGCGCCGCCCACGGCGCAGATCAAGCAGAAGTACGGTGTGGAGGTGACGCCTGCGTGGCTGGAGCATCTGCAGAAATCCGCCGTTCGGTTTCAGACTGGCGGCAGCGGCAGTATCGTGAGCAAGGATGGGCTGGTGATGACGAATCACCACGTGGGCAGCGACATGCTGCAGAAGCTCTCGACGCCGGAGCGGAACCTGCTCGAGCAGGGGTTCTGGGCCAAGACCCGCGAAAAGGAACTCAAGTGCCCGGACCTAGAACTGAACATCCTGTGGGAGATCCAGGATGTGACGGACAGGGTGCTGGCGAGCGTGAAGGAGGGGGCCGATCCCGCGGCGGCGGGCACCGCGAAGCGGAGTATGATCGCGCAGATCGAGAAGGAATCCAAGGACGCCACCGGCCTCAAGAGCGAGGTGGTGACGCTCTTCCAGGGCGGCAAGTATCACCTGTACCGGTACAAGGCGTACACCGACGTGCGGCTGGTGTTTGCGCCCGAGGAGACGGTCGCCAACTTCGGCGGCGACACGGATAACTTCGAGTTCCCGCGGTACAACCTGGATTGCTCCTTTTTCAGGATTTATGAGAACGGTGAGCCGCTGAAGGCGCAGCACTTCCTGACCTGGAGCGGGAAGGGGGCCGCGGAGAATGAGCTCGGTGTTCGTGGTGGGGCACCTGGAAGTGCACACGCCGCCTGTATACGACGGATCACCTGCGGTTCCTGAGAGATTTCATGCTGCCGCTGCAGCTTTCGACCCTCTGGCGGTCGGAGGTGCAGATGCAGTCGTTCATGGGGCGCAGCCTGGAGAACGCCCGCATGGCCCGTGAGGAGATGGCGGGGATCGCCAACAGCCGCAAGGCGTACACCGGGCTGATCGCCGGGCTGCAGGATCCGCGGCTGATCGAGCGCAAAGCAAAGGCCGAGTTGGAACTTCGGCAGAAGGTCGCTGCCGACGGCGAGCGTGAGGAGCACTGGGGAGACGCGTGGGACGCGGTGGGTGAGGCCGAGGAGCACTACGCGGAGTTCTTTGACCGCAAGTATGTGATCGATCGCGCGGTGCTGCCCTCGGGGCTGCTCTCGCGGGCTCTGCACATCGTGCGGCTGGTCGACGAACTGCCCAAGGCCAACGGGGATCGGCTGAAGGAATACACGGACGCCGCGCTCGAATCGCTGTACGTGAATCTGTACTCGCCGGAACCGATCGTGGCGCCGCTGGAGACCGAAGTTCTGGCGCAGTCCCTCTCGCGGTTGGCGGAGATGTTCGGCGGCGATGACGAACTGGTGACCGACGCGTTGGCGGGCAAGTCGCCTCGGGAACGGGCCAAGGAACTGGTCGCGGGGACCAAGCTGAGCGACCCGAAGAACCGGCGCGCTCTGGTTGAAGCCGGGGCGGCGGCGGTCAAGGAGAGCACCGATCCGGTGATCGCGCTCGCCCGGCTGATCGACGGTGAATCCCGCGAGTTGCGGAAGATGTACGAGGACACGGTGGAGAGCGTGGAACGGGACGCGTACGCGAAAATCGCGGCGGCGCAGTTCTGGGCGTACGGCGACAACACGTATCCCGACGCGACGTTTACGCTGCGGCTGGCGTTCGGCACCATCGCGGGTTGCCCTTTGGCACCCAAGGCGTTCACCGACTACGCGGGCATGTACCAGCGGCACGCGGAGCGCAAGGGAGAGGGGGAGTTCTCGCTCGACAAGCGCTGGCTGGACCGAAAAGAGAAGCTGAATCTGTCGACGCCGTTCAACTTCACGTGCACCGCGGACATCATCGGCGGCAACTCGGGCAGCCCGGTGGTCAACGCCAAGGGCGAGGTGATTGGGCTGATCTTCGACGGCAACATCGATTCGCTCGTGGGCGACGTGGTGTACGACGATCGCAACTCGCGGGCGGTGGCGGTGGATTCGCGCGGGTTGATCGAGGCCCTGCGGGCGATCTACGAGGCGACCGGTCTGGTGGATGAACTGACTGCGAAGTAGGTGGAGTGGGAGCGGAGCGGCACCGTAATGTGCCCGATAATGCCTGCGGGTGACACCATCGACGCTGCGACGTGTGAAGTCGACGGGTCGCCGGCGGCGTTGTTCCTGTACGCGGCTCAAACTGTCGATTCTGTCTGAGTCGTTTTGTTTCCGTGTTGCGTATGAGAAGTCGCGGTTGGCCAAGGTGTTGGGCCGCGGGGACCCTTTGGGCGGGGGCGGCGTGGAGTTCCGTTGCGTCAGCGACGTGGTCGATCATCGCGATGGACACTCGCACGGGGGAGATCGGTGTTGCGTCGGCGACTTGCCTGGCGCTCCAGGATGTAGAGGATCTGACTCCCGTGATCGTGGTGGGGAGGGGCGCGGCGTGCGCACAGGCCGCGCTCGACACGACGGGCGTCAACCGGGCGTTGATCCGGGACATGCTCCTGCAAGGCGCCTCGCCGCAATCGATCATCGATGCGCTGGCTCGGAACGACGGGCTGGCGCACCCGTCGCGGCAGTACGGGATTGTGGACGCAACGGGCCGGACGATCACGGTCACGGGCGCGGACTGCATCGGGGCCGCGGTGGGGGTGACGGGGGCGTTTGATTACACATACGCGGGTCAGGCCGGTCACATCGTGTACGCGATGCAGGGGAACATTCTGACCGGGAACCAAGTGGTGGCCGCGGCGGAACTGTCGCTGCGCAATACGGTCGGGGACCTGCCGGCGCGACTGATGAGCGCGATGGAGGCCGCGCGTTCGTTCGGCGGGGACGGTCGGTGCTCGTGCAACCCGGACCAGCCCACGGCGTGCGGATCGCCGCCGGCGGGCTTTGCGAAGGCTGCGGACAACGGGTTCTTCATCATTTCGCGGCCGGGCGACAGCGATCAGGGGTCCGCGGCGTTGGCGGCGGGCGGGCCCGGGCTGGAGGCGGTGGGAGACCTGGCGGGAGACGGTGCGCCGGACGTGGTGGTGCCCGAGGCGTTGAGTTCCTCGTCACGCTTCTTTGTGTACCCGAACACCGGCAAGTTCCCCGCGGCGTTCGCAAGTTTCGGGGCGCGGGCGGAGTATCAATGCGTGGTGTACCCCGCCGCGGCGGCGTGCGCGGATTTCGCGGGTGACGGGCGAGCGGGGGTTGCCATCGCGGGCGGCTTGGGCACTCCCGGCGGCGCGGGCGGCGTCACGGTGTATCGCGGGCAGGCGGGTGGAACGCTCGGATCACGGGCGGACTATCCCACGGCGAGGCGTGCCGTGGGCGTGGCGTTCGCGGATGTGGACGGGGTGAACGGGCCGGACCTGGTGTACGTCACGTTGTCGCAGTTGTGCGTGAGGCTCAATGACGGGGTCGGGGGCTTTGGTGAAGAAACGGCGATTGCGGCCGTCTCGGGCGCGGGTTCGCCCACGATCGCCGATCTGAACGGTGACGGGAAGCCCGACATCATCCTGGGTTCGGGGTACGCGGCGATCCGCGTGTTCTTCAACCTCGGGGGGGGCGCGTTCGGGCCGCAGCAGTTGATTCCGCTTCCGGGTACGGCCCGCGGCGTGGTCGCGGCGGACTTTGACAATGACCGCGACATCGATCTCGCGGTGGCGACGTCCACGACGCCGATGCTGGTGTTCCTGAACACTCCTTCGGGCTTCGTGCAGAGTGCGGCGCCGAATACGGGCGGCCTCGTCTCTTCGCTGACGGGGTGCGATATCAACGACGACCGGCTGGCGGATCTGGCGTTTGTCGACTCGCAACTGCGGATCTCGGCGGGGCTGGGGATGGGGAACGGAGCGTTCGTTCCCGCGACGCTGGTGAATCCGAAGGTGCCGAGCGGCCCGCTGGTGTTTGCCGATCTGAATGGTGACGGGCTCGCGGAGGGGATGCTCAACTCGTCGGGCGTGCTGCGGGTGTTCGGCAACAGCCGAGGGCAACTGATTAATCAGAGCGGTTACACGTCGGGCAACTACTTCCTGAACATCAACATCGCGGGCCATCCCAACTCGGACCCGGACCCGGTGACGCTGATGAGGCAGGCGTTTGATGCCGCGCGAGTGTCGCTCCAGGGCGTGCCCGACGCGATCCGTTCGACGGCGTCGTATGAGAACAGTCTGGCACTGGACCGGTCGCAGACGGTTGCGGTTCAACTGCGGGATTGGCGGGGATTGGCGGTGACATCCGGGGTGCGCGGGGTGCGGGTGATCCGCGAGGGCACGGGGCCATTTCCCACGTCGGGCGAAACGGTGACGTCGCTCGGGAACGGGGTGTACAAGTTTACGATCACGGGGCGCCGCTTGGGGACGGACCGCATCCGCATCGCTGTCGATCATCCGTCGCGCACGGTGCTGCTGTCGCCCAGGATCTTGGTCACCGTGAATCAGGTGCGCATCCAGTGGTTTGACCGGCCTTAGGCATTCGGCATCGAGGTTCGCAGCCGGTTGACGCACTCGGAGATAATCAAAGCGGCCTCGTCCACCTGCGCCTGGGTGGTTTCCTTGCTCAAACTCAGCCGGATGGAGCCGTGCGCGATGGCGGGATCGATGCCCATCGCGAGCAGCACGGGGCTGGGTTCGAGCGAGCCCGAACTGCACGCAGCGCCCGCCGAGGCGCAGACACCGCGTTCGCTGAGGAGCAGCAGCAGGGCTTCGGCTTCCAAGCGAGGGAAGCCGATGTTGGTGGTGTTCCAGAGGCGCAGCGTGGGTTCCTGGGGACCGTTCACGACAGCGCCGGGACAGAGATGGAGAATTCGGGACTCGAGGCGGTCGCGCAGTACGCGGGCGGATTGGCGGGGGCCTGTGTCGGCAAGCCACGCGGCGGCTTCGCGGGCGGCTTCGCCAGCGGCCATGATGCCGGGGACATTCTCCGTGCCGCCGCGGCGGCCGAGTTCCTGAGAGCCCAGCAGCGTGGGGCGAAGACGCACGCCGGAGCGAACCCACAGAACTCCGACGCCCTTGGGGCCGTGGAACTTGTGGGCGGACAGAGAGAGCAGATCGCAGGGCGGAGGGGCCGGTGATTCGTGCCGATGGTCGCCGGCGTCCACGGGTTCCTTGCCGATCCACTGCACGCCGTCGCAGTGGAAGAGCACGCCGTGCTCGCGGCAGAGGCGGTGGATCTCACGCACGGGCTGGATGGCGCCGGTCTCGTTGTTGGCCCATTGCACGCTGACGAGGGCGGTATTTGGGGTGAGCAGGCCGGCGAGGCCGGCGGCATCGACGATGCCGTCGGGGCCGAGCGGTGCATCGACGGACTCAATGAGGCCGCGCTTGCGGAGATCATCGAGGGCGTCGCGGACGGCGGCGTGCTCGATGCGGGTGGAGATGACTCGCGGCGGCTCGCGGCGGACTCCGGCGCCCGCGATGCCCCGGATGGCGAGGTCGATCGATTCGGTGCCGCCGGAGGTGAAAGTGATCTCGCGGGCGCGGCCGCCGATGAGCGATGCGATTGACTCACGTGCCAACTCGACCTGGGCGCGGGCGGCCTGGCCGGCGCGGTGGACGCTGGAGGGATTCTCCCAGAAGTCGGTCATTCCGCGAGCCGCGGCGGCGGCGGCGGCCGCGCTGGGGCGCGTGGTCGCGTTGTTATCGAGGTAGATGATGAGGAGGGTAGCCGAGGCGACGGTTGGCAATCCTCACGCCGCGCGGGCTCTGCGCCCTGTACGATGCGGTCCATGCCCTTTGACATCACCGAATCTCATGCGCTTGCTCTTGACCAGGAAGATCCGCTGCGGTCGTATCGGGAGCGGTTCCACATTCCGACGGCGCGGTCCATTCTGGGTTCGCAGGCTCCGGATGAGCCGTGCGTGTACCTGACGGGCAACTCTCTGGGTTTGCAGCCGAAGTCGGTGCGGGCGGCCATCGAGCAGGAACTGCTGGATTGGGAGCGGCTGGGCGTGGAGGGGCACGTGCACGGGGTGAATCCGTGGCTTCCGTATCACGAGGCGCTGCGAGGGCCGCTGGCCCGCTTGGTTGGAGCGCAGCCGCACGAGGTGGTGGCGATGAACTCGCTCACGGTGAACCTTCATTTGCTGATGGTGAGCTTCTACAGGCCGACGAAAGAGCGGTACAAGATCGTCATTGAGGACACAGCGTTCCCGAGCGATTCGTACGCGGTGGCGAGCCAGGCGGCGTGCCACGGGCATGATCCCCGCGACGCGGTCATTCGGCTCAAACCCAGGGCGGGCGAGCGGACGCTGAGAACGGCGGATGTGGTGGAGACGATCGCCAGGGAGGGGTCACGCATCGCGCTGGTGATGCTGGGCGGGGTGAACTACTTGACCGGGCAGTGGTTCGATATGCCGGCGATCACACACGCTGGGCACCGGGCGGGCGCCGTGGTGGGGTGGGACCTGGCTCACGCGGCGGGGAACGTTCCGGTGAGGCTGCACGACACGAACATCGATTTCGCGGTGTGGTGTTCGTACAAGTACTTGAACAGTGGGCCGGGGGCGATCGCGGGCGCCTATGTGCACGAGCGGCATTGCCGCGATGAGAAGATTCCGCAGTTTGCCGGGTGGTGGGGGAATGATCCCAAGACACGGTTTGTGATGGGGCCGGAGTTCGCTCCGGTGCACAGCGCGGATCGGTGGGCGCTCTCGAACCCGCCGATTTTGTCGATGACACCGGTGCGTGAGTCGCTGGCGATATTTGACGCCGCGGGGATCGATACGCTGCGCGGGAAGAGCCTGAAGCTGACGGGGTACATGGCGGGGTTGCTGAAGGAACTGGCGCCGGGGATTGAGATTCACACGCCCGATGACGCTTCCTCGCGCGGGTGCCAGCTTTCGCTGGCGCTGCCGGGAGATCCGCGAGAGTGCCTGGCGGCGCTCAAGCAGGCGGGGGTGGTGTGCGATTTCCGCGAGCCCAACATCATTCGGGCGGCGCCGACGCCGCTGTACAACACGTTCCACGATGTGTGGCGGTTTGTGCGGGTGGTCGGGGCGATCGCCGGCGCGAAGGGGACGCGCTGAACCATGAGCCGAACCTGCATCATCATCGGCAACGGGTTAACCGGGGCGTTTCTGGGCGTGCTTCTGTCGCGGCAGGGGTGGTCGGTGCGCGTGTTCGAGCGGCGAGGGGATCCGCGCGCGGCGGGGTATCAGGGGGGGCGGTCGATCAACCTTGCGCTTTCGGCGCGGGGGCTGGGCGCGCTGCGGTCCGCGGGGCTTGAGGAGATGGTGGCGGAGCGGAACTTGATCCCCATGCCGGGCCGGATGATCCACGCGAGAGACGGGGCGACGACGTTCCAGCCATATTCGAAGGACCAGAGCGACGCGATCAACTCGGTTTCACGCGGGGGGCTGAACCTGACGCTGATGACCGCCGCGGCGGCGTGCCCCGGCGTGGAGTTGGTGTTCGACCATCCGTGTGTCGACGCGGACCTGGCCAGCGGGCATGCGATCTTCAGGCGGACGGACGGCACGCTCGTGCGGGAGACGGCGGATCTGATCATCGGGGCCGACGGCGCGTTCTCGGCGGTGCGTGGGGCGATGCAGAAGACCGAGCGGTTCGAGTACAGCCAGACGTACCTGGGGCACGGGTACAAGGAACTGCATATTCCGCCGGCGGAGGCGGGGGGCGAGGATCGCTTCGCGATGCACAGGAGCGCGCTGCACATCTGGCCCAGGGGCGGGGCGATGATGATCGCGCTGCCGAATCGAGACGGTTCTTTCACGTGCACGCTCTTCTGGCCGTTCGAGGGCGAGCATTCATTTGAGTCGCTGGAGGGCCCGCTGGCATCGCGGGTGACCAACCCCACGCCGGCGCAGCGTGAACGGGTTTTTGATTTCTTCAAGGCTCAATATGGCGATGCTGTGCCGTTGATGCCGACGCTGGTGGATGATTTCTTCCGGAACCCGACTTCGTCGCTCGTGACCGTGCGGTGCTATCCATGGCAGCACGCGGGCCGGTTCGTGCTGGTGGGTGACGCGGCCCACGCGATCGTGCCGTTCTATGGGCAGGGGATCAACTGCGGGTTCGAGGACTGCGTGGAGTTGGCGGAATGCCTGAAACGCCACGATGATCTGCGTGAAGCGCTGGGAGAGTATCAGACGAAGCGAAAGCCCAACGCCGATGCGATCGCGGAGATGGCGCTGGATAACTTCGTCGAGATGCGGGACAAGGTGGGGCGGCCGGAGTTCCTGTACCGCAAGCGGATCGAGCAGGCGCTGCACGCGGCGTTCCCCGGGGTGCTGGAGCCGCAGTACAACCTCGTGAGTTTTTCGACCGTGCCGTACACCCAGGCCCGCCAACGCGGGCGAGAACTTGATCGGGTGATTGACGCGGTTGTGTCGGCGATTCCGTTGGCGGCACGCGAAGGCATGGCGGACGCGGACTGGGCCCAGAAGGTTCGGGGTGTTGCGCAGGGGTTGATGGGGGGAGCGGCGGTCGGCGGGCAGGGCCTGATTGACATCACACCGGCGGTGACGGAGCGGTTGGGGGTGTGGCCTGGGGACACCAAGCCGCAGCGCGAGGTGCTGTGTGATATCGCACGGGGCGACACCGTCACGCTGAGCACGCTGCGATCCACGGTGCATCTGGGAGCGCACGCCGACGGGCCGAACCACTACGGAAAGGGGGCCGCGGGGATCGGGGAGATGCCGCTGCATCACTACATCGGGCCGTGCGTGGTGATCCGGTGTCCGATTTCGCGGGGGAGCAGGCTGGGTCCGGCGGACATTCCGGGCGGGCTGGATTCGGTCACGCGGCCGCGGGTGCTGTTTGCGACGGGGACATTCCCGGATGCGCACAACTGGAACGACGACTTTGCGGCGCTCAGCCCCGAACTGGTCGAGGCGCTCGCGGCCCGGGGGGTGGTGACGATCGGGATCGACACGCCCAGCGTGGACCTGATCAGCAGCAAGGACCTGCCCGCGCACGCGGCATTTCTGCGTCACGGGGTTGTGATTCTGGAAGGACTTATGCTCGCGGACGTGCCGACGGGAGAGTATGAACTGATGGCCCAGCCGCTCAAACTCATCGGCTTTGATGGGAGCCCGGTGCGTGCGGTGCTGCGGCGAATGTCGTAGGCGCGGCGATGCTGGGCCTGCAAGCGTGGCCGGCAGGGTCGTATACTTGGGCGTTGCCACCGTAGCTCAGTGGTAGAGCAGTGCTTTTGTAAAGCACGGGTCGAAGGTTCAAATCCTTTCGGTGGCTTTGCGGTTGACGGAGGTTCTCTTGGGGCGCGAGTATGCCCAAGGCAATCGATGAGGCGGCGACATCTTGGACGATGATGCTGCGGCATCGGCTGCCTTGATGGCGTTGGCCCGATCAGGGGGAGCGAGTTGGATTCATTCCAATATGGGGCGATGGAGAGTTGAAACTCCAGCCGCTTCTTCATGCGCGCGGCATGATTCGGATTGGCGGGCGCGGTATCGATCCGGAAATTGCGGGTGCTCGGCGCAAGAGCAGCAGTGTCAACCGCTGGGGCCTCTTGGCGTTTGGGTTCACTCCGTAATCGCGTCGTACACTGATACCGGCAAGGGTGCACCGCGACGGCGAGTTGAGACGTCGGGCATACCACTGGCAGCGATCCGACACCTTGGGATCATGGGCATTCCAATATGGGCTCCAACGGGCCGAGCAACCTATGAACACACTTCCATTTTCTAAGAGCCTCTCCGGTCGATTGGTTATTCTGGGGGTGATCCCCGCGATGCTCGCGATTGCGATTATCGTGACGATCGATGCGATCGGCTTTCGCAGGCAACTGCTGAAGGCGGAAGAAAGGGTGCTGGCCGGCGGCGCGGTGGGTGCGGCGGCGGAACTGCGGGTGCGGATCGACCGATGGAACGACATCGCTGACGCGATGGCGCTCTCGCAGTCGCAGGGGATGTTCGGTCAGCGCAAGGCCAGCAGTGACTACCTCAAGGCTTTGCTCGAGGAGTTCCAATCGCTCGTTGCCGGGGCGTTCATCGCGTACGAGCCGGATGCGGACGGTCAGGACGCGGCGGCCCTCAAGGGCAATGTTGTTTCTCCGGAAGCGATGGACGCGACGGGACGATTTGTGCCGTCTTGGATCGTGGATACCGAATCGGGGCATGCCCAGAACTCGGTTCAACTGCGGGCACGCATCGGGATGGAGAGCCTGGATTTCTACACCGCGCCCAAGTCGAGGTTCGCGGCGAGCGGCAAGAGTGACGCGATGATCACCGAGCCGTTTGAGGTCAAGGGTGTTTGGAAGGTCACGCACGTGAGCCCCATTGTGGTCAAGGGCAAGTTTGCGGGCGTGGCGGGGGTGGACCGGTCCCTGAAGACTCTGGGGGAAATCGCGGGGAATATCAAGGCTCGGTTCGGCGTGGAAGTGTTCGTTGTGAGCGCGGGGGGGCGCATTATCGCCGCGACCGCGCCCGAAGCCGCCGAGGCGTCCGGCGGCGAATCGAGCGGGATGCGGAGCCTCGCGGAGTCGCGGTATGCCCCGTTGAGGGAGCGCTGGCTCGCGGCAAAGGCGGACGGAAGTCAGGAGGTATTCGAGGCGCTGGATCCGGTGCTGGGACAGCCCTGCTTCTACGCCGCGGCGAGAACGTCGGACGATGGGTGGTTTGTGATCACTCGCCGGAGC
>JBGAMO010000074.1:0-22822 GCA_044222845.1 Phycisphaerales bacterium
GTAGAATCGCTCCCATGAGCCCGCCAGCGCCACCGCCGCTTTCTTCAGGCCCAGGAACTTCACGCACCGGTCCTCGCGCGGTGATCATCATTATCGCGGTTTTCGTCATGGCCACGTTGCTTCTGGGCTTGTGCGGCGGGTTGCTCCTGCCCGCGCTCGGTTCGGCACGCAACTCCGCGAGAATGGTCAAGAGTCAGGCGAACCTGCGCGAGATCGGCGCGGCCCTCAGTGCGTATGCATCCGCGAACGGAAACGAGTTGCCCGAAGCGGCGGCCGACCTCAAGGCTCGACTTGCCGGGGCGCTCACTTCTCGGCAGGTGTGGGACGCGCCGAGCGACACGCCGCCGGCCGTGTCCTACTTCTACGTGCCCATCGGCAACCTCGCGGCCGTCAAGAACCCGTCGGAGCAGCCGCTCGTGTACGAAGCCCCCGACCTGTGGCGCAAGCCCGGCGGGAACATCTTGTACGCGAACTTCACCGTGAAACACATCGACGGTCTGCGGTATCGGCAGATCATCGACGCCATGAAGCTTCCCGACGGCACCCCGTGGACACCCCACAAAAAGTGACGATGTTCACTCGATGTTCGCCGACTGTTCCTTGATGCGATCGATCGCGCCCTTGATCTCCACCGCTGCTCGCGAGATCGCGGCGTCGGGGCTCTTGCTCGCGATGGTGTTGGCCTCGCGCAGCATCTCCTGCGCCAAGAAATCGAGCGTGCGGCCGATGGGCTTGTCGCCGCTCTTTCCGCCGAGCATGTCCCTGAACTGATCGAGGTGCGCCGAGAGGCGTTTGATCTCTTCGGCAATGTCGGTACGTTCAGCGTAGATCGCGATTTCGCGAACGAGGTCGCCGGGCTCGACGGCGATCTGCGACTCCTTGAGCAGCGCCTCGATGCGGGACTTAAGGCGTGACTGGTACTCGGCGACCACCGCGGGCGCACGTTCCGTCACTTCGGTCAGTCGATCGGAGATCAGTTTTCTGTGGCTCTCCAGGTCGGCCACGAGAGTTCTACCCTCGCGTTCACGCATCGCCATCAGCGCATCGCACGCCTTGTCGAGCAGCGGAATGAAGCCGCCCCGGGCCCGCTTCACGCGGTCCTCTTCGTTGGCGGGGGGCTGGAGCACCCCGGGCAGCGACAGCAGCGCCGATACATCTAGCTTCAGTTGCCCCGCCGCGATCTGTGGCACGGCCTGCAACTGCGAAATGTAACTCGTGAGCGCCCCCAGGTTCACTTCGTGGGCCGCGGACGCAGTGTCTTCGGAGCACCGAGCCGTCACGGTCAGCGTGCCGCGGCTCATCCGCTCGCGGAGACGGGATTCCATCTCCGCCTCAAGGCCCTGAAACTCCTCGGCGAGGCGGATGTTGGCCTTGAAGTACTTGTTGTTAAGGGATCGGACCTCGACGAAGTAGTGACACCCGTCGATGTGGGCCGAAGCGTCGCCATAACCGGTCATGCTGCGGATCAAAACGTGCCTCCGGTAGGTGGGCTGTGGAATCCGCGTAGGTTATCGACGCTCGGAGCGCTTCGGCTCGGGATTCGTCGGCGCTGGGGCCGGGGGAGGAGTTTGGGGCTGCGCCGGAGCCGGCGCGGCGGGGTTCACGGCCGGGCCGCTGCCCGTTCCAGCCGGGACCGGCGGGGTTTCGGAGGCCTTGTCGGCGGGCTTCGCGGGAACATCCGCGGGCTTGTCGCCCGCGGGCGTAGAAACCGGCTGATTCTGATCCGCCGGAACCGTCGCCGGAGTGGTCTCGGTCTTGCCGTCACTCGCGGGTGCGCCGGCTGGAGCCTTGACGCTGGTACCAGTCTCGGGGGCCGGGGGGCGAGCCGCGTAGTTCAGAATCACCGCGCACACCAGGTACAGCACAAAAACCGCGATAGTGAACACCGTCAGGGCGTCTCCGGTCTTGGTGCCGAAGGCGGTCTGACCGGCGCTGGCGCCTCCGCCGAACGCGCTGGCAAGGCCGCCGCCCTGAGGCTTTTGGATCAAAACTGTCAACACCATGATCACGCAGACGGCCATAAACATGACCGTGACAATGCCGATCATCCAAGTCGGCCACGTGAAGGCGAGAACTGCCGGGAACACCTGCTGCATGCAGACCCTTTCACTTACCAAACACACGCGGCCCGTTACGCCGCGGGAAAGGGGCAACTTTAGGAGTCCCGAGGGCGGGGGTCATGCCCCGCAGGAACCATCCGGGGATTTTCCGGTATTGAGGATTTTGAACGCATCATCCGGGCTGATCGATCCCTCCGCGACGTACGCGGCGACTTCCCGCTTGGTCTGCTCGATGCTGCGAGTGCGCAGAACACTCTTGATGCACCCAAAGATGATGCCGACGATGGCGACCGCCCCGCCGATCGAGATGGCGATAATCGGGATGATGTCCCCGTCAATGATCGCCAGCGTGTGAAGATGGGCGAGACTGTTCATCGAGTCACTCCTGCCACGATTCGCGGCGACATCTGTTCAGCAGGTTCGATCTCCGGCCTTCATCAGTCGTTCGCCCTGTTCGGGAGTCATCGTGCCCTCGGCGATGAACGCCGCGATTTCTCGGCGGGAACGCTCGCGGGAGACGGACTTGATGACACCGCCGACCGTCCGGACGGCCACGATCAGCACGACGCTGCCGGCCATCAGCGCCGGGATCAGCACGTCTTCCCTGAGCAACAAACGCATGAGTTCGGCATCGTTCATGGACGGTCTCCGATCGGGGAGGGACTGTCCCCGGACTCCCAACCTCCTTGGGAATCGTATGGTTCCGGTTTCACACCTGGTCCAAGAATCATCCGATCATGCCCGAGCCGGTCGACACCGTCAACACGATCCTCGCGATGTACCGGGAAGGCTGGTTCCCGATGTCCGACGGACACCGTGTGGACTGGTACAAGCCTCGTACACGGCTGCTCATTCCACTCGATCATCGATTCCACATCTCCGGTACTCTGCGTGCCAAGGTCCGGTCGCGACGGTTTGTGGTCCGCGGCGATCACGCGTTCTCACAGGTCATCCGCGCGTGCGCCGAACCCGGCCCGGGCAGACCGGAGACCTGGCTCAGTCCATCGATCGCCAGGGCATTCGAACTTCTGCACCAGGCGGGCCACGCCCATTGTGTAGAAGCCTATTTGTCAGACGCGAACGGCAAACTCCACCTCGTCGGCGGGCTGTACGGCCTGGCCATCGGCGCCGCGTTCTGCGGAGAATCAATGTTCTCTCGTCCTGAACTGGGCGGCACCGACGCGAGCAAGGTCTGTCTCGTCCATCTGGTCGCGCACCTGAGGCGACAGGGGTTCGCCATCCTCGATGCCCAGTTGGAAAACCCGCACCTCAATCAGTTCGGTGCCTTCACAGTCAGCGCCGCGGAATACGACGCCCTTCTGCCCGCCGCGGCGACCTAACACCGCGAATGGGGTTCGTTCGATCCTGACGAAGCCCTGGTCTAGGCGCGCGCACGACCCGGCACACCACTACACTCTTGGTCCAATGCCCAAGAACACGCCTTTCGTGCTCATCATCCGCGACGGTTGGGGGCTCAATCCCAACCCCGAACACGCCGCTTTCGACGCCGTCCGCATCGCGCACGCCCGCGGCCTTACGCCGATCGCCGATCGCCTGATGCGCGAGTACCCCTGGACACTCATCAAGACGAGCGGCGAGGATGTGGGCCTGCCCGAAGGAACCATGGGCAACAGCGAGGTCGGCCACCAGAACATCGGCGCCGGCCGCATCGTGGACCAGGAAAGCGTTGCGATCACCAAGGCCTGCAGATCGGGTCTTGATAAGAACGCGGTCATCGCCGCAGCGATAGGGAAGGCGACGGCCGCGGGCAAGGCCGTGCACCTCATGGGGATCAACTCCGACGCGGGCGTGCACGGCTTGATGACCCACCTGTACGCGTGCCTCGAAGCGTGCAAGAAGTTGGGCCAGTCCAAGGTCTTCGTTCACCTGTTCATGGACGGGCGCGACACCGGTCCGTTCTGCGGCCTTGAGTTCGCCAGGCAGGTCGAAGCCAAGTCCCGCGAGATCGGAGTCGGACGGATCGCCAGCGTCATTGGCCGGTACTACGCCATGGACCGTGACTACCGCTGGGAGCGAGTGCAGCGTGCGTACCAATGCCTGACCGGGCCCGCGGAGCACACCGCTGCAACGGCGGGCGAGGCCATTCAGCACTATTACGACCACCCCACCGCCGACAACCTCAAGGGCGATGAGTTCGTGACCCCCACCGCCATCGGCGCCTCCCCGGCAGCCATCGCCGAGTCTCGCATCAGCGATGGTGACACGGTGATCTTCTACAACTACCGGGGCGATCGGCCCCGCGAGATTTCCGCGGCGTTCGTCTTCTCTGATGACGCGTGGTCCAAGGTCAAACCCAGCCCCGACAGCCGCAAGGTGGGCTTCGAGCGCGGCAAGAGACTGAACCTCGAGTACGTCACGATGACGGCCTACTGGGAAGAACTCGCGCCATACGTGAAAGTCGCGTACCCCAAGCCCCCCAAGATGACCGACATCGCGGGCGAGTACATCTCGCGTCTCGGCCTCTCGCAGTTCCGTTGTGCAGAGACGGAGAAATACCCCCACGTCACCTTCTTCTTCAACGACTACCGTGATCAGCCATTTGAAAAGGAACACCGCGACAATCCGCAGAGCCCCAAGGTGTCGACGTACGACCTCAAGCCCGAGATGTCGGCGGCTCAGGTGCGGGACGATGTGCTCGCCCGGCTCGCCGCGCCCGACTGCGAGGACGTGATCATCGTCAACTTCGCCAACGGCGACATGGTGGGACACACCGGTGTGCTCGAAGCCGCCGTCACAGCGTGCGCAATGGTGGACGCGTGCGTCGGGGCGATCGTCGAGAAGACCCTGGCCCGAGGCGGCACCCTCATCGTCACCGCCGACCACGGCAACTGTGAGCAGATGTTCGATCCGGTGACCAACGCCCCGCACACAGCCCACACCACCTACGACGTCCCGCTCATTGTCGTGGGCGGTCCGTTCAAATCACGCCGCCTGCGGGGCGACAACAACGGCGCGAACTGGTTCAACGCCGCGGCACGAGAATCCCGGGGCCGACTCGCGGACGTCATGCCCACGGCGTTCGACATGATCGGCGTTCCCAAGCCCGAGGAAATGACGGGCCATTCACTGCTCGCGTGACTCCCCCACAGCGATCTTGAAGCGGTCAAGCACTCCTGAATCCTTCCATCCATGTGTAGTGCCCCGCACGACACCTCTGTTTCTCGCGCCGGGGTTTTCACCGTGCCACCGAGAAACGAAATCGTTTTCATTCAACGCGAAACACCTGAGACGCTTGCCCTCCCCAACTCGGGGCATAAGCTAATTATATAAGATTGCTTGAAGTGGGTCGCTTCGACCAGCTAGCCAGTTCCAAGGAGTTTTCTCAATGTCGTTGCGTGCCGTCTCAGCAGTTTCCTCAGCCTTGACCCTGACCGCGATCGCCTCCGCACAAACAGCCTCGTTCGCGATCTTGGGCGATCTTCCCGGCGGCAACATCTACAGCGAGGCCTTCGCAGTCTCCGGTGACGGCAACACGGTGGTCGGGTACAGTCTTGTCGGCACGAACCAGGGGCACGCGATCAAGTACGTGGGCGGTTCGCTGATCGACATCGGCGATCTGTCAGGCGGAACGGTGGCGGGCGTGGCCCTCGGTGTCAATCGCGACGGCACGATCATCGGCGGGCAAGGTAACAGCGCAAACGGCAACGAAGCCTGCAGATGGGTGAACAGCAACACTCCTACCGCATTGGGCGGAACTGTTCCGGGCGGCTTCTTTGGCGCGGCTGTCAACGCCGTGAACGCCAACGGTTCGGTGATGGTGGGAACCCATGAGTTTGCCCTCTTTGATTCGCGCGCGTGCAAGTGGGTGAATGGCACTCTCACCTCGCTGGGCGTTCAGGCCAACGGCACGATTTTCTCCGCGGCGTACGGCGTGAGCGCAGACGGCGCCAAGATCGCCGGGGCTTGCGACACGAGCAACGGCGGCCACTTCGCCTGCGTCCTTCGGGGCGGTACCTTTACCATTCTGCCAGATCTGGCCACCGGCGCCAACACCGGCGAGGCCAATGACGTGAGCGATGACGGCACTGTGGTCGTCGGATGGGGAAACATCGAGATCACACCCAGTCTCACGCTGTCGCACGCGTGCCGATGGGTCAACAACGTGCCTCAGGACCTGGGAGATCTGCCCGGCGGGCGCAGTTTCTCCGTCGCTACCGCCTGCTCAGCCGACGGCGGCACCGTCGTAGGCTACTCCGACAGTGCCGCGGCTCGCGAGGCGTTCATCTGGACGCAGGCCGGCGGCATGCGGGCCCTGCGCGAAGTTCTCACCGAGCGCGGCGTCGCCGGATTGGATGTCTTCATCCTCCGCGAAGCTCGGGGCATCTCCGATGACGGCACCGTGATCTGCGGCATCGGCACTTCGCTCGATGGCTACACGCTCGGATGGGTCGCCAACCTCAACGTCGCGCGCCCCTGCCCAGCGGATTTCAACCAGGACGGCGGCGTCGACGGCTCCGACGTCGCCGCTTTCTTCCAGGCGTGGGAGGGCGGGGATTCCTCGTCGGACGTGAATCAGGACGGCGGAATCGACGGCGGCGACGTTGAGTACTTCTTCGTTCGCTGGTCGGCCGGCGGCTGCAACTGACGCGTGGCGGCCTGATGCCGGTTTTTGTCGCGGCCGCCTCCGAGCCGCGGTATTCTTTGGTCATGAAGGAGCAGGCACATTGCCCTCGGTGCGGGTACGACCTCAGAGGCGAAACCGCTCGATGGGCGTTTCAGTGTCCCGTGCGGGGCGTGTGCAGTGAATGCGGTTATGACTTCGACTGGTTCACCCTCCTGAGCCCGCGATTCGCGCCGCCGCCGGGTTTCTTTGAAGCAGACCCGCGTTTCGCGACGCTGCTTCGCACGTTGCGCAAGTCGCTGCGACCCCGCGAGTTCTGGAGTTGGGTTCACATGGGGTACCCGGTACACGTAGTCCGCGCAACGATCGCGGGAGTCGTCGCGATGCTGAGTTGCTACCTGGTCCTCGCGACGATCGCCGCAACGCTTTGGATTCTGGCTCCGCTGTTCACAATCTGGCTGGCCCCCGCGCAGCCGGCGGTCGTATCGCAAATGCTCAGCGCCGATGCGCCGCCGATCTCGGTGCGTGTGGTTAGCATGTATGGTCCGGCGGTGACATCGACCTGGAAGTCCACGATCCAGTCCGTCAGCATTCGATGGGCAGGATTTTCGGCCCTGCAACGGATGATGGTGGCCGCCACCATCCTGCTTCCCTTCTCATTCTCGCTCCTGCCCACCACAATGCGTCGCGCCAGAGTTCGTCCTCGTCACCTCGCGCGGATCTTTGCGTACGGACTGCTGTGGCTTCCGTTCGGGATCATGCTGCCCCGAGTCATCCTGGCGATGCTCCAGTCGTTCACGATGGTGCTGGGTCTGTGCGGCTTTTCATTTGCCGGCTCCTCCAACACCGAACAAACGCTCACGAGCGTGCTCAGGTTGGCTTCAAGACACACCGACTCCGCCTGCATGCTGGTCATCTTCTTCGCGACCGGACTGTGGTGGGCGAGGGCTTGCGAGGGGTATCTCAAGATCGCCCATTCTCGGGCCGTTGGTTTCATGCTCTTTGGACTCTGCACGCTCCTGGTCATGGCGGCTGTCGCGATGCTGGATCCCTCGCGGCTCCGGGACCTGGCTCGGATCCTGTCGCCCTGATTCGCCGCCTCGGGCGACTACCCTCGAACCAATGTCCTCCCACTCACTCCCCGGCAGCACACCCGACATGCCCTACCGGATCGCCTGCCTGTGCGATCTTCGCGACGATCGCGGGCGGATCCTTCTGCTGCGCCGGCTCAAGGCCCCGAATCTGGGACTTTGCTCCCCCATCGGCGGCAAGCTGGATATCGTGCACGGCGAGTCGCCCGCGCAGTGCGCACAGCGTGAGATCGCCGAAGAAGCCGGGCTCAGCATCCCGATGGAACGCATCCATCTCATCGGCCTCGTCAGCGAGCGAGAGTTCGAGGGCAAGGGACACTGGCTGATGTTCGTGTACCGGGTGCTGGGGGCCGTCCACGTCGAGCCTCACGACATGCGAGAAGGCCGGTTGGATTGGTTCACGCCCCACGAACTCGCGAAGCTCCCGCTCCCGGAGACCGACCGCGCCATCATCTGGCCGCTGTTGAACGCCGCGGCACCCCAAACGGTCAACGGCCGCCCGGGGTTCTTCGCTGTTCACATCGACTGCCGCGACGGCACGCTCAAGTGGACCGTTGAGCAGCAGACCCCGGGGACGTAACCGGCCACCACGCGGGGCACATGGCGATCAGCACGAAGAGCAGCGCCGACATCTGGGCGCTGACGTACAGCACATCGAAGGGCGCGATCGTGAGCAGGCCCAGCAACCCCCACACCGGCGCGGCCCGGTATGTCCCCATATCGGTTCGACTCAGGCGTGCGAAACCCGCCACGACCGTACCCAGGATCATCGCCGCCAGCGGGACAAAGCCCACCAGTCCCAGTGTCGCGAGCGCTTGCAGCGCGGTGTTGTGGCAGTGCCCGTGCCGTTCGCGTTCGAACAACTCCACGGCGGCCAGTTCGTTGCCGGCCGCCATCGGCTTCTTGGCGAGCACGAACGGTCGATACCCGCCGGATCCAAGGCCCGCGAACGGATGCTCGAGGAACGCCTCCCACGCCCACGCGGCCATCTTTACGCGGAGGCCATTGTTGGTCTGGTATTCGCCACGCTCGACCATGCGCGTCCATTCGTTGCGTGCGTCGGTCACGCGCCGGCCGATTGCATCCCCAAACCCGATCCACGACACGCCGCCAATGACAATCAGAATCGCCAGCAGACCCGCCGCGACAAGCGCCCGCACCTTGGCCGTCGGCAGCCTCACCACCGCCACCAACGCCGCGGCGGCGAGCAACACCACCGCCCCGATCCACGCCGCTCGCGTTCCGGTTGCGAAGATCCCTAAGAGGGTGACGCCGCTGGCGAGCAACGCTAATGCCCGGGTTCGTGTCCATGCCAACCCCGAGAGGATCGCCGCGGGGAGGTGCAATCCCAACGCTCCAACCAACAACTCGCCGCCGATGACTTCCGGCCACCACCCGCCGTTGCGTCCGCCC
Source organism: Phycisphaerales bacterium (assembly GCA_044222845.1). Taxonomy (GTDB): domain Bacteria; phylum Planctomycetota; class Phycisphaerae; order Phycisphaerales; family UBA1924; genus UBA2402. Next base: position 9,147 of record JBGAMO010000074.1, read on the forward strand.
GGCCCCAATCCCCGAAGCGTGATCCTGGGCATGTGCAGCGCAACGCCCAGGGCGTTGAGCAGTTGCGCCCCATTGGCGCAAAGAAAGCCCGCCGCGAGCGCGGCGACAAGCACTCCGCGCCGGCGGTCGAGGGGAAAAATGCAGAAGACCGCCGCGAAGAAGTGATACCCCTGGGCCTGTTCCCAACCCGCTTTGGGGTCCGCTGTCCAACGCAGGGATACGAGCGCCCAGGGAACCAGGAAGAGACCGCAGACGAATGTAGACTGAAGCAGGAGCAACGCGACACACCGCCGGAGAAACCAAACCCTGACCAGGAAACACCCCACCAGCGGGATGAGCGAGAGTTCCACGAAGGTCATGGGCCAGGCCACGAAAAAGCAGAACATCGCCGCGAACGCCAGGTGGATCCGGTCGCCGAATCTGTCGATGTGCTCGCGCCGATCGAAGGCATCTTGCGCCAGGGCGTCTGACATCCCGATCCATCCCATCGCGGGCGTGAGCCAGCGAGCGAACGCAGGTCGTGGATCGGTCAACTGCATCGGTGGCATGGTACCCGCCAGGATCGCCGGCTTGGGCGCGATACGCTCTGGCCTTGGTCGTCTTCGCCTGGAACATATTGCACGGCGGCGGACCCTCGCGGCTTCCCGAGATCGCTCTCGCCCTCGCGGAGCAGCGGCCGGACATCTGCGTGCTCACGGAGTTCCGCGCAGCACGCGGCGGCCAACTGCGTGCCGTGCTCGCAGACCACGGCTTGGAACATCAGGCCGCCACCCACGGCACCGGCCGTCTCAACGGTGTCCTCCTGGCTTCGCGGCAGCCGCTGGCCGAAGTCACGATGGACGCGGGGAGGTGGGTTGACGCCGCGATCCCCGCTTCCGATCTCCTGATTACGGCGGTGCATGTCCCCGACGACACCCAACCGGGGCTCAAGGCCGCGTGCTGGCAGCGTCTCGTGTCCTTCGGCAGGGAACGAAAAGGCTCCCGCCACATCATCATCGGGGACGTCAATACCGGCCGACGGGGCCAGGACGCCCTCTCCGGTGCCTTCGCGTGCGAGGCGATGCTCGGAACGCTCATGAGCCTGGGCTATGTTGATGCGTGGCGCTCGCTTCATCCGGAAGATCGGGACGCAACCTGGGTCGCACCGTGGGGTGAAGGGCGCCGCATCGACGCGGCGTACATCAGCCCGCCGCTCGCGACGTCCCTCCGCGATGCGCGGCACATCCACGACGCCAGAGAGCAGGGCGTTTCGGATCACGCGGCGGTGCGCGTGATGCTCGCGGATGCTTCGCCGCCGGCGCCGGAACGCTCAAAAAGCCCCTGAAAACGCGCCAAAGTCGCCCGGCGGGAGAAAATGCGAAAAAAATAGCCTGAATTGCGAGATTTTTTTCCAATTCTACTTGCGAGTTGCCCTTGAGGCTGGTATAACCATGCTTTCCCAAGTAGAAAACGCTCGTTTTCCGGGAAGAGCCTTTTCAGATGGAGATTGATATGGCTAAGAAGAACGGTAAGGCCGCCAAAGCCGCCCCCACCCCCAAGCCCCCGAAACTCGTGGCCGCCGCGAAGCCCCGCAAGAAGAGCGAGCTCTTCGGCATCCTCGCCGAGCACGTCCCCGGCATCAGCAAGAAGCACGTCGCCGGCATGTTCGAGGCACTCGGCAAGGTCATCTCGGTCGACCTCGCCAAGCCCAGCCCCGACAAGCCCAAGGTCTTCGTGGTCCCCGGCATGATGAAGATCAGCGCCATCCACAAGCCCGCCACCAAGGCCACCCAGAAGCCCAATCCGTTCAAGCCGGGCGAAATGATGACCGTCAAGGCGAAGCCCGCCCGCACCGTCGTCAAGGTCCGCCCCCTCAAGGCTCTCAAGGAGATGGTGTAAGGCACTCTTCCGGCGGGGCATCGGCCTCGCCGATCGGGCCTGACCATCCGGAACGCGCCGCTCGGTCCCGGGCTTCACCGCCCTGAGTTGCACCCGCGGCGTCCTCTCACGAGCAACGTGCATTGTCAGCGATCGCCCAAAGCGGTCATCGGTATTGCACCCAAACGTGAACTCGGCCGATGAACGCCGTCCCGAAAGGGGCGGCGTTCTTGTTTGACTGGATAGAGACATCTCCCGGACATGTTCCCACCGGCTCAACCGACCGGCAGGATCCGCCAAGAACTGATCAAGGCCGCGCGTCGGGCACGCCGTCCATAACGCACCATGCCGATGATCGCGACAGGTTTTCCACCACTCGCGTCCGATTCGCGCCGTCGGACATCAATCGAGATCGTCGAACCGGGTCGTGATGTCCGCGCCGAGTCTCGCAAGAATCGCTCATCGCGCGGCGAATCATCCCGCGCAAGCGCGTCACGCGCTGCTCACTCGCGCGCAGTTCAGCATCTCTCGCGCGAAAATTTTCAAATTTTTTTTCGCGTCGCGACCACCCGTCGCGATCGCGCGATACGTACGCCCAATGACATCCACACTCGCTCATAAGCATTAACACGATCGCGGAACCATCGCGATAAAAAGCCTATAAACACAGGTGTTTTTTGCACGCGTCAAGAACTCACGCGGTGATGCTCGCTTCTCCGTGCGCGAGAGCGAGAACAACCGGCTTCATTCTCGCACCCCGGCATGAAACACGCGATGGCTTGAAATTATTTTTCAAGATTCAAGCGACAAGAGTGAATTTCCCGATAACCTGTTCTGTACACGAGACCAGTTTGGGCGCCGGGTGGTGCTGATACTGATCTCCATTTTCAGGAGAACGCAGATGGCGAAGAAGAAGGGCAAGAAGAAGGCGTCGAAGAAGGCCGGCAAAAAGAAGGCCGCCAAGTAATCGTGAGGCCGCCCCGTTCGACGCCGGCCTTGCTCACGCAAGACGTCGCAGATCGGAGTGTGGCCTTGGAGTTGTCTGACAAGGGCGGGCCAAGCGCTTCCGGCCCTTGAATGACTCCCGCGGCACAGCGCGACGCCTTTACCGGCACGCCTGCCCAACCGCGACAGTGCAATCTACACGGATGAGGGACCGATCACTCGGTCCCTCATTCATTTTTGTCCCCCGCTATTCTCTCTGTCATGAACCACCACGACGTGTTCCGTCGCCTGAGGCTGCACTACTCGGGGCTGCTCTCGATCGGGGATCGCTTCGATCCCGTCCAGTTCATAATCGATTCGGTATCCGGCCTGCCGGTCGTGCCCTGCGATCCCGATGCGTTGCTCGAGGAGTCGGTCGTGCTTCACGTGCCGGACGATTCGGATCCGCTCGGACTCTCCTTGCTCGCCGCGGTCACCGAGGCCGACCCCGCCACTCACAACGCCCCGATGCGTCACGCCGCCTATTTCGGCCCCTCTCGCGCACGTCGATGGCTCATCTTGGGCGTTGAATCGGTGAAAATCGGGGGAAGCATGATCTCCGGCGAGGACGCAGTCGCCCCCAATCCGCTCGCCAAGGCCGAATCCGCTCTGTGCCGGCGGTTCAACGCGGATCGCTCGCTGCTGGCATCTCTTGCTCGAGTTGCCAGCGCGGGCAAAGGCACCGATGATCCCATGGTTGTCGGCGTTGATGATCTTGGAATCGACATCCGCGCCCGATTCGGAGTCATGCGGGTGGACTTCCCATCCCCCGTCGCCGATCCCGACGCGGCGTACGCGGCGTTCCTCGCCCTCGCCGGGCGAGCGTCGTAGCCTTGCCACCAATGCCCACGCATCGAATCGACGGAGCCGAGTTCACGCCCCCGCCCGGGATGAATCTGCGCGAAGCCCACGCCCATGTGCCGGCATTGGGGCGCGAGATGACACAACTCTCTCTTCACGATTGCGCCAGCGCGAAAGAGTGTGTGAGCCGCGTGGCGGAGTTCGCATCCCAAATGGAATCCGCACGCGAGCCGGGTTGGCTGCTCGCCACGGGTGTTCGCGTCAGCGGATGGGAGGACCCGCGGTGGCCTCTTCGCGGCGATCTTGATCGCGCATGCCCGAATCGTCCCTGCCTCATCGGCGGGTTCGACCATCATTCGGGCGTCTGCAACTCCGCCGCGCTCGCCGCCGCGGGGCATCCGACCGCCTCCGCCTTCCCGGCGGACAGTCTCGTGGTACGAACTCCCGACGGCGAAGCGACCGGCCTCGTGCTTGAAGCCGCGTTCGAGGCCGTGAGACGCGCCGTGCCCGAGCCGACACCGGAGCAGAGGCTTCAACACATCGCCGCCGCGTGCGACTCGCTCGCGTCTATGGGCTTTGTGGAGGTGCACGACTTGCTCAGCCCCGTGGGGCTGGGCGATTCCCTTGCCAGACTTCATGCTTCCGGTCGATTGCCGCTTCGAGTCTGGCTGTACCCCGCACTGGCTGACCTCCACGCGACGCTGGCTCGTCGCGATGGATTCGAGCGGCCCAATGCAGTCAGCGTTGCCGGCGCCAAGCTCTTCGCCGACGGCACCCTCAACAGCCGCACCGCCTGGATGCTGTCCCCGTACCGCGATCCGATGCCGGGTCACGAGCGGGGCACACCGCTGATCTGCGTGAAGCAACTGACCGACGCGATCGACCAGACACGAGCGGCCGGGGTCGGTCTGGCCGTCCACGCCATCGGCGACGGCGCGGTGAGGGCCGTTCTCGACGCAGCGGCGAGCCGACCCGCATCCAAAGGTGCGCCCGCGCTCAGGATCGAACACTGCGAGCTGATCGACGCGGCGGACGTGCCCCGCTTCGCCCAGTTCAGCGTCATCGCCAGCATCCAGCCGTGCCATCTGCTGCCCGACATCGACGTGCTGAAGGATCAACTCCCCCACCGCCTGGATCGGGTGCTGCCATTGAGAGAGTTGATCGACTCTGGATGCAGGCCAGGTGAGTCTCTCTGGTTCGGCAGTGATGTGCCCATCGTGCGGGCCGACCCGATGGACTCTGTCGCCGCCGCCGTGCTGCGTCGCCGCCCCGGAATGGCGCCGGACCAGGCCATCGCGCTCGATCAGGCGATCACCGCGCCCGAAGCCTGGTTGTGCTTCGCACCGAGCCCATCATGACTGCGTTTCCTACGAGGAGAGGCTCGCGTCCTGATTCCGAACCTTACCGGGGAGTCATCAGGTCACTGCGTTCCCACGCCCTCAGATCACGCAGAAGCAGGAGTCGGTCGGCTGAGTCGGCCACCCCGCTCACATTAATGTCAACCGGCGCACGTTCCCACGCGTACAGATCCCTGATATCAACGGCGTTGTCCGGCTCGATGTCCTCGTTGCTGCGCTGAACGCGAGCCAGCGGATCACCCACCACGATCTGCTGCCAAGACAGCGCCGGAAGCGCCGCATAAGCCGCCTCCGCCCACGACAGCGTGCCCAGCAGAAAGTTCTGCACCAGCAGGCGGTTGTCCGGAATGGTGTCAGCCAATGGCTCCCACACATTGCCCGTCGCGAATGTGCCGCCCGCGCTGATGAAGTCCGCGGCCTGCCCCTGCATCGCGAAGCTCAGCGTCCCCAGCCCTCCGAAATCGCGGCAGTTGTAACTCTCCAGGCTGTTGAAAATAGCGCCCGGGGCGTAGTTGAAGCTCAGCGGGTACACCGTACCACCGTTCACGCCCGTGGTCGTGAGTGGTTGCCCCAGGTGGTTCAAGCCATACGACGCCAGCAGCACCACCGGGTTGGTGACCAATATCCCATGCGTGGGCTGCCAAGCGATCCGCGGTCCGACGAAGAACTGGTTGAATCCCGTGAGCGCGTTGTACCGCACGTTGGCCGCCGCCCACCGCTTGTCGGTGATCGTCATCAGATCGCGGGTCGCTTCGTAATCATCCGCGTCACGCATCGCGGGGAACGCTGAGTTGCTGTTGTCCAACTCGTCGTTCGCGGTCGGGTCGGCGATCCCGTTCGACTGAGATTCGTCCAGCAGCACCGTCGCGGTCTGGGTGTTGATGTACACACTGCGAGCCCGATCAATGATGCCGGCAACGTCCGCCACCGTCCGACCGTCCAACCGGCAGACGAGATAGATATCCCCCGGGTTGAGACGCGACGGGCTGGTGGTGCCGCCCGATGCGCTCCACACAGGCCCCAGGCCGCTAGCGATCAGCGTTTTCGCCGCCTCGTTGTTGATGTTCGTGGCCACCGAGATCGAGGTCGTCGACTTCCAGTACGGGTTGAGCACGCAGCCGTCTGACTTGCTGTCTGAAGCTCCCCCCGCTTCGCCCGCCGTCAGGTCGATCCAGAGCAGGGACAGCTCCGATTCCACGGAGGCGCAGGTGTAATCGTTCGCCGTGACCTCGTTCACCACGTTGTTGGGGAAGTCACCCACCGTCGGGTTGTTGGAATCCTGCACCCGGTGCGGAAGGCCTTTGGTCAGAACCATCGCCCGCACGGCCTTGGAGAGACCGTTGGCGGTCAGGAACGTGCGGATCGGGTTGCGTATCTGGGTGACAAAGCCGGTGTAAGTGATGTTACCCGCGGTCGTCACCGCTGCGCCCGAGTTCGCGAGGTTGCACACCCGAACGCCGCGCCGTGCGCCCACGACGCCGCCCGCGCCGCCTGGCACCTTCGCGCTGCCGGCGTAGTACTCCGCGACCGCGAGGCTGTCGGCAATGCGGCTGTCGTACACAACCAGCACCTCGTCCTGTCGAAGCTGCGCATGAGCGGCCGCGCCGGCGCACACCGCAAGTGCCGCGGCGAGACAACGACCCCGCGTGACGAGGCTATTGATACAAGTGACAGATTTCATTCGGTTTCTCGGTGTGCTGCGTTCCGTCCAATGTACACCAGTTCGCCGTTGAAGCAAGGGCATCTCACTCCATTCGTGCAAATAACCGATACGGACGCGGCGTAGTCCATACGGATGCGGCTTCCGCGTGCTCAGCCAAACCGCATCCGCTGGCCGCACGCGAGCCAGAATACCGAACACCGTCCAATCGAGAGGCGAGGCCGCCTTGCCCCAACGTGCATCCGCCCACCGCAGTATCCTCTCCCCCGCAGCATGTCTCTCCTTTTGCTCGCCGTTATTGTTCTGGCCGTACTCACCGTCGGCTACCTCGGCTACGGCACGTTGATCGCCCGCTACTACCGACTCGACGACGCGCGGATCACTCCCGCGGTCGTCAAGGAGGACGGCATCGACTTCGTCCCCGAGAAGCCGTTCGCATTGACAGCGCAGCACTTCTCCGCGATCGCCGCGGCCGGGCCGATCGCCGGCCCCATCCTCGCGTGCATGTCGTTCGGGTGGTTGCCGTGCCTCCTCTGGATCGGGCTGGGCGTGGTGTTCATCGGCGCGGTCCATGACTTCTCGGCGTTGATCGCGTCCATCAGGCACGGTGCGCACTCCATCGCGGAGATCGCCAAGCAGAACCTGGGCAAGCGGGCGGGCGTCGCCCTGCTCTGGTTCATCTGGCTCGCGCTGCTCTACGTCATCATCGCCTTCACGCAGATGACCGCCGGCACATTCGTCGGCAAGGCCGAGGAGTTTGAAGGCCTCTCGACACCGTTCAACAAGGGCGGCGCGGTCGCCGCGGCCAGCACGCTCTACCTCCTGCTCGCTCTGGTCCTGGGGATTATCCAGAGATTCTGGAGGCCGCCGCTGTGGTTGGTCACGGCGGTCTTCGTCCCTCTCACGCTCGGCTGCGTCTGGCTGGGCACCCGGCTGGACTCCCTGCTCGTACTTGACGTCCGTTGGTGGTACGGCTTGATCCTAGCCTACTGCCTCATCGCATCGATGCTGCCCATGTGGCTGCTGCAGCAATCCCGCGGCTTCCTTGGCGGATTTGTGTACATCGCCGCTGGGCGGGCGTCATCGGGCTGGTCTTCGGCGGGTTCAAAATCGAGCAGCCGGCCATGACCGATGCCGCACGCAACTGGGCCGGCGCGTTCATCCCCGCGTTGCAGGGCGGCGCAGGTGCGCCTCCGATCACGTCGCTCGTATTCCCCTTCCTGTTCGTTACCATCGCCTGCGGAGCCTGCTCCGGGTTTCACGGCCTCATCTGCGGCGGCACCACAAGCAAGCAGGTGAGCCGCGAATCACACTGCAAGCCCGTCGCGTTCGGTGCCATGCTCATGGAGGGCTTCGTCGCCGTCATCTCCCTGGCCACCGTCATGATCCTGACCCCTGCGCAGGCCAAGGAGTTGACGCCAGCCCGAATCTACGGCGACGGGCTCGCGCAGTTCCTGACCCTCCTGTTGGGCAAGAACGCGTTCGTCTTCTGCGCCACCTTCGGAGCGATGGCTTTCTCGACCTTTGTGTTCGACACGCTCGATGTTTCTACGCGGTTGGGACGCTATCTCCTGCAGGAACTCGCCGGCGTCAAGAGCGCCGTTTCCGGCTGGATCGCGGCGAGCATCACGGTCGGTATTCCAATGGTGGCGCTCGTGACGGCCGACCCGAAAGCCTACCTGATCTTCTGGACGCTCTTCGGCACGTCGAACCAGTTGCTCGCCGCCCTCACACTCCTAGGCGTTACCGTCTGGCTCAAGCGCAGCGGCCGGACGATCTGGTACACGCTCCTGCCCATGCTGTTCGTCGGCGCCATCACCGTTGTCGCGCTGGCCATGCAGGTGTGGCTGGGCGTGCGTGACGCGTTACAGCACAAATGGCGGGACGCGGCGGGCTTCAACCCCACCATCCCAAACGCCGCGGTCGCCATCGCCCTGCTCGCCCTCGCGGCGGTCTTCGTCAGGGAGGCCGTCAAAGCGCTGCGGGCTCCCCCGCTCCTACCTTCCGTCTCCACATGATCAAGAACTTCTCACGTTCGTCCGTCTTTCTCCTCGCCGCGAACGCGGGGTTCTTGGTGATCGCCACGGCGTCCGCGCAGGTACCGTTCTCCCTCGCTTCGTTCACTCCTTCGGAACGGGAGGCGTACCTCGCAGCGGAGAAAACGCTGCTGGAATCTCCCAACACCGACCGACTTCGCGACACGCACACCTCGCTTGCTCAGGAAACTCACGTCGCCGGCACGCCGGCCGACGCCAGAACTGTCGAACGGGTGGCCACGATGTTCCGTGAAGCGGGCCTCGAGGTGCAGATCCACGACATCTGGCCCCTTCTGGCCACCCCGATCTCGGCCTCGGTGGCCGTCGTGACACCCGAGTACCTCAAACTCGATCTGACCGAGCGGCCCCTCAAGGAAGACCCGTATTCCGCGGTCAACAACCTGACATGGAACGCGTACAGCGCGAGCGGCCAGGTCACCGCACCGGTGGTGTATGCCAACTATGGCACCAAGGCCGACTTTGCGGCGCTGGCCGCCCGGGGCGTCGATTGCAAAGGCAAGGTCATCCTCGCACGCTACGGCGGCAACTACCGCGGCTACAAGGTCAAGTTCGCCCAGGAGGCCGGCGCCGCCGCTCTGCTGATCTTCACCGACCCGGCCGACAGCGGATACACCAAAGGCCTTACATACCCGGAAGGCTCCTTCTCGAACGATTGCTGCGTTCAAAGAGGCTCCATCCTGACGCTTCCGTATCAGGGCGATCCGCTCACGCCCGGCATCGAGGCGGTCGAGAAGGCCGCCCGCCAGGACGAATCGACCGTGGCCTTGCCCAAGATCCCCGTGCAACCGATCAGTTACGCAGCGGCGAAGGAGATCCTCTCCCGGATGACCGGTCCGGGCGTGCCCGACGGATGGCAGGGTGGCTTGCCGTTCGCCTACCGCCTCACCGGCGGCGATGCGTTGCAGGTCCGTGTCGAGGTCGAGCAGAAACGGGAGATCAAGCACACGGCGAACGTCATCGCGACGCTGACCGGATCGGAGTTTCCGGATGAACTGGTCATACTGGGCGCTCACCACGACGCCTGGAACCACGGCGCCGCCGATCCGCTCTGCGGGACCATCACCGTGATTGAAGCCGCCCGCTGCTTCGCGGCGCTCGCCAAACAGGGCTTGCGACCCAAGCGAACCCTCGTGTTCGCCGCGTGGGCGGCGGAGGAGTTCGGGATCATCGGCAGCACGGAATGGGTCGAGGCCAACCGCGACAAGTTGGCCGGGCATGCCGTCGCGTACATCAATCTCGATATGGCCAGCATGGGCACCGATTTCGGGGCATCGGCCACGCCGAGCCTTCGCGCGGTGATCGCCGACGCCGCGGGCGTGGTCCCCCAACCGGGACTGGAAGGCTCAAGCGTGCTCGCTTCGTGGTCGTCAAAATCTCCCGATCCACGGATGCCCCGTTTTCCCGCGATGGGCGACATCGGCGGTGGATCGGACCACGTGGCGTTCCTGTGCTTCGCGGGAGTCCCTTCAGCGGGGTTCGGATCCGGCGGCTCGAAAGGCAACTCGTATCACTCTTCGTATGACACGCTGATCTGGTACTGGAAGACCGTCGGCGGCGACTACCAATCCGCTCAGTTGGTCACTCGAATGGCCGCGGCGACCGCCTCACGCCTCGCGAACGCTCCCATCGCGCCGCTCGACCCCGGGGCATACGGGTCCATCGCGGCGGCCAAAATCTCGCAGTTGTCGCCCGATGACGCCTTCGCGGCGACCTCACGGGGAGAGGCCGTGAGAGCCGCGTGGTCCGCGTGGTGGTCACGCTCGAATCAAGACCCTTCCGCCCAGACGCGTGAATCCCGCGCCGCAGCTACCCGATCGCTGCTGGCCGCGGATCGCCTCTGGATGGATGAACGCGGCCTGCCGAACCGACCATGGTACAAGAACACGTTCTCGTCACCTGATGAGGACTCCGGGTACGCCGCATGGACGCTCCCCAAACTCTGCCGCGCCGCGGAACGCGGCGACCTCAAAGCCAGACAGGAAGCCGTGACGGACACTCTGGAGCGGTTGTCGCGGCTCGCCGAACTCGCAAAGTAGTATCGTGGTGGCCCCAATCGGTCTCAGGTCGCGTCGAGGTACCAAGCGCCGCCGCAGCAACTCCCGATAAACAAGGTGCATCCGCCGGAGCAGACCATCCAACGGGGCCGGGTCCCGTTCCTCCTGCATCCAAGCCGGCCACCCGCGACGAGCAACGCGTAGCTTCATCTCGCATGAACTCGCCACGCCCCGCCCTGCAACAACTCGCCCCCATAACTGCGGTCCGCACCGCCGCGTGCTCAGTGTCGTTCACCTACCCTTCATTCATCCATGGCGATCGGCGCATTACTTCTGAAAGCCGGCCTCATCGACCAAGCGCAGCTTGACGCCGCGGTGGTTGAGCAGCAAACGAGCGGCGAGCGGCTCGACCGCATCCTCGTCAGGTCGGGGGCGGTATCGCGTTCCCAGGTTCTCACCGCCATCGGCGACCAGTTCCACATGCCGGTGGTCGACCTGCCCACGCTGAGCGTCGAACCGTCGGTGCTCTCCGCCCTGCCCGCCAAGTTGGTGTTCCGCCAGCGTTGCGTGCCGATCAAGCGGGAGAACGGCACCCTGACCGTAGCGACGAGCGATCCGTACGAACTGGCGGTGCTGGATGAACTCCGACTGCTGACGGGGTGCTCGATCGAACTGGCCCTCGCCGACGAGGACGAACTGGGCGCGTTCATCCGCGCCAACTACGGCGTCGGCGGCGACACGCTGGACGCGATGTCCGCCGAGACCGGCGGCGGACGCGACAACCCAACCATCGAGGCCAAGCCCGCCGACGAGGCCGAGCAAGCGCAAGAAGCTTCCGTCATCCGGCTCGTGAACGACCTGCTCGCCGAAGCCGTGGCGGAACGAGCCACCGACGTCCATATCGAGCCGTACGAGCGTGAACTCATCGTGCGGTACCGCATCGACGGCGTCCTGCAAAGAGCAAACGTGCCGGCCACCATCAACCGGTTCGCCGCGGCGATCATCAGCCGCCTGAAGATCATGGCGAACCTGAACATTGCCGAGAAGCGTCGCCCGCAGGACGGCCGCATCATGTTCAAGCACCGACCTCCCGCGGGCGGGCCGCTGCAGGAGTTTGACCTGCGTGTCAGCGTGATCCCCATGCTCTTTGGAGAGGGCGTGGTGCTCCGCGTGCTGAGCAAGACGGCCGTGCTGATGTCGCTGGACGATCTGGGAATGCCCGACGGCATCCGCCAGCGCTGGATGCGGATGATCGCCCGTCCGCACGGCATCCTGCTCGTGACCGGCCCAACGGGCTCGGGCAAGAGCACCACGCTGTACGCATCGCTCAACAAAGTCGTGAGCGACGCGATCAAGGTGATCACAATCGAGGATCCCGTCGAGTACCACGTACCAGGCGTCAACCAGATCCAGGTGAACCACAAGGTTGGGCTGGATTTCGCCAACGGGCTTCGCTCAATCCTCCGACACGACCCCGACGCCGTGATGATCGGCGAAATCCGCGACAAGGAGACCGCCGAGGTCGCGGTGCAAGCGTCCCTCACCGGTCACCTGGTCTTCTCAACGCTCCACACCAACGACTCATCGGGCGCGCTGACACGCCTGCTGGACATGGGCATCGAGCCCTTCCTGGTCTCCTCCTCGCTGGAAGGCGTGCTCGCGCAACGCCTGGTGCGCCGCGTCTGCGAAGCCTGCGGCGCCCCGTACTCCCCGGATCCGGCGGACCTGCCCGACTCGTTCGAGCACGTGCCCGGCGAACAACTCCGCAAAGGCGCTGGTTGCCGGGCCTGCCGCGGCACCGGCTACCGCGGGCGCGTCGGCGTCTACGAACTGCTGCAGATCAGCGACACCCTCCGCCACATGACCACCGAACGGGCTTCGAGCCCGGCGATCGCTTCGCGTGCCAAAGCCGACGGTGATCTGGCGATGCTGCTCGAAGATGGATACGCCAAGGTGCGTGCCGGAAAGACGACGATCGAAGAAGTGCTCTCGGCCCTGAGCACGTGACCGCTGGAGGCTGCCGGGGGCGTGCATAACGTCTGTCCTTCGCGTGCCCAAGGCGACCGCACCATCCCGAATCCTGATCATCCGGCCCAGCGCCTTGGGCGACGTGGCACGCACCGTGCCCGCGCTGGTCAGCCTCAAACAGGCGTTCCCCAATGCCCAGATCGACTGGGTTGTGGAGCAGGGATTCGAGCCGGTCATTGAACGCCACCCGGCTTTGACCCGCGCGATCCCGTTCCCGAAGAAGGTCGTGAAGCAGGCCCTCAAACGGCTGAACCCCGGCCCGTTTCTCGCGTTCCTGCGAACACTCCGTCGCGGCAGTTACGACGCGGTCTTCGACCTGCAGGGCCTGGCCCGCAGCGGTCTGATGACCTGGGCCACCGGGGCCACGGACCGGTACGGACTGGCGGATGCACGCGAGTGGGCACACCTCGCGTACAACCACAAAGCCATTGCGAGTATCGAGACGCACACAGTCGATCGAATGCTCGCGGTCGTTTCGCTCGCGGGTGTTGTACCGGTCCGAGAAATGAAGTTGTACTCTGCGCCCAAAGCGGCCGAGAAGGTCGCCGCCTTGGGATGGACCGCTGAACGATTCGCGGTGCTGGCACCTACGTCCCGATGGCCCGGCAAGCAGTGGCCCTCGGACCGATTCGCCGCACTCGCCATGCACCTGGCCTCCCGCGGCATACATGTAGCCATCGTCGGCGCCCCTTCCGAACGCGGGCAATGTAGTGACCTGATCGAAGTCGCGGAGCGTCAACCAAATGTACACGACCTTATCGGAAGGACGCCCCTGGACGAGTTGATGGCACTGATTGAACGCGCAGCCCTCATCGTCGCCAATGACTCAGCCGCTCTGCACATCGGAGTTGGCTTCAACCGGCCATTGGTCGCACTGTTCGGACCCACCCGAGTGCATCGTGTCGGTCCATACCACCGGGAGTCTGATGTCCTGCAG
>JBGAMO010000075.1:0-22498 GCA_044222845.1 Phycisphaerales bacterium
TAGGGCCAAGATGATAGGCGAACAGCCCCCGGCGATCAATCCAAAGGTCCGGGAAACCGGGTGCATGTCAGGGCGAACTTGATCGTCAACATCCGCGCCCGTGCGCTTAAACAGCGCATTTCCGCTCATTTCCCTGCAATTCACTCACGGTTCCGCGTATCAAGTCGTGCGATCTTTGACATTCGAACCCGTCATCCGGTGTAGCGAACGAATCCCACGCGGCCGCGACCCCCGTCTCTCTCGGCATGCTCAGTGACCGCGGAGTGAGAACGCCAACTCCGCGTACGAAAGTCCTATAACGAATTTTCCGCTTGCAGAACACCAAAAGTTCAGCCACCTCATCAGGCGGGAAGCCCATCGGTCGCCTCTGAGTCGAAGCTTTGAGGGCCTCCAAAAGTTCAGCTTCACGCCGCGCAAACCACCAAAACTTCATGGGCCCGGAGTAGATCGGCGACCCGATGGTGCACACGGTTGCTCCACTCGGGTATGCGTCATTCCAGGCGCGCACAGGACCAAAAGTTCATCGCACTTCGCCTTGTTTCCTTGGCATTGGGCTCCAGAATCGGCGCACCATTCCCCACGGCGATCCACGTCAGATCTCTATCTTAAACTCGTTGCATTTCCCCCATTTACATCCCATGGAATGCCCTGAGGTAGATCGACTTTCTGCGCGATTCATCGTCCTCCGGGTTGCTCGCGACCCATACCGCCGCCTCTTGACCCGCACCAAAAGTTCATCCGCCCCGCCAAACGTAATGAGCGCCAGCTCCTTTCCCCACGATCCAGAGCCATTCAACCGGCAACGTCCCAATAACACCCGCCTTCGCGCCCCGCGCAATGCACCAAAAGTTCATCGCCGCCCTCCTCCATTCACCCACCCTTGCCTCCTCATCCCGCCCGGTTGAATCCTTCCCGTAATCCATCCGTACCATACTAATGTCCGGCATGGGCGGGGTGAGTCTGGCCTCTTTCCGACACTTCTGTGCGTCGGACACGATGCGGGCTTATTGTTCGGTGTCGGTTTGTTCTCACGGCCTCCCGGGAGTCGTTCATGAATTGCGCCCACATCACTCCGAACACACGCCGCGCCTTCACCATCGTTGAACTGCTCGTGGTCATCGGGATCATCGGCATCCTGATCGCCATCGTGCTCGTCGCGGGCGGCAAGGTCGTGACCGGCGGCAAGCGCACCGCAACGCAGGACATGCTCCGCGTCCTCGACACCTCGCTTGATTCCTACGTGTCCAACAAGGACGGCAACCCCTCCCCGCTCATCGAAGTGAACACCGATCCCGGCAATGCCGCCGGAACCAAGAAGGTCTTCCCCGTCGGCGATGTCCGCGACATGGTGAACGCGGGCGGCGCGCAAATGGTCAACAGCATCGGCCTTTACATGCTCCAGGCCGCCGATGTGCCGCAGGCCAAGGCTCATCTCGACACCATCCCCGCTCGATTCCTCTCCTCCGCGCCGATCACCGGTCAGAACAACAGCCGCGTCATACCCACCATCATCGATGCCTGGGGCAATCCCATCCGGTACGTGCACCCCGCCTTCGACGGTGTCATCGTTGACGACGCGACCGCTCCCGTCCCCTCCGCGGCGGTCGCCATCGATTCGATCGAACTCCCTCAACTCGCCCGCAACCAGACCTTCGGCCTCGCTTCGGTGCGCCGCACCGCCAAGTACACCGGCACACCCAAGTACGGAGCCGACGGCGACGGCGGCACCTGCGTCGGCAATCGCCCTTATTTCTACTCCACCGGCGAAGACGGCCTGAACGGCTACGACGCCACCGGCAAGTTCGATCGCAACGCCGACAACGTCTACACCAACCCGCCCACGCTCCCCAACCTCGGCGCGTGACCAACGCCCGCCGCTGAAAGCGGTGGGGGAACCACCTGTTCCGGTTTCTTCATTTCCCTGAATGCGCGGGCCGATACTCTCACGCGCCGCACTCATCGGCCCACCATGCCATACCAGCGCCCCTCCATTCTCACCAACATAGTCGCCACCATCGGCCCCGCCTCCGACAGCCCGGACATGGTCCGACGGCTCATTCTGGCCGGCGTCGGCGTCTTCCGCTTCAACTTTTCCCACGGCGATCTCGCCGCGCACGCAAAGAGGCTCGACACCGTCCGCCAGGTCAGCGCCGACCTGGGCATCACTGTCGCCTGCCTCGGAGATCTCCAGGGCCCCAAGATCCGCGTCGGCAAGATCCCCGCCGGCGTCGGCCAGCCACACCCCTCCGGAGGCGGCGCGATCCTCGTCGCCGCGGGCGATTACGTCGTGCTCAAGAAAGACATCGACGTCGCCTCAATCCGCAACGGCCGCGCCGTTCTCCCTCTCACCTACCAGCCGCTGGTGGATGAAGTCGAGCCCGGCCACGCCGTTCTGATCAACGACGGCGCGATCAACTCACGACGCCGCCGCGGGCGAACTGATCTGCCGCGTCGAATACGGCGGGCTCATTTCCAGCAGCAAGGGCATCAATCTTCCCAACTCCCGCCTTTCTACTCCCGCCATCACCGACCGCGATTGGGAATGCGCCGCCTGGGCCGTCAAGAACGAACTGGATTACCTCGCCCTCTCCTTCGTCCGCGACCCCGCGGATGTGCACCACCTGCGGACCGGCCTGGCCGCCATGCCGCACCCCAAGCACGAGATCGAAGGCACCGGCGAAGGAGCCTGGATCCCGATCATCGCCAAGATCGAGATGCCCCAGGCCGTCGCCAATCTCGACGCCGTCATCGAAGCCTCCGACGGAATCATGGTCGCCCGCGGCGATCTCGGCGTCGAAATGGACATCGCCCAGGTGCCCATCACCCAGAAACGTATCGTCTCGACCTGCCGCGATTTCGGCAAACCCTGCATCGTCGCGACGCAGATGCTCGAGAGCATGATCGAGAACTCGACCCCCACCCGCGCCGAAGCCACCGACGTCGCCAACGCCATCATCGACGGCGCCGACGCCGTCATGCTCTCCGCCGAGACCGCCACCGGCAAGCACCCCGAAGAAGTCGTTTCCACCATGTCCCGGATCATCGCCGCCGCGGAACTCCACGTGGCGCAGGGCGAATGCCGCCATTCGCCGCCCACTCGAATGGCCAGCAACCACCGCGGCACCGCCGCCCTGGCCCACGGCGCGTGGCAAATGGCCCAGGATCTCGCCGTCAAGGTCGTCGTCGTCTGGAGCCAGCACGGCGGCACCGCCCGCTACCTCTCCCAGAACCGCTTCACGATCCCGATCGTCGCCTACACATCCGACGCCCCCTCCGCCCGCCAGATGTCGCTCCTCCGCGGCGTCATCCCGGTGCTCAGCAATCCGCCCCGCTCCGGCACGATATCGGAATGGATTGCCTGCGTCGAATCCAACTTGCGCGACACGGGCTTGGTGGCCAACGGCGATCCGATCATCCTCATCGCCGGCCGCCCGCTCGGCCAGGCCAAACGCACCAACACGCTCGCGATCCACAAGGTCGGCGAGCCCACCGGCTTCACCGGGCACATGGGTTGAACCTGAAGCGCGACTCTCAAAATAACGGGGACGCCAGTAACATGACGACCCCCGCCAGGAGCACCACCGCGATCTGAAGAAGAAACCACACAAAGTTTCCGCGATGCAACTTCCAATGGGCCGTAATCGCCGAATGCCACCACGCCATGTGCCAGATCAGCAGCCCGACCGCAATCCAACCGATCACCGGAGCTCGCAGCAATGTGTAACCGCGGACGCCCGCGACCTGCAGCACCCCCGAGTACGCCTCAAATCCCAGAACCACCGCCTTCACTATCATGAACGCCGTGCACACGAGCACCGCGGCGATCAGGCTGTACAACGCCGCACGCGCGATGTGAACGTAACGCACCTTGGCCATACGCCTCGAAATCGGCAACGCCAGCAGCAGCAACGGCCAGGCGCCCGTCATCAGCAGGAACGAACAGACCGGCGGCGCGGTAAACTGCGACGATCTGACAAAGACCAGATTGAACACGACGGAACTCGTTGTCGTCCAGTTCATCTCCCACACGTACCGTCCGAGCGGGAACAGCACCACGTTGAGAATCATGAGCGCCGGCCGCGAGCCCGGTGAAACGCTCGCCGTATACCGCGAAGACACCACCGCCGTCGGGGCCGCCACGCCGGTCAACGCAAGCACGACGCATTCAATGCACACATCGACCGCGAACACGGCGGCGAGGCACGCGAGCAAGGCGATCACGATCTTCCGCGGCCGCACTTCATGATGCAGCTTGACCCGTTTCCAGAACAGCCACGGCACGATCATCCAACACCCGGTCCACAGCCCCCACGCAACCGACTGCCGCACGCCCACCGCGTGCTCGACCAGGCCCGGACAGATCTTCCGATCCGGCGCGAACACATCCGCCCAATCAAGGCCATGCCCGCATTCGCTGCAAGTGCCGGTAGTCGGGCACCAGTCATCCCAGCGCGTGATCTCTCCGCCAAGGTCGTACCCGCACCGAGGGCATTGGGGCTCAGGGTTCCGCATGGCCAAGCGTACAGAGAGTCCGGGCCGCAGTTGCGATCGAAATGCAGAGGTAAACCGCATGGCCCCTCCGGTTCAAGGGCGGCCCGCTCTACCCTAAACGTCAGACCCTTCTCCAAGGCCGTCTGGGGGGCGGTCCTTAGGTAGAAGCATTTCGGTCGTTGCGAAGCGTTCCGCCCCAACTGCGTGGAGCCGTACATCCGCTACTGCCTGCTCGAGGCATGCAAACTGATCCTGTTTCGCTTGCCGCTCAACCTCGAAGCGATGCCCACACGTGTAGTCGCGGGCGATGAATCCGGTATGGGCTCGACCGCGATTCGATTATGAAGTCCACGATCGCGAGGGCTGTCGGTCGAGGCGGCTTATTGAAATCCTAGCATGAGGCCGACTTGGATCCGGAAGTCGGGGCCATGCTGGTCCAAACTTGGCCATGGTGGATCAATGAAAAAAGCCTCGGTTTCCCGAGGCCTTCAGCAAAATGCCCCCCGAAGGACTCGAACCTTCGACCCGCTGATTAAGAGTCAGCTGCTCTACCAACTGAGCTAGGAGGGCGGTCTGTGCCTCGATGGGCGTTTGGGCGTCTATCGAGGGGTCAAGTATACGCGATATCTCTCGCGGCGTCCAATCCGCGGGGTTCGAACAGCACCGAGGTCCTGTGCGACAGGGGGCTCGCTACCGAAAACTGGGGTGCACCAGCTCCCCGGAGCAAACTCGCAGGGGCTTGGCTCTGACGACGCCCCGACGGTACGTAGCGGCGGCTGCCGAACTCGCGGGCCTCCACCGCCGGCTCTAGGTTGCGGAATCTTCCTTGTTGGTTGTGTACATCGAAACCAGCCGCGAGACCATGATGGCGATGAAAAGAACGCCGGTCATTCCCTCCATCATGGCGAGCATCCGGGCGGGTCCTGAGATCGGCACGATATCTCCAAACCCTACCGTGCAAAGCGTGACCACGCTGAAGTAGAGGGACGTGAAGCCCGACATTTTGTGTGCTGATTCGGTGCCAACAGATGACGCGAACGAACCGGGCGAAATCCGATCCACGAACGAGTACGCCAGCGACCAGAGCAGCGCGAGCATCAGAAACGCGGAAACTCCCACGCACAAGACATTTGAATCTACGCGTCGCACCGTCAAGATGTACCGCAGAAACCGCAGTGTGACCAGGCCGACGCACAGGGCGCCGGCGATCTGGAAATAGCCAGGATGCAGCAGGTCCGGCCGGAAACTGTGCGCCCACTTTCCGATTAGTGCCGGAATCGCGAATACCAGGGCCCAAGTGATGGCGCGGCGTTCGCCTCCGACGGCCAGCACCGCTGACACCAGCACCGCGGTGAGCAGCACCGATTCCACGATTAACCCGCCTTCCAACTGGTCGAGGAACGGCGAACAGACGAAGGTGAGCACGAGGGCGCACAGCACGCCGACCCCTGAAACTCGTGGGATTCTGATGCGTACTCCTCCGCCTTGAAATTTGGCGGGCGCGGTCGGCTCGACGTGTTGGCTCGATTCGTTCATGGAGTTGCCGACGATTCGCCCGATCATACGTCCGTTGGGGTGTCGTACGTTGGGGCGCGATCCTCACACCGGGGTGCTTGCCCGGCCAGTCTCACCGTGGTTCGAGGAGTTGCATCGCGTGGCGGGAATGATGCGCGGGGCGGATGACCGCTCACCTGTTGCGTCGAGGGGCCGTCGCGAACTCCTCGCCGACGGCATCCGAGTCTACTCTCGGATGCCGATGAAACAGCGATCCACACCGAACGCGACGAATACCCACAAGATACGTCTAATCGCGGGAATGCCACCAAAGCTGTTGCTCGCCGGGGGGCTACTCGTTGCGTTCATCGTTGTGGTAATCGTGCTGTCGGGGCTGCCGCGGGAGCTGATCTCGGCGATCACCGGGAAGCCGCGGGCGTCGACGATCAGAAACGCTGCGGGGCCGGCAACGTACGTGGGCGCGGGTACCTGCAAAAAATGTCACGAGGACGAGTTCAAGACGTGGTCGGGATCGCACCATGATCTGGCGATGCAGCCCGCCGATGAGAAGACCGTGCTGGGAGATTTCAACGACGCGGAGTTCGACTACTTCGGAGTCAAGAGTCGTTTCTTCAAGAAGAACGGAAAGTTCGTGGTCCGCACGGACGGGCCCGACGGAACGCTTGCCGACTACGAGGTGGCGTTCACATTCGGCGTTTTCCCTCTGCAGCAGTACCTCGTGGGGTTTCCCGGCGGAAGGTACCAGGCCCTGCACCTCGCGTGGGACAGCCGCCCCAGGGACGCCGGCGGTCAGCGTTGGTTCCACCTGTATCCCAATGAGAAAATCACGCACGACGATCAACTGCACTGGACCGGCTTGTACCAGAACTGGAACCTGATGTGCGCCGAGTGCCACTCGACAAACCTCCGCAAGGGCTACGACGCTGCGAACAACTCGTACAAGACCACATTCAATGAGATCAACGTCGCCTGCGAGTCTTGTCACGGTCCCGGTTCACGCCACGTCGATTGGGCTCGATATTCGCGCCCCCCTAATCCCCGCGGCACGGATCGAGGTCTCCAAGTCGCTCTCGGCAGCCAATGGGCCACCGCGTGGAGATTCGAATCACCCGACGCTAAGTTCCCGATCCGTGACAAGCCGGCAACCGCCGCCGCGCTCAACAACTGCGCCCCATGCCACGCACGCCGTTCGACACTGGCGGAGGGAGTCAAACCCGGGTCGCCGCTTGAGGACTCGCACCGACTCGCGCTGCTCACTGATCCGCTGTATCACGCGGACGGGCAGCAGCGAGACGAGGTATATGTCTGGGGATCTTTCCTGCAGAGCAAGATGTACCAGAAAGGCGTGACGTGCATGGACTGCCACGATCCACACTCCCTCAAGATCAGGGCCGAAGGAAACGCGGTGTGCGCCCGCTGTCACACTCCCGAGAAGTTTGATACTCCGAAACACCATTTCCACAACGCCGGTGGCGAGGGCGCGAAGTGCACCGCTTGCCACATGCCTACTCAGAAGTACATGGTGGTGCATGATCGACTGGACCACAGCATCCGCGTGCCGCGCCCGGACTTGGCAACCGCGACGGGCGCTCCGGACGCCTGCACCATGTGCCACACCGATCGCAAGCCCGAGTGGGCCGCCGCGGCGATGGACGGGTGGTATGCTCCGACTTGGCGGAAACGGCCGCAGTGGGGGCCCACACTGGCGGCGGGAATGACCCAAGGTGCGAAGGCGATCCCCTCGCTGATGTCGATGGCCCAGGATTCCTCGATGCCCGGGATCGTCAGAGCTACAGCGGCGACCATCGCGGCGGGCGGCATGCGACCCGAGTACTCGCCCGTGGCGCAGACTCTTTTGGCCGATTCTGACCCAACCGTTCGATTGGCGGGTCTCCGGCTGTTCGAAGGATTTGATCCCGCGATTCGCGTCGGCATGGCAGCTGGGTTGCTCAGCGATCCGGTCCGGGGCGTACGGATCGAGGCGGCCAGGCTGCTCGCCGATGTTCCGGCTGAGTCGATGAACTCCGCGCAGTCCGAAGCACGCGATCAGGCATTCCGCGAATACGAAGCGGCTTTACGGCTCAATGCGGACTGGCCAGCAGAGAACGTCAACGCGGGTGACCTGGCGCTCCGCCGCGGTCGCCCCGAAGAAGCGATCGTTGCGTTCCGAAGGGCGATTGCTCTGGACCCCCGATTCGCGGCGGCATATGTCAACATCTCCGATGTCTACCGGAGTCTCAAACGGGATTCCGAGGGCGAGAAGACGCTGCGAGAGGGATTGAATGTGCTCCCACAAAGCGCGGACCTTCATCATGCATTGGGCCTGCTGTTGGTTCGCACGGGCAAGAGGGCTGAGGCGCTGACGGAACTGGAATCCGCGGCGAGGTTGGCCCCGACAAACGTGAGATACGCGTACGTCCATGCCATCGGACTGCATTCGGCGGGGATGGTTTCGGACGCGATCGATCGTCTCAAGGAACTCGATACGGCGCATCCGTTTGACCCGGATGTTCTCGGCACACTGGTTTCGATGCTGCAGGAACGCAACGGATCGGGCGATCTCGCCGACGCATTGAAGTACGCGAAGCGACTCTCCGAGGCACTTCCGAACGACCCGAGCGTGAAGCAGTTGCTCAAAGAACTTGCCGGAGGCAAATAGTTGCAGAAGTGTGGACTCGCCGCGCCGCACCCTCGGCGATGGGACCTGAAACGATCGGTGAGCCTCAATGCAGAGTTCCGGACTTGAGCGAACCGTCCGGAGGGTGCCAACGCTCCTGGGGCCACCAAAGCGGACAGAGACATCAACAATGCGTCGCATGTGACGTTTGGCAGAGCTGTCGCGCATCACGCGGTTGATTGACGGAAGACCCTGATCGGGGTCCACAAGGGGCGTCTCAATAGTCTATTCGTTTGCGATTCTGTGCACCTCATTCGGGCTGCCACCCCGGAAGTCGCATACCCGATCACCGTCGAGGCGAACGATCGCAGCAGAGCATTTTTCCAGTATCCGATTGGCTTATTCGCCAGTCAGTGGGGGCGACGCACCTGCAAGTTTGGAACGCTTTGCGATGGATCAACGATTGGCAAGTTGAGTTCAACACATCGCCTCCCATCGCCCCCTTGAACGCAATCCTTGTTCGCTGTCCGTAAGCAACGCGAAAGCGACTTTGAGCATCGTGCATCGGTGAGGCGGTAACGCACCCGCTTACGCATGTCGATTGTTGATAAATAGAGCAACAGGTATAGAATCAATTGAGTCGCTGCAACTCCAACGGAGAATGGGCCGCGATGCGCGACCCTCCGAGGCGCATGCAGCGTGACACGTTGTGCAGAGGCACGTCATCCGCGTTCCCATCCCGAGTGGAGATATTCCGATGAACCGACGGTCCTGGGCAGAACCCTTCAAGATCAAGATGGTCGAGCCCATCCGGATGACGACGCCGGACGAGCGTGAGGCCGCGATCGCAGCGGCAGGTTTCAACACCTTCCTGTTGCGCAGTGAGGACGTGTACATCGACCTTCTCACGGACTCCGGGACAAGCGCGATGAGCGACCGGCAGTGGGCCGGGCTCATGCTCGGCGACGAGGCGTACGCGGGCAGCGCCAACTACTACCACATGGAAGATGCGGTGCACCGCTACTACGGCTACAAGCACCTGATCCCGACCCATCAGGGCCGCGGCGCGGAGCACATCCTGAGCCGCCTGTTGATCAAGCCCGGCGATGTCGTGCCGGGGAACATGTACTTCACGACGACGCGGGCCCACCAGGAACTGGCCGGCGCCCGCTTTATCGACATCATCTGCGATGCCGCCCATGACTCAACCAATCTCGATCCGTTCAAGGGCAACGTCGACCTCTCCAAGTTGCAAGCTGTGATCGATCGGCACGGCGCGGCGAAGATCCCCTATGTCGCGCTCCAGTGCTGCGTGAACATGGCCGGCGGCCAACCCGTGAGCATGGCGAACATCGCGGCGGTCAGCGCCCTTTGCAAGCGGCACGGCATTCGCATCATGCTTGACGCCACCCGTGCGGTCGAGAATGCGTATTTCATCAAGCAACGCGAGCAGGGCTATGCGCGCAAGAGCATCGAAGAGATTCTGCGTGAGATCTGCTCGTACACAGACGGTTGCACCAACTCCGCCAAGAAGGACTGCCTGGTCAATATCGGCGGCTTCCTGTGCCTCAACGACGATGATCTGGCCGAGGAGGCCAGAAACATGGTCGTGTTGTTCGAGGGGTTGCATACGTACGGCGGTCTTGCCGGGCGTGACATGGAAGCGATCGCCATCGGTATCGGCGAGTCCGTTCAGTACGATCACATCCGTGCCAGAATCGGTCAGGTTGAGTACCTCGGCGCCGCGCTCGAGAAGGCCGGAGTTCCGATCGTCCTGCCCGTCGGTGGTCACGGCGTGTTCATTGACGCCTTGCGCTTCCTGCCCCACATCCCCCGCGATCAGTTCCCGGCCCAGTCGCTCGCGGCGGCCCTGTACGTTGAGTCCGGTGTCCGTGCCATGGAACGCGGCGCGGTCTCCGCCGGGCGCAACGCCGACACCGGCGAGAACATCTTCCCGAAGCTGGAGTTGGTGCGGCTCACGATTCCCAGACGCGTGTACACGCAAGCCCACATGGACGTGACCGCCGAGTCCGTCATTGCGCTGTTCGAGGAACCCGAGCGTGTCGTCGGGCTGCGGTTCACCTACGAGCCCAAGTATCTGCGCTTCTTCCAGGCTCGATTCGAGCCGATACAGGGGGACCAGGTGCTCCGCCGTGGTCAGACCGAGCGGGTGCCCGTGGTACAGTAACCGCCCGGGCGGATTTACTGTAAAGGCATTTCATGAGCGACGAGCTTGGAATGATGAGCGCGTGGTTCTGCGGACCCAAGGCGGAGAACGCCGCGTGGTTCAATGCATGGCTGGGCCGCATCGCCGAGGATTACAGCGCGTGGCGGCGCAACTACTTTCCCGAAGACGGCGTCGTGGTGGATTCGACGCTCCGCCGGCACAACGAACCGTTCATGGATGAGTTCGAGGATCGGCTGCTCGAACTGCTCGCCCGGCTGAAGGGCGATGTGCCCTTTCACAGCCCCCGGTACGCCGCGCACATGCTCGCCGAGCAGACCTTGCCCTCAATCGCCGCGTACTTCGCGGCGATGCTCTACAACCCGAACAACGTCACCGCCGAAGTGGCGCCCGTCACCGTGCGGCTCGAACTGGACGCCGGCCGCCTGCTTTCCCGGATGATCGGGTACGGCGAGCACGCGTGGGCGCACCTCTCCTCGGGCGGGACCTCTTCGAACATCGAGGCGCTGTGGGTGGCACGCACCGTCAAGTATTTGCCTTTCCAAGTCCGTGAGGTGCGTCGCGCACTAGGGCTGGAAGCGCACGGCCCACCCTCGAGTGAACGTGCGATGCTGGGCATGGCGCCGATGGTGGCGCTCGAGTCGTACGCGACGCTCTGGCGAGAGATCACGGCTTCGGCCGACCGGGACAGCCTCTCGGTGCGTGCTCGTGATCTGTTCTCGGAGTCCGTGTTCAACGTCGCGGAGCGTGGGCTTGCTGATGTCTGCACCAGGATCGGTTCATCGCCCGTGCTGGTGGTGCCTGAATCGCACCATTACTGCTTCGAGAAATCTCTGGATGTGCTTGGGATGGGCCGCCGGGCGCTGATATCCGTGCGTGTGGATGAGAACTTTCGCATGCGCTGCGACGAACTTGAGTCGGTGCTGGACGCCGTCGAGCGGCAAGGACGTCATGTTCTCGCCATTGTCGCCGTGGTCGGTTCCACAGAGGAAGGCTCCGTCGATCCGGTGGACCACATTGTGGCGTTGCGTGAGGCGAGAGAAAGATCCGGCAAGTCCTCCTTCTGGTTGCACGCGGACGGTGCGTACGGAGCCTATCTACGCACGGTCACCATTCCCACCCGAGCCGGGTTGGGCGCACCCGTGGCGTCGGTCAAGGTCGGCGGCGAGGTCCGCGAGGTTTCCCTCGCGCTCCCGGAACACGGTGAATGCGCGGCCCTCGAACAGATCCGACACTGTGATTCGGTCACGATTGATCCGCACAAGCTCGGCTATATCCCCTACCCCGCCGGGGCTGTCTGCTTCCGGACCAACTTGGTCAAACCGCTGATGCGGCAGATCGCTCCGTACCTGAATGACGCGCCGATCGGCCCTGAGGTTGATCGCACGTCCGAGGCGATTGGGATGTACGTGCTCGAAGGCAGCAAACCCGGCGCCGCGGCGGCGGCTGTGTGGCTCAGCCACACGCTCATTCCGCTCGACTCTTCCGGCCATGGCAGGCTCATCCGCGAGAACATCCGCAACGCCAGCGAGCTGCACGCGTTGCTCGAGGGCTATCCGACGTTCCAGCCCACGCCTCGCGCGGACAAACCCCAGGGTGTGCAGGCCGTCTGCCTGTGTCCCCCGGGCTCGAACATCGTCTGCTACGCCTTTCGACCCAGCCGTGGCGGTGCCACGCTTGCGGAGATCAACCACTTGAACCGCGCGGTGTTCGAGCGGTACAGCCTTGACGCCGGCCAGCGTGTATACGAGCAGTCGTTCTTCCTCAGCCGTACATCGCTGCTGCCCAAGCAGTACTCGCTCGCGACAGTGGGGGGCTTCCTCAAACGCCTGGGTGTTGATCCCAAGGAGTACGCCACAGAAGGAGTGTTCTTGCTCCGCTCGGTGCTGATGAATCCCTGGTATGGGTACGCGAAGCGGCGCGGCCGCTATTACCTCTCCGAGTTGGTGGCCGAGTTGTACAGCACCGCCGCGAGCTTGATCGAGGCCCGACACCACACGCAAACCGATCATTGACCTTCCGTCGTTTGATCGCCGCGCGTCACCGCCGATCGCACGGAACATCCATCATGATTCCTGGCTCACCGCCTTGAGGATCGCGGTTCGTACGCGTTCGGGCAGTTTGCCCTCGGCGAGCCGTACGCACGTATTCTGCGCAAGGTCCAGTTCAGCGAACACCGCCCGGCACCGTTCGCACACCACGTCCTGCCCGATGGGAAAGCCGCGGCCCTGATCCATGGCGTTTAGCTTGGCCTTGAGGAGGTCCATGCACACCTGTTTCTCGTATGTGGGGGCCGGCGCGTCGCTGTGCGGAAGTCCCTTGCGGTTGATCAGGGCCTTGCGGAGAAGCAAACGTGCACGATGTACGCGTGTTTTGACTGTCTCGGGCTTGATCCTTAACGCCGCGGCGACATCGTCTATCGGCAACTCGAGCATCTCTTTCAGCACCAGCGGCACCCGGAAGTGCTCGGGCAGCGTGAGAATCGCCGCGTGAATCGCCGCGGAACTCTCCCTTGAGATGGTGGCCGCGAGGGGCCCGGATGTACGCTCATCCGCCGCCTCGGGCAGATCGATGATCCGGGTGTCGCCGAATGGGAGGAGTTGGGACACGGCGGGCATGCGGCGATCTATACCCCCCTTTCGGCGCAGGCGAGATTTGCAGGACCTCGCCGCGATTGCATACAGCCAAGTCCCGGGATCGGAGTCGCCGCGAAAGGTGTGCCACTTGCGATGGGCCTGCAGAAAAACATCCTGCACCATGTCTTCGGCATCGGCCGCGTTGCCGCACAGGCGCGTCGCGAGGTTGTAGAGCTTCGGCGCGTGCAACTCCACAAGGGTCGGGATCGCGGTCTCGGCCCGTTCGGCCGACGACACGCCTCGGACGGGAGATTGCCGTGGAGCCTCGCGGTGTGCAAGGCGGTGGGTGATTGATCTCGCAGCGGGCATGAACGCTCTGATGGTAGCGAAGCGAGGTGAGTTTCGTGGAATTGCTGTCCGCGGAGCGAGGATATTTGTCACCTTCACCCTCCCGCCTCGCCGATCACATACCATGCCACGACATGATCGCACCCGGTAGTCCGATCGAGGCCTGATGCCCCAGTCTTCCTGGAAAGCCCGTCACACGCCCAAACTCGTCATCTGCCTGCGCGAGGGATACGGCGTGCGGACGTTCCTCTCGGATCTGGGCGCCGGGCTCACCGTCGCCGTCATCGCGCTCCCTCTGGCGATGGCGCTGGGCATCGCGAGTATCCCGCAGAGCGTCGCGGATCAACTCGCGGCGGTGCATCCGTGGCTGACCCCGCCTGCCATGGGTTTGTTCACCGCGGTGATCGCCGGAGCGATCATCTCATTGCTCGGAGGTTCTCGATTCCAGATCGGTGGGCCCACCGCCGCGTTCATGCCGCTTGTGTTCGGGATCTCATCGACGCACGGGTATCAGGGACTGGTGGTCGCAACATGCATGGCCGGGGTGATCCTGATCCTTCTGGGCGCGTTTCGGTTCGGAGGCGTGATCAAGTTCGTGCCGTACCCGGTGACCGCGGGATTCACAGCGGGGATCGGCGTGGTCATCCTGGCGTCGCAGGTGAAGGACTTCTTCGGCCTTTCGATCTTGACGCCCGATGGCAAGCCCGCGGCCATTCCGGCCGACTTTCTCGGCAAACTCGCGCTCTTTTGGGATCACCGCGACACGTTCAACTGGTACTCCGTCGGGATTGCGATGGGGTCGCTGCTGATCCTCGCCCAGATGCGCCGCATCGCGCCTCGGATTCCCGCCGCGGTCGTGGCTGTGGGCCTGAGCGCCGCGCTGGTCAAGTACATGGGATGGTCCACGACCACCATGCCCATCGACGGCGAGCACGTGAGGCCGCTTGTAGAGACCATCGGCACGCGGTTCGGTGGCATCCCGTCGAACCTGCCTGTACCCCACGTGCCCGCGATGTCGTTGCAGATGGTGCGCGAGTTGATTCCTTCCGCGTCAGCGATTGCCTTCCTGGGAGCCATCGAGAGCCTTCTCTCGGCCGTGGTCGCCGACGGAATGACCGGTTATCGCCACCGTTCCGATCAGGAACTGGTGGCCCAGGGGACGGCCAATATCGCCAGCGCTTTGTTCTTCGGCCTGCCGGCGACCGGTGCGATCGCCAGGACGGTCGCGAACATCCGTAGCGGCGGCAAGACGCCCATCGCGGGCGTGCTGCACGCGGCGTTCATCCTGCTCTTCATGATCGCGCTCGCGCCGCTGGCCAGAGCGGTGCCGCTCGCGTCGCTGGCGGCAATCCTCGTGATGGTCGCGTGGAAGGTGAGTGAACTGGAGCATTTCCGCACGCTGCTCAAGGCGCCGCGCGCCGATGTGCTGGTGCTGCTCACCACATTCGGCCTCACCGTTCTCTTTGACCTCACCATCGCGGTGGGCACGGGCATTCTGCTTTCCTCGATTCTCTTCATGAGGCGGATGGCGCAGGTGACCACCGTGACGGGCCTGAGCGAGGAAATCGAAGAAGGCCAGGAAACCCAGGCCCCGGACCCCAAGGACCCCGGTTCGGTCGCCGAGCGCAAGGTCCCCAAGACCGTCGAGGTGTACGAGATCAACGGCCCGTTCTTCTTCGGTGTGGCGAACAACCTCCGCGATGCTCTGGACCAGATCGAGAAACCGCCGAAGGTCATTATCCTGCGGATGCGGTACGTTCCGCATATCGACGCGACGGGTCTCAACGCCCTTCGCGAGTTCCACCGCCGGTGCATCAAGAACGGCACAACCATGCTGCTCGGCGGCGTCCACGCACACCCGCTATTCGAGATGGTCAAGGCCGGCATGGACGAGGAGATCGGCCTGGACAACATCTTTGAAAATCTGGATGATGCACTCCGCCGGGCACGCGTTCTGGTCGGCGCCGCTCCCAATGGCGATGCCGCGCGCGGCCCAGCGAGTCAGTGAGTTTTCGCAGTGTCCAGCAAGAGCAGGCCGCGCGCGATCGCCAGTTCCAGATCCGGGCACACGTTCGATGGGTCCAGCGCATCTCCCGCGCCCGCCTCTCTCATCGCGTGAAACTGTTCGCCGTTGATGCCCGCGATGACCAGTTTTCGCCCGCGGGCTCCGGCCTGCTTCATGAGCGCCCGGAGTTCCAGGGCCGCGTTGGAGTCCAGCACGGTGACCTCGCCCAAGTCCAGAATCACGACGCGATTGGAGGTGGGCAACCGTTCGCACCACTGGAGCAGATCGGGCAAGCGGTGCACGCGGCCACGGCGGTCCTTGTCTTTGCGCAGGTGGAACACAGCGATCCCCGTAGGCAACTCCCATCCGCCAGCGCCGCCGCTCAGATCCGACGGTTCGATCTCGCAGATGGGTGTTCGGATGTCCTGCCAGATGATCCAGAGAAGGAACGCCACCGGTGGAACCATGCTCCACCGGGCGGCGTGGTCGTACGCCAGCGTGCCCAGCCCCGCTCCCAGCGCGAACGATCCCACGATCGACGTCAGCAGTGCCAATCGCCGGGCCGTCGGATGCACTCGAACGCTGTGCACCAGCGCGATCGGCGGCAAGGGCGGGCTATCCGCGTTGCGATCCCGCAGCCAGAACAGAAACTGCACCGTCTCCGAACCAAGGTCTGTGAGCACGCCGGTGAGGTGTGTGGTGCGCACGACCCCGCTGGAAATCCGCGTAATCGTCGCGTTCTGTAGCCCCATCGCCATTGAGGCCACACCCGCAAGCAACCAGAGCGTGGCTCCAGCCGCTCGCTGCGCCGGGTCGTGCAACTCGACGCCGGTCGCGAACGCGCTCAGCAGCAACGCTTCAACCGCCATGGGCAGTACATAGATGGACTCCCAGCGGCGGCGTCGACCTGTTTCCGTCAGGAGTGCGGAGACCCCGGCCCCCGTGAAGAAGGCCGCCAACAGAAAGAACATGAAAGCCGCTGATGCCCAGGAGCGTTCGACCAGATCCCGGCCGAGGTTGCTCGCGGTGCCGGAGACGTGGCTGGTGACCGTGCCGCAGGTCAGAATCGTCAGGATGTTCGTATAGCCGGCGATCCAGGCCAGAGTGATGGCCAGGCGGGCCTGCTGGGTGAACGAGTGTGCTTGCGATACGAGCATCGTCCGATCCGTGGACACTTCGCGGCACGTGTCATTGCTGATGAACCATCCCGAGTCGGGCGGTTTTGGCCCCACCGGGTGCCCCTGAGTTCAGGACATTCCGTGCCCTGTCAAGCGGCCCGCGTCGATGTCAACGCAAAGGATAGGTGGGCGTTCCCAGCGATTTTCGCCGTACCCGATCGCCATACCCCGTTTGGGTCGCGATCGCCCCATCAAACCGAACACTGTAGATCGGATTTCTGCTCCGATGACACCGGCGATTCTTCAAGTGAATTCGAGCAGCACCGCAGTTCGCGGTTATTCGGAGCTTCACCGGATCTTGGCCCCGCGCCCACCCCTCGCGAGCGTTCACGAAAGCCGCTCGTGCCGATTCCCAAACATCTCCCATGGACACGCTCTTGGGCTTGTGTGTAGGTATCGGTCTCGCCGCGGCGTGCGGATTCCGAGTCTTCGTGCCGCTGATGGTGCTGGCCGTTGGGGCCAGGGCCGGGGCTGTTCACTTGAGCGACCAGATGGCGTTCCTGGCGTCCACTCCGGCGTTGATCGCGCTGGGCACCGCGAGCGTGTTGGAGGCCGGTGCCTATTGGGTGCCTTGGATAGACCACGCGTTGGATGTGGTCGCGACCCCCGCCGCGGTCGCTGCCGGAACCCTTGCGACCGCGTCCCAGTTGGGTGACATGGGGCCCTTGCTGACATGGGGCGGAGCGTTGGTGGCCGGCGGCGGGGCCGCCGCGGCGTCCCAGACTCTCAATGTGTCGGCGCGTGGTGTGTCCACAGTTACCACCGCAGGCATGTTCAACCCAATCGTCTCGGCGGTTCAGAGCGCGTGCTCGGCGATCCTCGCGGTGCTGGCGGTGTTGATCCCTGTCGCCGCCGCGGTGCTGGTGGTCGGTACGGGATTGCTCGTGCTCTGGTGGTGGAGGAGGCGGAGTCAGCGACTCGTGGGGGTTGCGGTCTAAACCTCATCCGCCGAGCGCGGCCGTGAGTTTCGCGACGCAAATCTTGAGTTCCGCCAGCTCGTTCTCAAGCCTGGCGATCCGTTCGTCCAGGTCGTGAACGGGGCTCTCTTCAAGCGTTGGGGCACGCTGGCCAGGCGAGTGCGACGTCGCCGCGTCGAGCGGGTGCAACTCGGGGCAAAATAACTGCGTGTATCGGGTCGCCCGCTCTCCCGCCCGCGGCGAGATTTCCTTCACGTACGGCTCGGGCCTGGCTTTGAGCCCCTCGAGCAGCGCCTTGACCGCATCGACTGACTCCAGCGGGTGCATGCGAGACGCGTTGCCCCGCAGTTCGCCGAGCGTCTGCGGCCCACGCAGCCAGAGTTCCGCGAGCAAAACCAACTCCTCTGTTGAAACGCTCAGCACCTCGCGAGTGACATGCCGGAACTTGCTGACGCGGCTGCCGCTGAGCATGGCCTCACGCGCCAGCCCCTTGGCACGCAAACTGTCGATCGCATCGAACACTCGCTCCTCGGTCAGCGAGGTGACCGGTTCGCGGTTGTTCTTCTGATTGCAGCCGGTCTGCAGCGAGTTGAGCGTGAGCGGGTACTGTGCAGGCGTGGTCTGCGCCTTCTCGATCAGCGTGCCGAGCACACGGCATTCATCCTTGGTCAAGGTCAACATGGTCAGACAGTACCACCCTCCCCGCGCTTGCGAGGCCGCTGGCCTTCCTCGATGCGCTGCACGATCTTCGCGGCCCGGCGCCGGTCGCTCGCGAATGCTTCGTTTCGGTTCTTGACCGCCCATGCCGCCATGTTGGTGAAGCCCAACAGACCCAGGCACATCGGCATCATTGAAAGTCCGAATACCACAAGCACGACCCCGAACGCCATGAGCGAGAGCGGTCCGACACCGTTGCTGATCAGGACGGACAGCAACGCATACGCGAGGATGCCAAGAGGGGTGCCCGCGATGAGGGCGATGATCGGGCCCGAACGCAGCCTCTGGGCCGTGGTCGTGTCGTACGCCCATTCAGCGATGTTCGCTAGATAGATACCCACGGTGATGAGAGTGCCCGCCGCCATCAACAGAGAAAGCAGCCCCGTCAGGCCCAGGAAGCGGGCGACCGGAGGTATTGGCCCCGAGCCGATCAGCGTGCCCGCGCCCCAGATCGCCACACCGCCCAGTAGCCAGAGTGATTGCGAGCACCGGTTCCACAGACGCAGACGCCATCCTTCCGGTCGGGGTTCTCCGTTGTCGCCCGGCCGAATCTCCTCGGTAGCGCCAGGCCGCGGCGTGTGCGAGCACCACAGCCCGCCCCCCCAGGCCGCCGACCCCAGCAGCATAACGCCGCAGGCGGGATGGAACAGACTCCCGGCCGGTCCTTCGTGCAGCGTCCAGGCGACGCCGATGATCATGAGGGGCAGTCCGCACAGCATCACGAACGCGCCGCCGGCTAGAAGCCTCAGGAAATCCGGCGAAACGTCATTGACGGAGTCACCGGAAAACCCCCGCCGGAAACCACGAATTGTTGTGCCGCATTCAGGGCACGGGTTCCCGGTCTTGAGTCCCCGAAGGTTGTATCCGCAGCGCGGGCAGGTCATCTCGATGGTGACCGGAGCGTTGACCTCGGGGAGCCCCAACGGGTTGGTGGACGTCGGTAACACGGCGTATTGAAGCACGCTCCGGCCATTGGAAGCGACCCCTTGGCCGCGGCATCTTTCGGATCACTTCAGTTGCAGCACCGCGCTGTACGCCCCATCGTGATACTCCGTGGGGGCGACGATGCCGCTGGGCATCGTGCGACGTTCGCTCCGAAGCACAGCACCCAGGGAAACAGCCCACGCCGCCTGCTGCTCGTTTTCCGCGCGTTCCACGCTGCACGTGGCGTACAGCAATATTCCCTTGGCCGCGAGCAGCGGGATTGATTCTCGCATGATCTGACGCTGAATGGCCACCAGTCTGGTGAGTTGCGTCTCATCACACCTGTGGCGGGCTTCCGCGCGGCGGGCCAATACCCCGGTATTGGTACACGGAACATCCGCGAGAACAAGATCAGCCTTGCCGCGGGCCGCGGCTTTGGCCTCGCCCGGGGCCATGACTTTGACATGACTGAGGTGAGCCACGGCTTCGCGTAGTGCATGCGACCGAACGACATCCGGGTCGCTCGCGATAATCTGGGCATGCGGAAACGTCGCCGCCAGTTGACGTGTCTTGGTGCCCTGCCCCGCGCACAGATCGACGATCAAGCCCGGACGCATCGTGGAAACGCTGCTCACGGCGAGCGATGATGACGCGTCCTGCACCCACAGATCCGTGCGTTCCTTGAGCAGCCCCGCCAAGGCCGGGTGAGGGCCTTCGTACACGTGCGAACCGGTTTGAGCGTGCGCCACGCAGTTGGGCGGGAGCGGCCCCGATAGGTGCGCGGTGTTCAGCACCGTTGGCGGCGATGCATTCAGGTTGTGACGCACCAGTTCCATCGCCGCGTTGGGGCCAAAGTCGTCGACGAACCGCCGCACAAGATCGAGCGAATGCCCGGTGGCGACCGCCATCCGTTCGATGGGGTCCTGTGGCAATGACGCCGACTGAAGAACGATCGCGCCCCCTGCTTCATCAGGAATCTCATCGACCGCGTTGGTCCACACTGCGCGACGTGTCTTCGCGGGCAAGGCGCGTGGGTCCGACCGGTCTTCCGGGTAGATCATCCGCGAGATCGATCGCAGCACGCCGTTGACGAACCCGGCCGCCTGCGGCCGTTCGCGTTTCTTGATCCACGCGACCGTCTCGAACAGCGCCGCATGGGGTGGGATGCGGTCCAGGAAGAGCATCTGTGCCGCGCCCGCCAGCAACGCCGCCCTGACAAACGGGTCCGCGTCCGCCAGCGGCCGGTCCATGCGGGATTGAACGACCGCCGAAAGCGTGATCCAGCGACGCACCACCGCCCCGACAATCGCGTGCGCGAGAGCGGCCTCCCGAAGATCAAGATTCGGCGTGGGGGGGCCTTCAAACGGTAGTTCCGGATAGGAGTCGAGCAGCCGCGTCACGTGCCGCAACGCGACCACGCGTCCGTTGTCAATCTGCGGGGGTCTGGGCTTGTGCCGGGGCGTTTTTGGCGGTTGGGCGTCTTGGTTCAACGTCAGGACTGTACGATCCCCTCAGCCATTCCTCAGCAACCCCAAACAACTCCCCAGCCTCCTCCCTTGCCGCCATTCTTTGACCGGCGGCTGATCCGCATTCTGCCCGTTCGACCGGACAAGCGAGGGTTCCTCGCCGGGATGCGCATCCGCAAGAAACTGGTGGTGCTTCACACGGTCTTTTCGCTCGCGCTCGCGGTGATCCTGCTGGTCAGCCTGCGTCCGGCGATCTCTGAAGTGGTGGAGGAGGCTGAAAAGGACGAAGCTCGGGCGGTGCTTGAGACACTCCTGCCTGAGCTGGCAAAGACCGGATCCGCAACGCCAAGTTCCGGAGTCGAGTTCCGCACAGGGTCGGCCGAGTCTCTCCAACTGGAATCCGCCGCCGTGGAAGCCGGGGCCATGCCCGGCCGGGTCGTAACGGTCGATTCATCTGTCGTCGGACCAGGCGCGGCCGTGTATTTCATTGGTAAAGGAGGAGGGCCTGGTGTCTACCACGTGGTCGCCGCCAAGAGCCCGGCGGCCCGGCGTGCGGCGACACAGGTCTACTGGCTGACCGTGCTCGCTCTGCTCGCCGTGTACGCCCTGGTAGCGGTGGCGCTCGAACTGGTGGTGCTGCCGCAGAACGTGTATGCGCCGATCCAACGGATGCTGATCGCGGACGGTGCGCTGCAGGCCGGACGCAAAGTCGAAGAGATCATCCCCGATTCCGCCATCCCTAGAGACGAGTTGGGCGAGATCATGAGGTCCCGCAATGAGAGCGTGCTCAAGCTGCGTCGGCAGGAAGCGGCACTGGCCGACGCCCTCTCACGCCTTGAGGAAGTCGCCAACGACCTCAAACGCAAGAACCACCTGCTGGAGACCGCTCAGCGCAATCTGGCCGATGCCGAACGCCTCGCCAGCCTCGGCATGATGTCCGCGGGGATCGCCCACGAACTCAACACGCCCCTGGCAGTCATCAAAGGGTTGGTCGAGAAGATCGCGGCGGAGCCGCAGGCCGGCATCGATCCCGCCCAGGCCGCGCTGATGTTGCGGGTCGTCGGCAGGCTGGAGAAGCTCGGCGACAGCCTGCTGGACTTCGCGCGGGTGCGCCCGCCGACCAAATCGGTCGTGGTAGTGCGAACTCTCGCCCAGGAAGCGACAACCCTGGTCTCGCTCGACCGCGACGCAAAGGGCGTAGAAATCATGAACCGCGTAAGCGAGTCCCTGTCTGTCGCGTGCGATTCCGACCGCATGGTGCAGGTGCTGGTGAATCTTGTGCGTAACGCGGTCGACGCGGTAGCGGCCGCGGAGGGCCGCAACGGCGACGGCGGCAAGGGCACCGTTGTGATTGACGCCGCGACATCAGAGAAGGATGGCCGCGAGTGGCTCTCGATCACGATCACCGACGATGGCCCCGGCATCGACGCCGCGGTGTTGCCCCGCCTGTTCGAGCCGTTCGTCAGCACCCGCCTTGACGCGAAAGGCACTGGTCTCGGTCTTGCGGTGGCTGAGGGAATCGTTCGCGAGCACGGCGGCCTCATCCTGGCCCGCAACCG
>JBGAMO010000264.1:0-3319 GCA_044222845.1 Phycisphaerales bacterium
ATCCACGTTCTTTTTGACCCGCACGGGCCGGGCGGTCACGGCGCGAATTCTCACAATCGCGGCGGCACAAAGATCAGGTTGTTCTGCCTAAGGGCATCGATGCGCGACGATTTCACCCCGAGAATTCCATCCACTTATCGCCCGTAGCCGAAGGTCTGTGACAGCAATAGCGATTGAAGGACACCAAAGAATGGAACCAAGGCTTGTGGGCCGCGAAGCGCATACCGATGAACCAGCCGCAGGGTTTGAAACCACGGGCGCTCGCCCGGCCCTGCGGGTGGGCAAGCCGTTCGCGGCGAGTCGCCCCGCCGCGTGCGTATTCCCAAGGAAGGGGAGCCATACATGGGCGTGATGCCACGAGAACCGGAAGCGTTTGCGGAATCCGTCGCCAGCCTGCTCAAGCGGATGCAGCCTGAGTACGCCGTGGACCTGGTGGGCCCGCGCGAACTGCTGGTGAACGGCCGCCGCCTCGATCTCGAGAATCTCTACCGGATGGTGAACCACGAGCCCGCGCGGGGCACGGAGATCGTCGAGCACTACCTCGAGCAGTTGTTCACCGGCGACGGTGTGCAGCTCATGTCGATGTCCCTGGACTTCGCCCGCTCGCGGATCATGCCGCGGATCCAGCCCGAGACCATCTTTGAGCACCTCTCCCGCGAGCAGGTGGCGCACGTGCCCTTCGTGAACGACACCGTCGTGGTGTTCGTGACCGACCTGCCGCACATGACCGTGAGCATCACCACCGAGCAGCAACTGCGGTGGAACCTGACCATCGACGAGATGGAGGAGATCGCCCGCACCAACCTCAACGACTACGCCCCAGAGCTGGAAGTGCAGCTCGTGGAAAGCAAGGAAGGCGGCAAGGCCGCGATCATCAGCCAGCACGACGGCTACGACGCGGCCCGCCTGCTCCTGGGCGGCCTGTACGAACGCCTCGCGCCGCAACTGGGCGGCGACTTCTACGTCGCGACCCCGGCCCGCGACATGTTCGTGGCCCTCTCGCCCCGTCCCAACCCGTTCATCTCGCGACTGCGGGACCGGGTCATGCAGGACTTCCGGCGCCTGCCCTACCCCATCTCCCCGGACTTCTTCCTCGTCACGCGCGACGGCGTCGCGGGCACGAAGGAATATCCGCAGGAACACCGCGAGGCGGCCTAAACCCGATGCTCATGCTGCGTGAGATTTCAACCGTTCACGCGGCGGCGTGACTACTCGCTCACGAGATAGAAACGCCCCACCTCGATCTCGAACAGTTCACCCGAATCAGCCTTCATCGAGTAGGCCCCCTCCATCGTGCCCCACGGGGTGCGCAACGGACAGTAACTCTCGTACTCGAAGACCTCGCCGGGGGCCAAGTGCGGCTGCGCGCCCACCACACCCTCGCCGCGAACTTCTTCGCCGCGCCCCGCCGCGTCCAGGATG
This sequence comes from Phycisphaerales bacterium, assembly GCA_044222845.1. GTDB lineage: Bacteria > Planctomycetota > Phycisphaerae > Phycisphaerales > UBA1924 > UBA2402. The sequence goes on from JBGAMO010000264.1 coordinate 1,423, forward strand.
AGCCACCGGCGCTCCTGGAGCTTGGCGGTCTGCCCCGACTCGTTCGCGATCCGGATGTGGTACGCGAAGACGTACTGGCGGCTGTCCGGGTTGGATTCGTGCGAGAGGTACCGCGGCCGCACCGTCACGCGATAGCCGTTGGTGACTTTCTGTGAGCCGTGCTTGGTCGGGGCTGGGGCTTGAAGGGCCATGACCGAGGATGATAGTTCAACTCCGGCCCGGGTCGATCCTCACTCCCCGGTCACGCCATCCCACTCCGGCGGACATCCAAACAGACATCTCACCGCGCGGCGAATTTGAACGATTATTCCGAAAATGCCGGAATTGAGTTGGCAATTCCCAATTCGTGTGGCATGTTGTTGGTTATCAGGGAGATCCGTTCCATGCACACCCGTTCGCCCGTGGTGGTCGGGGCCGTTTCGGCCTCGCTCGCCGTGTCTGTCGCCTCCGCCCGGGTCGCGGGCACCTACACCTACACGATCGACCCCGCCCTCAGCGGGCTCGCTGCGACGCTCGACGCCTCCATCGCCACCACCGGCACCCTGATCGGCGACTACTCCGACACCAACACCGCCGGCACGCGCACCAAGCCGGGGCTCTTCGGAACGTTCGGCGCCACCGAGAACGTCGCCGTCAACGTCGGCCTGGGCGCGCAGATCCGCGGCCCTCTCAACACCGACACCTCCGGCGGCTTCACGCTCGACGTGGATGGGTCTAGCGGAACCGCCCGCATCCGCGACTACCGCGCCAACTTCGTGAACGGCGGCACGCTGCAAGTGCCCATCTCGATCTCGCTCAGTCCCGAGTCATTCCGCACCCGCTCGCCCTCTTCCACGTACCCGGGCGTTCCGGTCACGCTGCCCATCGGGCAGGCCACGGTCTCGGCCTTTTCAGTTCAGCAGGTGGGTGAGGGGCTCGGTACCGTCACCAAGACCGGGCCGAACACCTACGACTTCACGCTCGTGCCGATCGTGCAACTGACACTGACGGTCAGCGTGCTGGGAAACGAGTTCACCCTGCCCGGCGCGCCCACCGCGTTCCCGCTCGCCGGCTCGGTCGCGTTTAACGGCGTCACCTCCACGCTGACTTCCATGCAGCCGCTGAGTCTCTCACAATCGGCGATGCCCAACCAGACGCTCCCGCAGTTCCCCCTCGCCCTGCCCACGGTGCTCCCGCCCGGCAGCACGGCCAACGTGCTGATGGACTTGATCCTCACAGACATCTCGGCGACGCTGAACGGCGACCTCACGACCGGGGCGCAGGGCACGCTCGTCCCGGCGCCCGCCGCGCTCACGCTCCTGCTGCCCGCGCTGCACGCCGGTCGCCGTCGGCGTACGCGCTGAACGCGCTCACGTCCGCACGCCGCGCCCGTACACCACCCACTCCGCCATCAGCAGCGCGGCCGCACAAGCGACGAGCCACGGCCACACCTCTACCGGCGGCGACCCGCCGCGGCTGGTATCCATCGTGGCCGTGCCGATGCGCACATCCCGCGGGCTCGCCAGCGAGCTTTCCGTCGCGTCAACCAGGTTCACCACCACCGCCCGTTCCGCCGCTTCACCTTCGACCAGGTACACCCCCGCTCGCGGCAGCACTCCCAGCCCGAGCACGCCGTCGACCGCGCCCGAAGCGTCCACATCCAGGTTCGTCGGCCCGCGCAGGCCGATGCGCCCCCCACTCCCTCGCACCGCCACGCTCGCCGGCGAGAGCGTCGTGAACGACCTGCCCAGAGCCCGGTCCGCCCGCAGCGTGAGGTAATCCAGCGCATCGGCCAGAAAGATCGCGAACGACGGCTGCAGCGGCCAGTTCGTCTGCCCGAGTTCGAAGGACGCCACCACATGGCGCGTCGATCCGCTTGGAACAAGCATCATGAGCGGCCCATCGGGGCCCGAGATGA
>JBGAMO010000076.1:0-21661 GCA_044222845.1 Phycisphaerales bacterium
GGGCGGACCGGGAGGTCCGGGCGGGCCTGACGGGCCGCGACCCAAGCACCCTGGCGAAGATGATGATGCCGGTGGGCGGCCACCACAGGATCCGAGCGACAACGCCGCGCCCGAGGGGCCCGAGGGCGGTCGTCCTGTGAGGCCGCGTGATCAAAGTCCTGACGGGCCGCGTCCGATGGGACCGGATGGTCAACGTCCCTTTGGGCCCGGCGGACCCGGTGGACCGGGTTCCAAGGCCGGTGGACCGATGGGCGGCGGGCCTGGGCGGCCGAATCCTCCTCCGCCCGCGCGGGTTGTGATCGATCGCGTGCAGACTCCTACCTTCGAGGGCGGCTGGTTCAGCCCCGAGAAGCACGTACAAACCAAGTAAGCGAGTTCATTCGCCGCGAGAAGGCGACGCGACAATCGCACGCAGGGCCGATTCCGCGCCCCGCACGTCAGGGATGCTCAGGAAGCCGCGGTGTTCCAGGCGGCGGTCGTCGCTCATCCCGACGAGTTCGCTGCGGAAGATCAGGTCCCCGGTGCCGTCGGAGTACTCAACCCTTTCCAGAGTCTGCGACACCGTGGGCGGGTATGAAGTCGTCGAACGCCCGCCGAAAAACCGGCCCTCGATCGCGAGGGCACGCTTGTTGGTGACGGCGTACACCGTGCGGCGCAGGGCCGCGGCGGTGAGCACGCGGCTGAAAACGAACGTGCCGCCCACAAGCGCGAACGGCAGTCCGATGCACGCGCCGACGCCCGTCAGGGAAATCGCCAGGCCGATCAGCAGGAATGGCAGGCCAAAGATCGAGATAAACCAGAGCATGCGGTACCGGGCGCCCATGCGGGGCTGCGTGCACCACACGATCTGTTCATCGGTCGCGAGTTCCCGCTGCAGAGTTCCAATGACGCCCTCGGGCAGGGCAATCGTCTGTGGTGTCTGATCGTTCAATGTGCCACCCCCGTGCCTCGGCCGTGCCGGGCAAATCACTCTCCGGATTGCTCGGAAACTACTGCTTGCATTTTCAAGGCATCGGCCTTCGTTCCGCTCAGTCGCCGTGGGCGGAGCGTAGACGCGGGCTCAAACGCAGGAGCAGGTGCACACGCTCGAACTCGTCAAGCCAGTTCTGCAGCGTCGCCGCGGCTTCGTCCTTGGGGAGCTCCTCCCCGGGGAGGGGGCAGAACTCGCCGAGCGCCTTGGCGGCCTTGGCCCGCAGGCGGGCGAGCGTCTTGTCGCCGAGAAGTGAGACAAAGTAATAATCATCGGAGAAGAAGACGGCGGTGGGGACTCTGTTGCCGCCGCAGATCTTGATGCGCTCGGCCAGATCGGCGTGCTTGTCACGGTCGGTGAAGCGAAGATCGATGCCGGCGGTGGTTTCTCGCGAGGTGTCGGCGGGGAGCGTCTGCGCGATGCGGGCGAGCATGGGGCACTGGTGGGCGCAGTCGCCGCACCACAGTCCGGAAGAGACCAATACGTTGACGCGGCGCGTGAATCCCTTGACGAGACGCGACTGTGCATCGGTCAGGCGAACGCGTTCAAAGGTGCGGCCCCAGTTGGCCTGCTGATCGGGCGTGCCGGTGGCGACGTATTGGTCGTACGGCAACGCCGCGGCGAACTTGGCCTTGAGAAACTCGGGCGTGAGCATGCCGGAACTGTATTGACCCGCGGTCACCAAGCCGCGAGCCCCGTGAATCGCCCGGTGATCACCGAATAGGAGAAAACCACGGTTCGTAGCCCGTTGGTCTTCACACACTCAATTCTCAGCGCGAGTGCGGCGATCGTCGGCGGGACGGTCGCCAGCCAACGTAATGCCCAGGAGAGGACTTGAACCTCCATGCCCTTGCGGGCGCTACCACCTCAAGGTAGTGCGTCTGCCAATTTCGCCACCTGGGCTTGCAACCTCCAGCCGCGGTCTCCGCGGCTCGGTTGGTGGGGGGGAAATATACGCCCGATTCCGCAAAACTCCAACCCAAAGCGAGCAACGTTCGCCTATCGTTGCCGGACTGTGCCGGTGGCCTGAATGTCCGTGAAAAAGGGCCAGAAACACCGGTTTTGTAATAATATTCGTATTTAGTTCGGTGAATGCCCCGTTTCCAGTGAGGGTTGCCGTGTCTCCCGCCGCGTCAGGTCCAACTTCGTTCTCCACTTCCGATGCTGCGCTGCTCGCGGCACTCCTCGGCCGGGTGGCCGAGGCAGCCAACCGCGCTGGTGTGTTCGCGAGCGTGACGGTGACTCCCTCGCGGCTGGATTGCGTGGCCAAAGACGCCGCGGCGGAAGCGTTGTATCGCCTGGGCTGGTCGGGCGGCGGGTTGTGGGTCAGTCTGGAGATGACGGATCGGTGGCTGAGCCACTCGATCGAGGCGGACCTGCTCAACACGGGCGATTCGGCGGAGGAACTGATCGCCGAGGAAGTCGTGGAGCAGGGGTTCGAGGGAGCGACGCAAACGCCTTGCGAGCATTTCCGTTCTGAAGAAAAGATGTTCACATTCCGGTCGCGCGTGCCGGTGAGTTTGAAGGACGCGAACGCCGCGGAGGTCGCGGCGCAGTGGCTGTTGGCGTACGAGGCATGCTTCCGGCGGCTGGGCGATATGGAAGCCAAGGCCGACGAGGAATAAGCGGCGAACGGCGGGCTTTGCGAGCAGAACCCGGACCGGTTTGAGCAAGACTGGGGCGTGTCCGCCCCGACCGATGGAGCACACAATGCGGATCCTCATGCTGGGGTGGGAGTTCCCCCCATTCATCGCGGGCGGGCTTGGAGTCGCCTGCTACGGACTGACCAAGGCGCTCGACCGCGCCGGGCATGAGGTCGTGTTCATCCTCCCCAAACCCGTTGATCGGTCGCTGGCGTCGCACGTGCGTCTGCTGGCTCCCGGCGAACTGCCGGCCGAACCGCTGCCCGAACAGTTCGGCGCGCCGCTGGCGATCGGTTCCCCCCTGGGCGCGGCGGGGTTCGGTGAGGCGTCGCTCGGGTTCTCGCGAGCGACCTTTGTCGGCGTTCCCGCGGCGTTCTCCAGCCCTTACGGCGAGTTCACCCAGCCCCTTCCCAACGGCGCCGGCACGCCCGGCGAGATCGGGCCCGCCGGGCCTTCGGCCATCGAGGCGGAGGCGGGCGTGCCGGGAGCGATGCGCGGGGCGCAGGGCGGCGCCTCGGTGTATCACGGTATGGACCTGATCGGTGATGCGGAGCGATACGCCCGGCTGGTGGTGGCCCTCACGCACAAAGAGAAGTTCGATGTGATCCACGCGCACGACTGGCTGACGTTCCCCGCGGGCATCATGCTCGCGCAGGTGAGCGGCAAGCCGCTGGTGGTGCAGGTGCACAGCACCGAGTTCGACCGCGCCGGCAGCGCGGTGAACCAGCGGATCTTCGACATCGAGCGGGCCGGGATGCACGCCGCGGGGCGGGTGCTTGCGGTGAGTCAACTGACCAAGTCGATCTGCGTGCGTCGGTACGGCGTGGCGCCCAACAAGATCGACGTGGTGTACAACGGCATCGATCAGCAAGCGGTGCAGCCGCCCGAGGGCCTCAAGGTTGAAAGCGGTGACAGGATCGTGCTCTTCCTGGGCCGCATCACGATGCAGAAGGGGCCGGAGTACTTCATCGCCGCGGCCAAGCGCGTGTTGGAGAAGGTGCCCAACGTGCGGTTTGTGCTCGCCGGCAGCGGTGACATGGCGCTCAAGATGATGGACCTGGCCAACGGGCTGGGGATCGGCCAGAGGGTGCTGTTCACCGGCTTTCTGCGGGGCGGGGACGTGGAGAAGGTCTTCCGCATGGCGGACTGCTACGTGATGCCCAGCGTGAGCGAGCCCTTCGGCATCGCAGCGCTGGAGGCGATCTCCCACAACGTGCCGGTGATTATCAGCAAGACCAGCGGCGCCAGCGAGGTGCTGCAGCACGTGCTGAAGGTTGATTTCTGGGACACGGACGAGATGGCCAACAAGATCGTGGCCGTGCTGACGCACCCGCCGCTGGCCGACACGCTGCGGCGACAGGGCGCGATGGAACTGCACAAGCTAACCTGGGAAGGCGCCGCGGAGCGGTGCGTGGCTTCCTACAACGCGCTCGGCGCGGCCTGAAGTTTCAACCGATCGCTACCGTCGGCGCCGGGTTTCCCGGGCCGGTTTTCCTGATACCGTCGATCACAGACCTCACCCATGAGCGATATCCAAGCAAGAACACTCGCGTGCGGAATGCCGCTGATCGTTGAGCGGATGACGGGCGTGCGTTCCGCCGCGATCACGTGGCTGCTGCCCGCGGGCACCGCGATGGACCGTCCGCAGGCCCGGGGCGAGTGCACGATGTGGTGCGAACTGCTCCTGCGCGGCGCGGGGGATCTGGACTCACGCAGGCAGGCCGACGCGTTCGACCGGCTGGGCATCTCGCGCGACACCGACATCGGCACCTACACGCTGGTGCTCAGCGCGAGCCTGATGGGCACCGCGGTGAACGACGCGCTGCCGCTGCTGGCCGACATGGTCCTCAAGCCGCGGATGGATGATGAGTCGATCGAGCCGGCCCGCGATCTGGCGCTGCAGGCGATCGCCTCGGTGCGGGATGATCCGCAGCACTGGGCCGCGGACCTGGCACGCGAGCGGCACTTCCCCCCGCCGCTGAACCGGTCCGACCTGGGCACGGAAGAGGGGATCAAATCCCTCGACCGTCCGCAGCTCATCGAACAATGGCGCGGGCGGGCCAAGCCCGTGGGCTCGGTGATCAGCGTGGCCGGCGCTGTGGACGCGGCGGCGATCGAAGACCGCCTCAACACGCTGCTGGCCAACTGGACCGGCGCCACGCCCGAGCCGAAAATGACGGGCGAACCGGTCCGCGGCTACCACCACGAGAAAGACAAGTCCAACCAGGTGCAGATCATCGTGCTGCACGATGCGCCGCCCGAGCCGCACCCCGACAGCATGCTGGAGAAGATCGTGATCAACGTGCTCAGCGGGGGCATGGCGGGACGGCTCTTTTCCGAGGTGCGTGAGAAGCGGGGTTTGTGCTACTCCGTGAACGCCGGGTACCGCGGCGACAAGACCTTCGGCGCGGTGAGCGCGTACGTCGGAACAACGCCCGAAAAGGCCCAAGAGTCGCTCACGGTGCTCCTGGCAGAACTGCGGCGCATCAACACGCCCGAAGGGCGGATCACGCCGCAGGAGTTCCAGCGGGCGCTGGTGGGCATGAAGACCGGCGTGGTGTTCAGCGGCGAATCCACCGGCGCGCGGGCGGGTTCCCTCGCGTCTGATCAGCGTCGGTTGGGGCGTCCTCGCTCGCTGGACGAGATCACCGCGCAGCTCGACGCCATCACGCTCGACCAGGTGAACGCGTATCTGGGCCGGCGGTCGCTGGGCACGATGACGATCCAGACACTCGGACCCAAGGCGCTCAAGCCCGCTTGATCGGCGCCACGACCGGAATCGACCCACAGTGATGTTCGACATCGTCGCCACAACCGCGTTCGGCCTGGAATCTGTGGTGGTGCGCGAACTGAGCGACCTGGGCTACGAATCAAAGCCGGTCTCGACCGGGCGGGTGCTGTTCCAAGGTGATGCTTCGGCCGTGGTGCGGGCCAACCTGTGGCTGCGTGCCGCGGACAGGGTGCTGATCCGCGTGGGGCACTTCCCCGCCGCGGACTTTGAAGCCCTGTTCGAGGGTGTCAAGGCGCTGGAGTGGGAGCGGTGGATCGCGCCCGACGGGGAGTTTCCTGTCAACGGGCGGAGCGTCAGAAGCCAACTCTCTTCGGTGCCGGCGTGCCAGCGTGCGGTCAAGAAAGCAATCGTTGAACGGCTGCGTTCGGCGCACCGCGTTGAGAAACTCCCCGAGACCGGCGCACGCACCATCATCGAGATATCGCTGCTGGACAACATGGCCTCGCTCACGATCGACGCCTCCGGCGACGGGCTGCACAAGCGAGGCTACCGCCCCACGGTCGGCGAAGCGGCGCTCAAGGAGACGCTCGCGGCGGGGCTCGTGCTGCTGAGCGCGTGGCGCAGCGATCGCCCCCTGGTGGATCCGTTCTGCGGCACCGGCACGCTGATGATCGAGTCGGCGATGATCGCACGCAACATCGCCCCGGGATTGAAGCGGGCGTTCGACGCGGAACGCTGGCCCGCCATCCCCGCGTCGAGCTGGCAGGAGCAGCGAGAACTGGCGGTCTCGAAGGCGACGGGCACTCTCGCGTACGCCATCCACGCTTCGGACATCGATGAACGGGCGCTGGCGCTCGCCAGGCGGCACGCCGCCGCCGCGGGTGTGGAGCGTGACATCCATTTCAAGCGTCAGCCCTTCGAGCAACTGGCGAGCAAGGCCGAGTACGGCTGCATCATCACGAACCCGCCCTACGGCGTCAGGATGGGCGACGAAGAAGAGATCGAACGGCTGTACCGCACCTTTCCGCTGGTGCTGCGCCGGCTACCGACGTGGTCGTTCCACATCCTGACCGCGCGGCAGGACCTTGAGCACTTGGTGGGACAGGAAGCATCGCGGCGACGCAAACTCTTCAACGCGCAGATCGAGTGCACGTACTTCACGTTCCTGGGGCCCAAACCGCCGCGTGATGCAGCCCCGCGTGACGCTGTGCCGAGTGAGGCCACGCCGCGGGAGAGCGCGGAGGCGGTGGAAGGCGAGCCCGCCGCGGCGGAGCACCCGCCGACAGCTCGGGCGGAATCTCCCCGGCCCGAATCGGCGCGGGTGGAGGCGGCGTTCGGCGGACTTCGCGAGCGCGACGAGCGCGAACTGCGGGATTTCGCCGCGTGCCTCTCCAAGAACGTGCGTCACCTGCGTCGCTGGCCCTCGCGGGGCATCACCTGCTATCGCGTGTACGACCACGATCAGGTCGATGTGCCGCTGGCGATCGACCGGTACGAGGGATACGTGCACGTGGCCGAGAGCGAGCGAGAGCACAGCCGCACGTTCGCGCAGCAGGCAGACTGGTACGACCGGGTGCGGGGGATCATCTCGCAGACGCTGGAGTGCCCGCCCGAGCACGTGGTGATCAAGGAGAAGCGGCGGCAGCGCGGGCTCTCGCAGCACGAGAAGCTCGGCGAGACGTCCCGGTCGGTCACGGTCCAGGAGGGCGGGCTCCGGTTCGAAGTGAATCTGTGGGACTACATCGACACCGGGCTCTTCCTCGACCACCGCCTGACGCGCGGCATGGTGCGGGAGATGGCGGAAGGAACGAGTTTCCTGAACCTGTTCTGCTACACCGGATCGTTCACGGTGTACGCCGCGGCGGGCGGCGCGAAGTCGACCACCAGCGTCGACCTTTCACGCACGTACCTGGACTGGGCCCAGCGGAACCTGACCCTCAACGGTCTCTGGGACAACCGGCACGCGATGGTGCGGTCGGATGTGCTTGAGTTTCTCCGCGGTCATCGGCGGGGCGCCCAGTACGACCTGGCTGTCGTGGACCCGCCGACATTCTCCAACAGCAAGTCGACGCAGGAAGACTGGGAAGTCGCGACGCACCACAGCGAGTTGTTCGCCCTGCTGCTGCCGCTCATGGCGCCGGGGGCAACGATTTTCTTCTCGAACAACTACCGGCGATTCAAGCTTGATGAAGAGCCGCTGGCCGCGGCGGGCGCGAAGGTGATCGAGATCTCGCGGCGCACGGTGCCCGAGGACTTTCGCGACAAGCGGATCCACAGGTGCTGGAAGATCACGCTGCCTTGAACGCAGGGTCAATCGTCGTCCGGCATCACGGCGATCTCGGAGACGACCATGAAGTGGTCTGAGAATCGCTTCTTGTAATCACGCGGGTCCATGGCGCGGCGGCGGAGGTAGGCCTCGCCGATGACATCAAACTTGTGTGATGCGAACTCGGGCTGCGACTTGGGGGAGAGGACGCGGTCCATCGTGCCGCCCCGCCAGTGCGTGGGCAGCAGTTTTGAGTTGAGGTCGATGAAATCCGACTTCTCGAACGCGGCGATCGCCGGCTCGTGGTCTCCCGTGCAGTTGGAGTCGCCCAGCAGCACGATGTCCTGATCCTTGGTGGCTCGCTTTACTTCCGGCAGCGCGGCGGCGAGGGCCTCGGCCTCTTCCTTGCGGTGCTGGGCAAAGTCGCCGTTGTAGTCGGCCTTCATGTGCAGCACAATCGCGACGAAATCCGTCTTGCCGGTCCCCAGGGAGAACTTCATCGCGTGCGGAGGCCGGTTCCAGAGCGACGAACCTTGCGAACTGCGACCGCTTTTGATCGGCACCCGGTACGGCTCGTCCTTGGTTTGGTCCCAGGGCGCATCCTTGAGATTCACCGCGGTGACGGCCTTGGTGTCCCACGCGATGCCGGTGAGTTGATCGCCCTCGGCGCGGCCGGGGAACAGGACATATTCCCACGAGTCGCCGGTACGTTTCTTCACTTCCGCGAGCGTGGACTCGATCTCGCGGCTGCGGATCGGCGTGCCCTTGACACGCGTCACGATTTCCTCCAGCGCGAGCATGCTCACGCCGGAATCAACGATCACGCCCGCAAGGTCGGTCGGGGACTGCGCGATGTTCTTGGCGGCGCCGCTGCGTTCCTCGGGCTTGCCGAGCCACTCGATGTTCCAGGCCCCGATCTTGATGGTCTTGTCGGCGGGCTTGGGTTTGGCCTTCTCCGGTGCGCGAGAGGTGTCGATCGGAGCGGCATCGGGCTTAGCCGGTGGTGTTGCGGGTGAAGCGGGCGGCGTGGAATCCGTCGGTCTGGGAGGTTGGCTTGATGCCGCCGGCGGGCCCCCCAGGACCCTCCATGCGACCACCACCACGACCAGCGCGAGAGTGCCGAACGTTCCGAGCGCTTTTCCGCCGTTGGGTGCCATCGTGAATCTCCCTGGCGCGGACGGTAGGGGGATCGGTCGTGCCTGTGCGACCTCAGACACGGATCACGAGTTCGCCGGCGTTGAAGCGGACCTTGGGCATCGGCGCCAGCCAATCGTCGGCGGCGCGGTAACCGACCGCCGCGGCAACCGTGGCGTGATACCCGAACTTGTCCAGGCCGAGCAGCTTGTCATATTCATCGCCGACGATGCCTTCCATCGGGCAGGCGTCGACGCCCAGCATCGCCGCGGCGGAGAGGAGGAAGCCCAGGGCGATGTAGCACTGGCGGGCGCACCATTGATCGAGTTGCTCGGGCGGGGTCTTGGTGACTGTGCCGAGCATCATTCCCTTGAAATCACTGAGGGCTTCGGCGGGGGCCTTGCGCACCTCGATGATGCGCTGCACGTACTTCTCTACGTCGGCGGGGCTGATCCCCTTGCGCGCGGCGAAGACGACCATGTGCGAGCAGTCCCGGGGCTGCGTCTGGTTCCACGAGATGGCGGGGAGCTTGGCCTTCACCGCGTCATTGGTGATGACCACAAACTTCCACGGCTGCAGGCCGTAGGACGAGGGCGCGAGGATCATCGCCTGTTCAAGCGTCTGCCAGAGGGCAGCGTCGATCTTGCGGGCGGCGTCGAACTTCTTGCAGGCGTACCGGAAGCGCAGGCCGGAGAGGAGCGATTCGGTGTTGATCGATGTCATAGGGGCGAAGCGTAGGTATGGGCGGGTGCGCGTTGCACCGTGGAAAACGCGGGATATGCCGCGCCCACGAAGCCTCAGAACGGCCCGAGCCGGACCGGCCCGTTGATCGCCCTCAGCGTCATGGGCCGGCGGATGGTGATCTGTTCGCGGTAGGTGCCGGTGTCGATCAGCACATCATCGCCGGAGATGACGGCGGCGGTGGCACGCCGGACGGTCTGGTACGGATTGCCGTACGCGCCGCGTTCCGGCGATGTGCTGCCGTTGTCAACGTACATCGGCCGGGCGATGTCGGCGCTGTTGATGGTGTACTTCAGGCCGATGGCGTCGCTGTACGCGGCGACGAAGGAACCGTACTGCACCACGGTGGGGGCGCACTCGGCCGGAGATGGGCCGCAGGAGAGCACGCCTCGGATGCGGCCGGAATCATCAAGAGCGGGAGATCCGCTGGACCCGGGCTCGGTGGTGCCGTTGGTCCATCTCACATCCAGGATGCTGTAGTTGGGCGGGATGGGGCTCTGGCACGTGTGAGTGCGGTAGAGCAGGAAGTTGCCGAAACTGATGCGCTTGCGCGTGCCGCCGGGGTGGTGGATGCCCGTGATGTTGTTTCCCGGGAAGAGCGAACCCGCGTCCCAACCGTTGAGAGTCAGCCCGCCCGGGAGATTCTGGTCAAGGCCGAGCAACGTGGTGTCGGAATCACCCATGCTGCTGATGAGGGTGCTCCCCACGGTCTGGGGGAGCGTGTTGAGGGCGGGGACGGAACCGCCGCAGGAGATCTGCTGGAAGTTCCACACCACCGTGAGCGTCGATGCGGTGCTCTGATTGTTGATGCAGTGGAAGGCGGTGAGAAAGAGCGGGTTCAGGTCGGAGGGCTGGCGGTTGATGAGCGAGCCGGAGCAGCGCACGCACGCTGTCGGCAGGTTGACTCCGCCGCCGGGGTTGCACGAGAAAAGCATGAAGCCGACGCCCGAGGCTGTGTTGAGCCAGTTGGAGGAGCAGGCGACGTCGTTGTAGCAGCCCAGTTCGCGGTCCTGGTAGTCTTGTCCGAGCGAGCCCCAGATGTACGTGGTCGCGGCGATCTCGGGTAGGTTGATGGGAACTTCCGTCGCGACGATCTCGATGCCGATCGAATCGCCGAACACCGCGGGGGACCACCATTGCGGGCCCGCGATGTCGAGCGAGGTGTAGGGGCCTTGCGAGGCGTTGACTCCCGGGGAGTACAGCCGCAACTCCGCGTCGGCGGGCAGCGGAGCGCCATCCAGCGTGATACGCAGCGCGGTGGCGCGGGCCGAGTGGAGTTCAACGCGTGCGACGACGCGCCCGTCCGGAAGCGGCGTCCAGGCGGCGCGGCCGAGGATTCCCAGATGCCGCGAGGGCCAGGTGTAGCCGACGGGCTGGCCGCCGCAGGTGATGGAGCCGGGGGTGTTGGTGGGGTCCGTGGGCGGCAGTTCGATCCGATCCGCGGGGACATCGGCAGCGACCAGGGGGCCGCGGGGGTCCAGCGGCGTGGGGATCGTCGCGCCGTCGCAATAGGGATCGATCTGCACGGGATTCAAGTCGGTGGGAGCGAGTTGCGCGAACGCGGCCAGTGAGAGGACGGCGGGCGCGATCGCGGCAAATCGGAGTTGTGAGACCAGTGTGCTCATGTGAGGCTCGCTGTGTTGAAGGATCACTGGAGGTTGACCAGCACAAGCACGAGGCCTGTCTCGCCGCGGGCGAGAGGAGTCATGGCCTTCCCGATGACCGCGCCCGGGGCTCGCGTTTCGTCATCGACCCTCATCGCATGGCCGGGAGTCGCGGAAGTGGTGAGGCGGTCGCCGGGTTCAATCGCGACGTTGGAAGCGTCGGCGTAGCACCAGACGCGGCCGGTCATGGCGACAGGGAACTCGCCGTCGGCGAGCGGGGAGTGCTCGGACTTGAGCACCATGCCCGCGGATAGACCGTTGGCCCCGGAGATGACGCCCGCGACCTTGCGGTCGTACGCATCGTGCGCGACGCTGAGCTTGCCGGGGTTCTTGGGGTCGATGCTGACGAGCATGCCGGGCAAGGGGGATTCGCTGGAGACGTTGCGAACATCGAAGGGTTCGGCCAGGTCCGCTCCGCCGCGGATGGTGATGACGGCGACGGAGAGCTCGCCGGAGATATAGCCTTTGCCCTGCGCGTACAGGGCGTTGCCCCCGCCGTTATTGGCGCAGTAGAGGCCCGACTGCGAGCCCGAGCCGGTGATGGCGACGAACCCGTTGCCGGTGCTCGCTTCGGCCCAGCCGCCTTCGTTGAGGCCGCCGAACCAGCCCTTGTTCCCGTTGGCGGTGCGTTCGCCGTACAGCGCGGTGCCGCCGTTGATGGAGTAGGCACGCACGCCCGCGCCGTTGACCGAACTGCCGTAGACCGCGTCGCCGTCGGCCTCTCCCAGCACGCCGATGCCCGCGGAGCCCGCGGTCTTGCCCTTGACGCCTACACCCGATGCCCCCGCGGCGCTGGAGGTCGCGTAGCCGTAGACGCCGATGCCCACATCGGCGCTGGTGGTGCCGAACACGCCGTTGCCGGTGGTGGCGCCTGTGCGTGTGTTGCGGCCGTACACGCCCGCGCTGGAGTTGCCGGAGGCGGTCTCGCCGTAGACGCCGTACACGGACGTGATCACGGTGCTGGATGCGGAGGTGTGGATGCCCGCGACGCCCGCGGCGAGGTTCGTGAAGGAACTATTGGTGCCGCGGACGACGTACCCGTTGGCGACCGAGTTAGTCAAACCCAGCGGATTCGGCACCGAGGTCAGGAACGCGCTGCTGTCGAGGCCGTCGAGCAGGTCGGCGTTGAGGTTGGTGACGCGGGTGGTGCTGGCGACGGTGAACGGCGAGGTGCCCGGCGCGGCGTTGAAGGTGCCTTGCTGTGACACCCGAAGGGTGCCGGCGACGTCGAGCGTGGCGGCCGGTGCTTGAGTGCCGATGCCGACGTTACCCGCGTTCGTGATGGAGAGGCGGGGTGCCGCGGCGGTGAGCAGATCCAGACCGAACTGGTTGGCGCCCGCGGTTCGCCGGGAGAGAATGGCCTCGCCCGAAGAAGCGCCCAACCGCACCGCGGGGGTGGAGAGCGTGCCGTCGTTCGCGGAGGCCGCGTCGATCGTCAGCGTGCCGTTGATCGCGAAGTTGCCGTTGGCGCCATCGGCCGAGATGGTCGGCGCGCCGGCGGTGTTGCGGATATCGATCGCGCCGGCGCGGAGAGCGCCGTCGTCGGGCCAGAGCTCGATCTTGTTGCGCACGCGCAGGATGCCGAGATTGCCGCCCGAGCCCGCGAGGTTGATGCCGGGAGACACGCCGTCGAACCGCACCTGGAAGCTCTTGTCAGAGAGCGTGATATCCAGCGGCGTGGCGGGTGATGTCGTGCCCAGGCCGAGATTGCCCGCCGGGCTGACCGTGAGGCGATCCGATCCTCCGATGTTGAATCGCCATGCGCCGTCCGGGCCGTTGAGGTAGTGGTAGGCCGTGGCGCCGCCGACATTGGTGTAGCCGTAGAAGGGCTTGCCCGTGGCGCTGGTGGTGCGGATGTACATGCCGCCGAACAACGCACCTGAGATCGGCGCGTCAACGCCGAAGAACTCCGCACCGGTAACGCTGGTGGTGCGGTTGACGCCGACGAAGGAGCCGCTCGGCCTCACGTAGAGATTGTTGTTGACATTGAGCGCCAAGCCCGTGCCGGGGTCGGAGCCCGAAACGTGCAGCCGGGCCGAGGGTGCAGCCGTTCCGGCCCCGACGTTGCCACCGGTGAAGATGGCGTTGGTGCCCGAGAAGGACCACGGGACGGCGGTAGGGGACACGTTCGCCGCGAAAAGGGCGTACGGCGCCGGGGTGACGTTCTGTCGCGGGCTGAGAATGGTGTATGAGTTGGAGCCCGCGACCGCGACCTGGATCTCCAGGTATCGGGCCGAGCCCGCGAAGATGCCGGCGCCAAAGTCCAGGGTGACGGCGAATCGGCCGTTCGCCGGGGTGACATTGGTGGCGGAAAGCTGCGGGCCGATCTGAGCGCCCACCGTCGGTGCGTCAAAGAGCCTGAACCGCAGATCCACGGGCCCCGCGGGCGCTTCGGCCTGGGTGATCTCACCCTGGTACGTGAAAGCGGTGCCGATGGTCTGCGCGGATGCGGTGGTGAGTGCGCTCGTGATCACTGAGGTGACAATGGCCGCCGCGATGAGTGCGTGTGTGTGGTGGTGCATGGGTTTCCTCTTCCCCATGGAGCGGGATGTGGGTGTGGAGTGCGCGCGAAAATAGAGTCACGCTCGATACTTCGGTGGGCGACGACCTATCGGCCCTGCCGGGTTCATGGAAAACACCGGCGAGTGGCGGATAACACCGCTTACGGGTGAGAACCGATCAGCATGATGCGGTAGCTGTACGGCGGCAAATCGCAGACGGCCTTGCCGGAGCTTACGTCAACTACGTTGCCGGTCGAAGCATCGACTAGCGTGACTTCGCCCGGATCGCACTCGCACCGGGCGACCGTGCCGCCCAGATTGATCGCCACGAGCAGCGACTCCTGCGCGTGCGATCGGCGGAAGCACCAGACGGCGGGGTGCGTGGTGGGGATCGGCGTGTATGAGCCGCGGCGGAGCGCCGGGTGCTTGTGGCGCAGCCGGGCCAACTCGCGGTACGTTTCCAGCAGCGAACCGGCGCGACCTTCCTGCTCCTCCACGCTGCGGCCGTCGTGGTCCTTGGTGTAGCGGGCTTGGTACGCGCCCAGGTGCTGCGCAAAATAGTTCGTGGTGGGGTCGTGCGGGTCTTCTGGGGACCGCAGCGTGGACCGCCAGCGCATGGGCTCCCGGCGGGGGATGTCGTTGGCGTCGGAGTTGAAGTTCCCGACTTTGCCCAGCATGCCGATCTCGTCGCCGCTGTAGATGATCGGGGGGAGCGGCTGGAGCATCAGCACCGCCGCGGCGGCCCGGTCGCGGCCGGCGGTCTCGGCGTCATCGGCGCCGATCGCGGAAGAGACGCGGTCGACATCGTGATCGCCGATGATGGCCAGAAACGTGCGGCCATTCGGGCGGGCGGCGAGCGTCTCGTCCATGCTCTTGTAGAGCGGCGCGGCCTTCTCGCTCCGGAGAGATTCGCGGGCGGCCTCTTCGAACGGCTTGGTGAACGTGGCGTCGTGGGCGTTGGAGCCGTCGCTTGTCACGGTGAGTCCGGCGCCGAAGCTCGCCCAGTCGGCCTGCTCGGCGAACGTGAAGAGATTGGAGTTCACCTGTTCGAGCGCCGCACGCCATTCCTTCCAGAACGTGTCGATGTGGTATCCGAGCCCGTCTTCGCCTTTGTTGTAGGTTTTCCAGACGTGGTCAAGGCGGTACCCCGCGATGCCGTCGCTCGGATCGCCGTCTGCGTTGGGGTCGAGCCACTTGCGGGACCAGCCGATCACGAGCGAGCGTGCCAGCGGGCAGCGAAGATCCCAGTTGGCGAAGTTCACCGTGCCGCCATTCCATGTCTTGAACTTGTAGCCCTCACAGGCGGAGTTGTCTGGCTGCGTGAACGCGAAGCAGGGTGTGTAGAGACTGGCCCGGTTGTTGGATGCTTCGCGGAAATACTCGCTGTTGCAGTTGATGCCGTACGCGACCAGGTCGAGGTACACCTTGATGCCCGCGGCCTTGGCTTCGCGGAGGAGCCGGAGGAAGTCGGCTTCATCGCCGAACCAGGGATTGATCCTGTCCGCGCGGTCGTGCTGGTAGCCGTGGTACGCGGGGCTGGGGAAGATGGGGTTGAGCCAGATGCCCGTGACTCCCAGGGACTTGAGGTACGGCAGGCCGTCGATGATGCCCTGGAAGTTGCCGTAGCCGAACTTGCTCTGCGGAGAGGACGGGTCTTCGCCCTTGATCTCGCCTCGGCGCCAGGCGATGGGCATGATCTGGTAGAAGACGTCGTCGGAGGGGTCGTACGCGGATGGCGCTTTGGGCGTCGCTACCTGATTGGGCGTTGGGGTTTGTGCGTGGGCGGGGTTCATCGCGGCGGCCAGAGCGAGCGGAAGAGTCCGGGTGAAGTGCGCGTTCATGGTGGGGTCCGCGGCAACGTTGCCCAAGCATGCGATACCCGGAACGGTACGAGCCCGTTGTGAGCGAGCGCGGACCGGCGTCATTCGCCGCGACGCGCGGCGTTGGATTCAGCTTTGGAAGATCGTCCGCCCTCGGGGTGCGATTACTGCTCCGCGATGGCCGTGATGAGCGTGGAGAGGTCGTTGCCGTCAACGGCGTCGTCGCCGTCGACGTCGGCGGGCGCTGTGATCCAGGCCACGGCGTCATCGGGTGTGAGGCGGCGGTCCTGGGTGATGTCGAAGGAGTCAACGATGAACGAGTACGAGAACTGGGACACGGGCGCGACGGTGTTCGTCTGGGCGGACTTGAGGATGGTGGTGAACTCGTCCGTCCGAGGCGTCACGCGGTAGATCCACTGACCGCCGCCGAACGTGCCCACACCTCCGGCGAAGCGAGACTTGGGCGAGATCCAGACTTCGCGCGGATGGTTGGGGGGCGCGACGAGCACATCGAACACGTCCGTGACAGGCTTGAACTCCGGGATGCAGGGCTCGCCGGGCGGGCAGGAAGTGGCCGAAGAGGCCCGCTCGATCATCAGGACCTGATCGGTCTGGCTGGTCACCGGACCGTCGAACGTCATCACAACGGTTTCGCGATCACCGGCCGCGCCGGGCCAGACACGGTGTGGCGTGCGGTTGACCACGGCGAACGGCTGCGGCAGACTCTCCCTTCCGCGGACGTTGAATGGCGCGACGCCGATGGCGCCGCCGCCGATGGGGGCCGTGTTGCGCTGATACTCACGCTGGGTGAACAGGCGAGGGTCGCCGTGCGCCTGTGCCAGGGCCACCAGCCCGCCGACACCCCAGCCGCTGGCCCCGCCGGCGTTGGCGTTGAAGATGATCTGCCCGGCGAGCCCGTTGGGCTCGTCGATGATGATCTGGCCGAAGTGCGAGTTGCCGATGGAGATGGTCTGGTTCGGCTGGAGCGGGCCGTGCTTCCAGATCTGCGAACCCGCGAGGGTGTCGCCGCGGACCTTGAAGGAGCCGAAATCGCGCATGAAGATCTGGTTGATGAGACTGCCGCCGATGTCGAGGCTGCCGATGACGCAGTAGCCGGTGGGCCAGGCGGAGATCGTGCCGTTGCAGTCGCCGCCGATGAAGATCTGGCCGAAGGAGGCGGCCTGGAGCAGCGAGGGCAGTCCGGGTAGCCCCTCGACCCCGCCGCCGATGTGCAGCGTGCCGATCGTTCCCTGGCGGCTGCGGATGGCGGGCACCGAGAACGAGTTGGTGTCGATGCGGATGCCCCCGCCGATGGAGATGGGGCCGATGTTGCCGGGGGCGTCGATGATGCCGTACATGTCACCGGCGATCTTGACCTCTCCGACGGAGACGCCGGTGGAGGGATCGAGACCGTCGATGGAGACGCCGCCGTAGAGGTCGCCGCTGATGTCCACGAGGCCCCGCATCACGCCGGAGACGTAGATCATGGTCTCGGGCATGGCGTCGATGGTGCCGCGGAGGTTGTTCATCGCGATCGAGCCGTCGAAATCTCCGCCGACGCAGTAGACGTGGGCCAGGTCGCCGTCGCCGCCGAAGGCGTTGGCGGCGATGCGGCCCTTGATGCGCTGGGCCGTGATCTCGCCGATGCCGTGCTTGGCGGAGATGGCGCCGGGAGATCCGATGTCGATGGCGCCGGGGGTGACGATGGCGTTGATGCGGCCGTTGGGAGCGGCGATCGAGTCGGCGCCGACGGACTTGTTGTTGGCGAGCAGGACCTGACCGACGGTGAGGTATCCGATCGCGTCGTCCGCACCGGAGGCTTCGATGCCGGCGAGCACGCCGCCGGCGACGTTCAGTCGCGCGACGCGCCCGACGGAGACCTTGCTCGTCACGTTCCCGGAGATGCCGCCGCTCAGGCGCACCCGCGAGGCGATCGTGGCGGTGCCGCCGATTCCCGCGAAGTTCCGAGCGGCCGATGGCACCGAGGGGCCCGTCGGCGGGGCGCCCTGGCCAATGACAAGATCAAACTCCGTGGAGGAGGAGTCGGCATTGGCCGGATTGACGGGGTTGAATCCGAAGGTGATGCGCCCGATGTCCGCGGCGCCGCCGACCGAGTACACGTTGATGCGTGTCACGCCCGCGGGGAGTGCGGGCAGATCGGAGATGGGCGCCCCGGAGGGGTAGGTGCGCGTGACGACCGGTGAGCCACCGCCGGCCCAGATTTCAACGCGGATGGTCTGTCCGGAGGCAAGAACCGAAGAAAGCGCAACGAACCCCGCCGCGGACGCGGCGAACGAGAACGATCCCATGAGAGTCTCCCTTCTGAGACTTAGAACAAGTCCGAGTAGCGTACCGGAAAAAGCCCGAGAACGGAAGAGCATTTTCAGAAAAAGCGTGCCGCCGGGTCAGGGGATTTTCGCTTCCCGTTCGTTTCCGCGGGTCGGGTGGCTTGAAAATCGTCCGAGAACGGGAAGCCTCAGGGCGTGGCGCGCGCAAAAAAGCCACCCGCGTGACGTTCCGCGGGTGGCTCGGGATGCTCGGTCAGGGGTTGTTCAGCAGCCGCTTTCCCAGTGCTGGAAGAAGAACTGGACATCGCCGCCGTCGATGCCGCCGTCCTGGTTGAGGTCGGCGGACGCGTCGGAGTTCTCCCACGCTGAGAAGAAGGACTCGACATCGGAGCCGTCGACGCCGCCGTCCTGGTTAAAGTCGGCGATGCAGGGCGGGGCGGCGGGGATGCGGATCATCGAGACGTTGGCGCCCAGGCTGCTGGTTCCGGCGGCGGTGGACTTCATGCGGGCGCCGATGTAGAAGTACCCGTCGTTGCCCATGAACGAGCGGTCGCGGAAGGAGTGAATGAAGAGGCTGTCGTTGAAGAGCCCGTCGCCGTTGAGGTCAACGGGGTCGCTCTCGCGCGAGATGATCGTGGCGCCGTTGAGCACGATGATGTCGTTCGTCGTGGACGAAGCGGAAGTGGTGCCGACGACCACATAGTTGCCCCGCGCGTCGCCCTTGACGTCGATGAGGACGGTCCAGGTTTCGGTGGAACTGGGGACGACCGACGAACCGACGCGGGCGATGACCTGGCCGTTGCGGGTGAAGAACGAACTTCCCCCGGCCGTGCCCTTCACGAAGTAATCGCCGTTGGGCTCCATCCACACTTCGGAGAAGGCCGAGATGGTCGCGCCCGAGCCGTCGGGGAGGGCCTGGCCCACCTGCATCACGATCTGCCCGTCGCGCACGACGCTGGGGATGATCGTCGATGCCTCGGTGAAGATGTCGCACAGATAGAAGTGGTGCGCGCCGTCGGAGGTCTGGAAGAACGTGGTCGAGGCTTGGCTGTACGAAATGGCCCGCAACGCGCCGCCCACGCCGGTGGGCAGGGGATCGGAGAACATGGTCGTGGCTTCGCGGGCGACCACCGTGGCGCCGCTGGCGGAGAGGGCGGTGCGGGGTGAGCCGCTGACGCCGTCGTTCAGGAAGGCCACCTGGCCGTTGGCGAGCACCGAGGCGCAGGCCATGCTCAGGCCGTAGTTGGCGCCGATCGCGCTGGAGAAGGTGCCGCCCACGGCGACCGTTTCGTACCCGGAGGCGGTCTTCCTGATCACGAGGCTCGTGGTGTCGCCGGCGGGCGTGAAGGCGATGGCCCAGGTGCCCGCGGCGTTGATGCGCGGCACGGCGAGACCCGACAGGTTCAGCAACTGGCCCGTGGGGCCCACGGGCGTGACGCCCTCGCGTGCGACCGCCGAGAACGTCGTTCCGTTGCCCACCAGCACGACCTGATCCGTGGCGCCGGCGGAACCGGGGCCGGAGACGTTCGCGGCGGTGACCCACGCGGAGCCTTCGCTGCCGTAGGCCTCGCCGAAGTTGGTGAACACGAAACCCGGCAGGCCCGGGACTGCGTCTTTGCCGCTGGCGCCGGCGTGGGCGGTGGCGGCGAAGACGATGGTGGCGGGTTCGGCGGCCGCGGCGGAGCAGAGCAGCGCGGCGGTGAGGGGCAGAATCATGCGATTGGATAGACTGGGCATTGTGGTTCTCTCGATCTCCGTAAGAATAACGAATGGCCGCGAGGATGCGGTCTCACTCATACGAGTAGGGGGGCAAAGAGTTTCGGTTTTGGTCCGTGAAAGTCCGGGTTGCATCTGGGTAGAGATCGAAATGAGCGGACGGCGTGGTTTCCGGTCCAAGAATGGCGTGACGCGTGCGCGACGTGAGAGCCCCGGGCCACTACACTAACATCGACCGCCCATGGCGCAAGATACCTGGACATCAACGCTCCTGCTGGATGGACTGCGCGATCCGAACAACCACGTGCTGTGGTCGCAGTTCGATGCGCGGTACCGGCCGGTGCTCGAGGGCGTGGGTGTGAAGATGGGGTTGACGCGGGATGAGGCTACGGATGCGGCGCAGCAGACCATGGCTGAGTTCGCGTCGGCGTACCGGGCGAACAAGTACCAGCGCGGGCGGGGGCGGCTGCGGTCGTTCCTGCTGGGCATCGCGCGGTTCCGCATCGCCGATGCGCTGCGGGCGCGGGCCAAGCACAAGACGCAGCGCGGCGAGAGCGGGCTGCTGGACATGGGCGTGCGCGACAAGGCGATGGCGGAGGCCTGGGAGCACGCGCGGCTCAAGGTGATTGTTGAAGAGGGGCTCAAGCAACTGCGCGAGACGACGCGGCTGAGCGAGGACAATCTGCACGCGTTCGAGCTGCTGGTGGTGAAGGGGATGGCGCCGGAGCACGTCGCGGCGTCGTGCAATATCACCACGGCGCAGGTGTACGTGATCAAGAACCGCGTGTCGGCGAAGCTCCGGGAGATCGTGACCAAGCTCACGGCCGAGTACGAGATGGACGAGTAGTCGGCCCGGCCGCGGGCGGGCAGATATCATCATCCCGTGGCCAATCCTGAAAACAAGCCGTCGCCGGCCCCGGACCCGAACAAACGGGCGACGATTCCCACCACCACCACTTTGCTGCTGGATTCGCTAAAGGACGAACGCAACGCGCGGGCGTGGGAGGAGTTCGACGTTCGCTACCGGCGGGTGATCGAGGATTTCGCCAAGAGCCTGGGCTTGCGCGAGGAAGACGCGCAGGAAGTGGCCCAGCAGACCCTCGCGGACTTTGTCCAGGCGTACCGCGCCGGTCGCTACGACCGCGGGCGGGGCAGGCTGCACAGTTGGATCATCGGGATCGCGCAGAACAAGGTGGTTGACGTGTTCCGCAGCAAGGCCCGGGCGGGCCCGCAGGCGTCGGAAACGTCGATGGCCGATCTCTCGGACACGCACCGGCTCACGCAGATCTGGGATGACCAACTGAAGAAGACGATTCTGCAGCGGGCGCTGGAGCGGCTGCAATCGGAGACGAACTTTGACGCCAAGACGCTGCGGGCGTTTGAGCTGGTGGCGCTGAGGGATGTGTCGGTGGAGGCCGCGGCGGAGGAATGCGGGATGAAGCCCTCGGATGTATATGTCGCCAAGCATCGATCGCTGAAGCGGTTGCGTGAGATCGTGGCGGAGATCACGGACACGTACACGAGCGGCGTCTGACGGCGAGATTGATTCAGTGGCCGACGGTTTGCCATGCCTTGATGGCGGGCACCGGCCAGAGGAGCATGACGACGTTGAGCGTCAGGTTGTCGCGGATGAGCCAGAGCAGGAGCAGTTCGCTGGCGATGAAGAGAAGGATGGTGCGAGCAACGCCGAGCCGGCGGGCCAGGAGCAGGCCGCCGAGGCAGCAGGCGATGTCGCCCATGGAGTTGACGATGCTGTCGCCCATGTAGTCCAGCGACATGGTTTCGCTGCGGTAGCGGTCGATGACGATGGGGGAGTTTTCGAGGACTTCCCAGCCGGCGGCGAAGACCGCCGCGGCGGCGAATCGCCAGGCGAACGACGGATCAAAGCGCGGGAACCACCGGGCCCACCAGACAAAGAGGATCCAGATGATGAGGCCGTGGGAGAGGTGGGTGAGGCTGTAGGGATCGACCAGGTGCTGGGAGCAGTGGCTGCTCCAGACATCGGGCGCCCACAGGTTGGCCTTGCCGCAGGCGCACCACCAGAGGCGGCCTTCCGCGCGCATGAGGGGCATGGTAGCGAGACAGGCGAGCGCGGCGATGACCCAGGGGATCCTGGGGATGAGGCGGGCGGATGGGAGCGGGGGAGACACGGGCGGGATGGTAGTGGGAGGGGGTGGTTGGACCGGG
>JBGAMO010000077.1:0-21981 GCA_044222845.1 Phycisphaerales bacterium
TGCTGTCTGCCAACAGTTCGCATGCAAGACAGTGATATTCGATCGGGTTCTTCACCGCTGGGTGGACCGAAGGCAAGCCGTCAACCCAGAGCACGGCTCCGCCGTGTCCCCGCCGCGACACACGGATCAACGCTTGACGAGCCGGCCCCGGAGTTGCCGCCTTCTTAAGCTGAAAGCCCCTGATTTGGCCCAAACGAGCCTGGTGGCACGCTACCTCAGCAGAAATGCCCATCTAGTCGTCACTATTGCAGAGATGGTGCACCATGCGGTTGGGAATCGACGAAAACACCGAGCGGCGTTGGAACAGGTCGCGTGCGCTTCCACCAGAAAGAGCCTGCGGGCCGACCTTCGATTGCTGGGCCGCCGGATCGAAGCCGTCGATGCGCACGAATCGCTCATCGCCGCCAGCCCGGCTTATTAGAGGGCCAAGGCCGACCTGCTCCGCACCGTGCCGGGCCCGCCGTGAGCAACACACTGGTCGCGGAGTTGCCCGAACTGGGCAAGCTCAACCGCAAGCAGATCGCGGTTCTAGTGGGCGTGGTTCCCGTCAGCCAACTCCGAGCGTTGCTCTTTGTGATGCCGTGAGTTTCGCAGCGGACTGGCGCATCACAGAGCGAGACATCGTGGCTCGATGCTGCTTGAGCAGGGCAAAGACTGCAGCTTGATCAGACTTGCACGCTTCGCGAAGGGCCCAAGCGAGGCCCTTCTGCACGTTCTTATCGCCGTCAGCGATGACGCATTCACAGATTCGGATCGCGGCCTTTGCGTCACTGCGGCCCTTCTGATTGAGCACCGTCGTGGTCACGACAGCGAATCGACGGCGCCACGGGTTTGACGACTCCGTCCACTTCTCCAGGTCCCGCAGCCACGCTTCCTGCTCATGGTGCACCGCACGCCCGAGCATTTCTCCCGCCACTCCCATGGCGAGTTGATCGCACGTCTCCCAGTTATCGATGCAGTCGATCCACCGGTCGATCTTGCGCCAATGGGACGGTTCGAATTTGTTCTTGAACCGCGCAAGAAGGAATGTCGCGACGAGCATTTCTTCCCGGCACGCGGATGCGAAGGCCAAATCCGCCATGCCGATCGTTTCGGAGACTGTCAATCCCTTTGAGGCCGCTGCGACCTCTCGTGCCATGCCGCGAAGAACGGGCACGGTGATGCCCAGGACGGTGCCCTCAGTCGGCGCAAGGCTCCGGTAGCGCTCAGCGACGGCAGGGTCCCCTGCGTTACGAAGCCGGGCACGGACCGCGGCCCAGAGACTGTCTTGGCTCGTCTTCTTTGCCACGAGACGACTGTAGCGAAACCGACTCCGAATTACTGCGGAGGCTCAGACTTTGTCGACAATGGCTGTCCCCACTTTCGCGCCGCCCATCCCGACAGGGCTCCAAAGACCAGTCCTGTGATCAAAATGGGCGCGTACGCCTTGGTAGTGAGTCATCCGGGATGCTGACAAGTAGTCCGACCAGCGGCCCCGGCGAGAGCTTGATGGCAGGGCAACGTCACGTTCGCCGCCAAGAATCCGATCGCGAATCGGCTACAGAATGCGGCCGTGAGGGCCGTCGCCTTGTCGGGAAAGCTGAGTGGAAGCATGAGCCCGACATCCACGGCGCCGACCACCACACCGAGCAGCACCCCGAGAGTCGTTCGCCTCATGCCGGTACGATATCCAAATCGAGGAGACCCGAGCATGCCCAAGCCATCTGCCGAGTGCATCCGCCTGTTCGCCGACAAGGCCTTGATCGCAACCGGCCGAGCCAGCCGCGTGTCCCGGGCAAAATAGACCTCTCCCATGCCGCCACGGCCGAGTTCGCGTTCAAACTCGAATGAGCCGATCGCGGCGGGGTGCATGCAGCGGGGAATGTATCGGGGTCTATGTCTCGGGTCGCCGTCCCGACACTGAATCTGCCCGGAGGGCTGCATCTCCGCGCCGTGTCTCTGGGGCTCTGGAAAAGCGTTCGTCAGATAACCCCTAGCCCACTCGGTCGCGCGAAACGGTTCGTTTCGGTTGGGACTTGGGAGGGTCAAGCTGACCAGTCCCAGCGGTAGCGCAAGGGCGGGCCCTACCAGCACGATAACGCAGAGCCTCGATCCGAAGTGCCTCGTTCCGTGATGCCCAACTCGCCACATGCAGTTGCCGCGCACGCCCAGGAAGAGACCTGCTTGTCCCTCCTATCGCGGCGGCGAGGGGAGTGAGCGACGGAGCCCCGTTCGATCCGGGCTATCCACCCTCTATTTTTTAGGGTTCTGTTTTCCGCCACCCGCGCTATCGCGGGTGGCTTGTTTCTAGGGGTGAAACGCGTTTTTTGGACCTCGTTCTTTGGTCGTCTTTTTTGGGTCGGGGGTTCATAGCGCGCCCTCGTTGTGTGGAGACAACGGGGTGGGTCGTAGGTTCAAACCGGGCGAAGTCGTAGGGTCACACAGATCCCCCGCTATTGTTTTCGGTATCTGTAAGGCGCGATCCGCGCTATGCGGGCCGTTTTTTTGCGCCCAAACGGCGTTTTCCAGGTCGCAGGTTCAAAGCGGCATAGGTCCCGCAGGGTCGTACCTTCATAACGCCCCAGTCGTCGATTCAGAGACATCCCCCGCTATTGGCGACACATACGGCCCGCTTCGGGGGGGCCGCTTTCCTGGGCAATGCGGTCGCGGCTGACGAGCTTTTGAGGCGGCACGGGGCGAGGGTGCTTCCAGCGCCGACGAGGTGGTCGCTACCGAGGGGCGGTTCAAGCAGGCCCAGTCCACGCGCAACGGTCGTTGAAGCGAGGCCGTCGATGCGCTGCTCGGCGCGAATCAGAATCCAGAAGGAGTGACCGCCGCAGGAGCGACGGAGGGCCTCGTGTTTTCCTCCCTGTATCTGCTTGCGGGCGCACGGCGGGGGACCTGTACGGAGAGACGTTCGCGTATCATGGCTTGTGAAGAGCGCGCTCGGCATGGATTCCAGTCTCACGCGGGCGTTCGAGTCGCTCGGTCTGGGCTCGCGCATGGGGCACGCAGACACGTTGCGATCGATCGGCACGCTCAACAGCTTCCTGTCGGCGACACCGAACATCGCGGACTTGGTACGGACTGCACAAGAGAATCTCCGGATATCCGACGCGTTCCTCAGCCCGCTCAGGGGCGGCATCCAGGACATTCTGGCCGGGTCGCTTGCAAGGCAGGGGCTCGCCAGCAAGATAATCACCGACGCCTTCGGCACCACCGCGGCCCTGCAGAACTTGGCGCCGACGAGCACTCTTTCCGGCCGCTACGCCGCAATGTTTGGAGCGGAGAGCGAGATGGCGAAGACCTTCGCCCTGACGAACCAGTGGAAGAGCAGCATCGAATCCGTCTTCGCCGAACACTCGATGCGCATGGTGTCGATTGCCGCGGGGATGCCGAGGTTCGAGTCGTTGGCGTCGAGGATCAACCTCGGACTGCTTGAGTCTTCAACGCTCGCGGCGGTGCGGTCCGCGGCTCGCCCGCTCGGTCTGTCCGGTCTGGATTCGGTGCTGGGACGCGTGTCGATGCCCGCGCCGATGCGGGGACTTGACCTCGGCGGGCTCCAGGCGCTGTCGGAGCGCATAAGCCATCTCGTCGCCGAGTTTCCCACGGAGGAGACGGAGAGATCCTCCGATGAACAAGAGCAGTTCACGGACGAGGAAGCGGCGATCGTCCAGGAAGCGGCCGAGACCGTCTCGGCGGTCGTGGAGGCGCCGAGCGGAGAGCAGCGGGAGCGCGTCGAACAAATAAATCTCGCCATCGCCTCCCTCCGGAACCTTCTGCAACAATCGTGGCGGAACCCCGTGCTGCGCTTCTTGGTCATGACCGCCTGGGCCCTTGTGCTCGGGGTCGCCTCGAACTACATCTACGGATACCTGACGGCAGCGAACCACGCCGCCGCATCCGCCAGCCCGGCCCCGGCGTCTCCGTCGTTCGTGGTCCCCAAGATCCGGGAAACGGTCGCCGGACTGAACATCCCCTCGGAGATCGAGCAGACATTCCGCATCGTCAACCGCCGCACCGTGCCCGTGTTTGGTGCCGAGGGGCCAGCAGGCGAGCGATTGGGAACGTTGTGCTTGGGACAGATCGTCGAAGTGAAGGGGTCGGCTGGAAAGTGGCGGTATGTCCGGTGGGTCACGGCTGGCAGCGAGAATCCCGGCGAGGGGTGGGTTCGCGCCAAGCTACTGGACAAGCTTATTCCCTGACACGCATTGCCGATGCCGTTGGGGCGGATGAGGCGATGGAACGTTTTCGAGGGATTGCGCTGGCAGTAGTCCCGAGCGGCATGGTAGGGGAGCCGCATTCCGGTAGGGGCTCTGGTGGCCGGGGCCCGTAGGGGCCGCAGCCGCTGGCGATATCATCCACATATGACGTGGATTGCCACACTATTGGCGGTGATCATCGGAGCGGGCGTCGCTTCGTTTACCCAGATTCTGCTCTTCATCCACGCCGCCCGGAAGGAACGCATCTTCAAGGTTCGCGAAGCACTCGGGGACTTTGGTGCGGCGGCGTATGCGTACTTGGACGCGCAGGAGAACTTGGCGGCCTTTGGTCAACGGCAGATGAATACGCCCTTGCCACATACCGTCGTCCCGATCGACGTGCAACCGCCAGAAGAGCTCGCCAAAGAGTACGCTAGACATGATACCTTCTTCGATGCACGAGAGCGGGCCGCAGGGGCCGCGTACTGGAGCCAGCGGGAGATGGCCACGCCCACGAACTGGTTGTAGAGCTCCGGATTGGCGTCGGGGTCGTCCCAGGACGTCCCGTCGGCGCCGGCGCAATAGGTGCCGGACCAGTCCCGGTTGAGGCTCTTGCGAGCCTTGGACGCAGACGTGCCGGGGTGGTTGGTGCCGTCATAGCCGACGAGGTACGGGGGGTCGGTGGCGAAGAGCGCCGCACGCAAAGACGGGCACGCGGGATGGTCCGCGGCTGTGCCCGCCGTGCCGCCCACACGCGCGGCCGCAACCGTGCCGCGAGCATCGGAATCGTGCCTGTCGGTTGTGCAGGGTGCGTGCGCGGCTTCAGAGCGCACCAACCGGCGCACGCGCATGGCTTCAGTGCAGGCTTCAGTGGCTTCAATCGAGGCTTCACGGGCCTCAGCCAAGGCTTCATGGGTTACAGTCGAGGCTTCAGCGGCCCGGGTTGAGGCTTCAGTCGTGCCTGTGGCGCGACGCACAGAGGCGCGCGTGCCCGGCTTGGGCTTCACGTCCTGTTCTGCATCGACGGACATGGGCTTCACCGGGCCGGACTTCAGCCCGCCGCTGGCGCGACCGTCGCGCCCGGCGCCCACGTTTGGCGTCACGTGCGCCGCCATAAGTCGCCGCACCTGGGCCGGGTCGGTCGAGTCACCGCAGAGCAACCGGTGCTGGGTGCGCTCGTCGCGCCCTAGCAGGATCAAATCGCCGGGCTTGGTCACGGGCGGGCCGAGCGCCGCGGCACGATCGAGCTCGGCCTCAAGGTCGAAGGTCTCCGGCCGATCATCCCCGCCCAGGGCCGCCGCCAGGATCGAGTCGATCTCGGGGAGGTCGAAGCCCGTGATGGCGATGTCAAAGTCCGGTGTCTTGGTGAGGTCCTCCAGCAACGCCGCCAGCTTGCCCTGGTCCCATCCGCCGGTGATCTTGTTGAGGGCGAGGTTGAGGGCTTGTTCGCGCTCCAGGGGGAGGTCTACCACGCTGACCTGGGCGGCGGTGTCACCCCGGGCGATGAGGACTTTCAGGCGTTGATGGCCGCCGACAAGGTTGCCCGTGCGCACGTTCCAGACCAGCGGCTCGACCAGGCCGAACTCGTGCAACGACCGAACGAGCCGCTCGTAGTCCGGATCGCCGGGTTGGAGGTCAACGCGCGGGTTGTACGGGGCGGGATTGAGCTTGCCGATCGGGACGGTGCGGATGTCGAGGGCGGGGGTTGGGGCAGAGGTTGAGGCCGAGGTGGAGTTCGAGGGTGAGGATGCGGGTGCCGGTCGGACGGTGGGGCTGCGGCGGGAGACTGGTGTGCTGGGGGTGCCCGACGTGCCGCTGGTGATGGGGACGACGGGGTGTCCGAGGGTGGAGCGGCGGGGGGTGGCCTTAACGGTGGAGGGACGCTTGCGAGGCATGGGTGGGTTCCTGTGGGCGGTATTGCCCACGCCAACCGTGCCGTTTCGCGCCTGGGCCCCGCGCGCGGCGCGTCGCGAGCGCGCACCCTCCCGCCGAAACTGCGTCCGAAGGCGGGGCGGATCGCCACCGGGGACGCGGCCGAAGCAGTGCGATGTTGATGGTGAAGAGGGCATGGGCACGGGCGCGGGCCATTGCTCACCGTCGTGCAGGCTGCCGAAGCGGCCGGAGGGCGGGTTGTTCCCTTGGAAGGGCCGAGCCTCTGGCCGGACCTACTCCTCGATGAACTCGATGAAGTCCTCGACGTTCGGGGTCCCATCGGGCCGGGTGTTGGGCCGATCGGCCCGCACCCAGACTTCGGCTCGTTCTTGAGCCAGCCAGCGGCGCATGTAGCCGACCAGATACTCCTGGCCGGCAAAGCGGACGAACACGTGCTTGCCACGGCGCAGCACCTGCACGACAGTGCCGAGTGCGCCGTCGTAGCTGCGTACCCGCCACCCGGGCTCCGGAGCGTCGGTATCCACGCCCGAGCGTACTCGGGACTCGGCGGGAAACGAAGTTGGGAGGTTGAGGACTGGGACGGGAGGGGGCTTCACAACTTCGACATGGAGCGGATGAGGTCCAATCATCGGGCCGTGTGCCCTTCATGAAGGGCGAGTCGGACTTCCGAGGAGTCATCGCATGTCACGGCCGCATCCCGTCGAAGGCCAGCTTGCCGCCCTCGCCCATCGA
This sequence comes from Phycisphaerales bacterium, assembly GCA_044222845.1. GTDB lineage: Bacteria > Planctomycetota > Phycisphaerae > Phycisphaerales > UBA1924 > UBA2402. The sequence continues at coordinate 6,807 of JBGAMO010000077.1, forward strand.
CTCTGGTGCGACCGAATGCGGGCGTAGGGGTGGACTCATGGGCGGGAGTATGACCCCGCGGCCTACACCCACGATGCGATCCTGCCGTTCGAGCAACTCTCACCGGCGGACCAGCGCAGCCTCGTCTCCGAGGTGATGACCAGTGACCTGCTGGAGGCCTTGACCACGCTCCCGCAATACGCCCGTGGGCATGAACGGGAACTGACGACCAGCGATGTCCGTGTGGGCATGCGGGTGGTGCACCGAGACGACGTCACGGCGAGAGGCACGGTTACCCACCTCCAACTCGACCCGTATTGGCCCGGATGTCTGGACGCGATCACCGTCCGCTGGGACAGCGGCGAATCCCATGAATACGCACCGGGCGACGGTGAGCTGTGCGTGGAGGCGGCTGAGGACTCGGGCATCGGTCTCGGCTGCTCCGAATCTCGCTAGTCAGTGGGAGACATCGCTCGGCGAGGCCGCCAGCCTGGCCTTGGCCCACTCGCGCCACGCGGGCGTATCACCCTCGAGGGCGATGCTCCGCAAGTATCCGGCCGTGTGGTCGTCCGTCCGAGCGTGGCGAACTTGCAAGCGGGCGAGCGCCTGGATGGTGGGAAGGTGGTTGGGGTACACCTCAAGTGCTGAGGCGTACGTCCGGGCCGCCTCGTCGATCCGGCCGGCGCGTTCGAGCGTCAGGGCCAGGTTCATCCGCGGGTCCGGATGACCCGGGAGAAGCTTTCGCGCAAACTCGAACTCGGACGCGGCCTCGTACAACTTTCCCTGCTTGAGGTAGACCACGCCGAGATCATTGTGGGCCGGGCCGTGATACAGATCGGCTGTCAGCGCTTCGCGGAGCAGCTTCTCGGCCTGGTCGAGCTTCGCGGGTGAATGCCTGAGCAGGTCGGTTGCGCTCATGGTGAGCCGCTGGGCCTCCATCGGATCGCGCCGTGACTCTTCCTGCACCGCGTACGGACCGGCGTGGGAACGGCACCCTCCGAGGGCGATCAAGCCGGTCAGAATGAGCAGGGCCATTCCTAAACGAAGAGCGAGTGTCAACGAACACCTCCGGTGCGCGCGGGGCGGGGCGAGGTCGTGCCCGGGCGCTCGAGTGTGAGGGTTTCCAGAGAGAGCACGGCGTGCAGCGGCAAGTCGCCACCGGTCTGTGCCTTGGCGGCGGCCGCTCCCGGCTCCGGCGCGAGGTCGATTCCGGCGACCGTCCAGGCCGGCTGGCGCGCCCGCCAGCGTGAAAGGAACTCGCCGACTTGGGGCAGCGTCACGCCCGCGAGTACCACAGTGGCGTGGCGTGCCCGCACCTGCGTAGATTGTGCACCTGACGCATCGGGCTCGGCCACGAGCGAGGCAAGGGCCGAGGCGGGCAATCCCACGCTGGCGATCGTCGCGCCGACTTCCTGGGCGAAGGCGGCACCGTTCCGCGGCAGGCGAGTCCAAGAGGGGAGCTCGCCCTCGGCGTCGCGGATCGCCTTGGCGTACCCATCGATTCGGGCGAGTCGTTGCGTCTGCACACGTTCCTTGGCCTTCGATTGCTCGCCAGCCGCTTGAGCAACTCCTCAATCTGTCCATGCTGGGCCGGCGTCGCGGTGACAATCATCGTGCCGGTCAGGTCGTCGAAGACCACTCTCCATCGATCTTCCCCGGAACTCGCCCCCCTCACGGTCTGCTCGAGGAGCGCCGCAACCTCCCGCGTTCCAAACGTGCCGGTCGCGTATGTGCGCGGCTCGACCGCCTCCCGCTGATCGGCGCCGGCGAGGATGGCCTCCCAGTCGGGGATGAATGCCGGTGGTGCAATGAGCACCAGGCCGGCACCTCCGGGAGCCGCGATCAGTTCTCCCCGCACCTCCCGCCCGCCGACGGCCTTTCGCTTGTCCGCGAGCTGCTTGGCAATGGTCGCCAGCCGGGCAGCATCGACATTCTTGGCGGGAATCGACTTGACCACCGCGCCCCCCTCTGCTCCGTCCAGTCGATCGATCAACTCGACCGCGGCGTCCAGCGATGGAGTCAGATCGGCAACCATGAGCAGGCCGGCCTGCTCCGACTCGCTCGCGGCACCCCCGGGCTTCGACAGGACTAGTTGGAGAGCCACCACGATGTCTTTGCTGGAAGCACGCCTGAGCGGAATCAACACCCGGTGAAAGCCAGCCCGTGTCGCGGAGCGAGCAGCGTCCACGGCCTCGGCACGGTACGCGTCCAGACGCTCGATTCGAGCCGATTGCGGAGCCGCGGAGAGTTTGACGACCGCCAATGTGTCGTCATCTCCGGGACGAACGGTTGTGAAGCCCTGTTCGCTCAAGACACGATTGGTGAGTCTCCAGAGCTCCACATCCGAGAGTCCCGCGCCCCGTCGTATGGTCACACGACCCTTCAGAGCCGCGTCGTCGTAGGTGATCCGGGCTCCCAGCCGCTGTGCGCAAAGATCAACCAGCCGCGGCAGATCGATCTGTTCAGGGAGCGCAACCTGAGCACGTCCAAGCGAAGAACCCCCGAGCGTTATCATCGTGGCAAGACACCACCGCACGGGAATACTCGATGCTCGTTGTCGCCGGGAATGGGCCATAGCAGTCTCGCTGGGGCGTGACCGCACTCGACTGCGGCGCGGCGACGATCAGCGTCAGTTGTTCCCCAACCCAAGGAACCTCGAACGCACAGCGGAGAGCGTTGACGTCAGATTGCCAGCCGCAGAGGTCGAATCGGATGATGTCCGCAGCTGGTTCAACAGGGTGGCATGGACCGGGGCTAGAGGACGGCCCAGGTGTGAGGCCCGCTGTTCTGCGCTCAGGGCGGTGGCGGCGGTGCATCGTTCGGCGGAGGTACCGCATGCGACGGCAATCTCGGGGGGCAGACCGACCTTCGCGCCCTCGATGCACCGTTCGAGTCTGGCCTGACGCTCGGCGCCGTTGTGCGTAATTGCCGCCGCGAGGACCTGCCGGCGTTCTGTTCTTCGAACTACCTCGGCATCCGTCGGCGGACGGCGCCGGGTACCGGGTGATGGGGCGATGGGGATCGAATCGCTCGGGGACGGGGCCGTCGCCGCTGCAATGCGAGCGTCTATGAGGCCGTAGGAGGCGCGGCTCTGGATTGTCGACAAGATCTGAGAGGCCTCTGTCTCGGAATATCCGCTCGCCGCCAGAGACTCGGGCGTGAATCCGAGATAGGCGGCACCGATCAGCGTGTGCGAACTGGCGGGGCCGGGTGTGGCGGCAGCCTGTTGGCTCGATGGCTGGAAGGGCAGACCCAACAGAAGCATCGCGAGGACGGTGAGGAACGTCATGGGAATCTCCTTGGGCGCCAACGGAGTGTGCCGTGCCGCACTTGGGATTGCAACCTGTGGCCGTTCGCTTCGTCACTAACTTGGTCATTCTCGTAACTACCAATGTGGGCCCATTTTTTCTCAAGTGTTGGCATACTTGGCCCCGCAGTTCCCGAGATCCAGAAGTGGCTCCATCCATAGGAAGGCCCCGTATGTCATCGAACTACCGCGTCGGATTCGCCGCCCGCACCGTGTTGTCGGTCGCTCTGGCAACGGCGCTGGCTGCGGGGGCCATCCCCGCCGAGTCGCGCCGACCGGTGCGGACGTTCAAGGTGCGCAACCGCGGCGTGAAGGAAGTCCTGCAGGTTGTGGAGGATCTCCTTCGCGCGGGGGTGACCTACACGCACACCGACAACGGCAACCGAGTGATCTCGGATGGCGGGACGGGGACCGGCGCGGCTCCCAAGTGCCGGTACACCTACGACGCGTGGAACCGGCTCGTCCTGATCGAGAAGTACAACACGGCCACTACGTCCTACGACGTGATGAACCGAAGCGACTACGACGGCCTGCACTGGCGGACACGCAAGCTCGCCCCGGTGACGCCCGGATCGAGCACGTCCAGAGAGACCTTCTACACCTACAACGCGGCTTGGCAGGCGATCGTGGAGGAGATCGACAGCGACCATACCTCGTCCTCATCCCAGATTGACCGCCTGGTCCACCAGGTGTTCGGCCTGCGGGGGGTGAACGACGCCATCTTCCGGCGCGAGGACGTGCGGCGGTATTACCCCGCGGTGGACGTGTACGTGCCGTGCACGGACCCGGAAACCATGGAGGAGACCGAGTGCTACGACCACACCGAGCCGGCGTACTACACTGGTCCCGACGGCGTCTTTGAAAAGTCCATATTCCAGCTGGCCGATGCGCAGGGATCGGTAGTGTCGGTGATCACCGCCAAGGCGTGGAGCTTCACCGACGACACCGGGACGGCCCGCGCCTATGGGGCCGGGCGAACGCTTGAGACGCTCGAGTACGACCCGTACGGACGGTCGCGGAACATCTCGCTGGGCGGGTTCGACCACACCGGAACGCTCACCGTCCAGGACATCTTCGACTTCGAGAACGCATGGTTTGCGGGCAATGCCGCGGGCGACCAGAACGACAACGGGACCCTGGAAGTCCAGGACATCTTCGACTTCCTGAACGATTGGTTCCTTGGCGGGACGACCGTCGATGCGATGAGCGCAAGCTGGATCGACAACCCGTACGGCTACTGCGGGTACTACGCCGAGAAGGAGACTCTCGGGATCAATGGGGCTCGAAACGGGTTCCTCTACCAGTGCCGGTTCCGGGTGTACGACCCGATCACCGGGAGGTGGATGCAGAGGGATCCGGCGGGGTTTATCAGCGGACTAAACCTATATGAATATATCAGTGGTCGACCAATTAGTGAATGGGATGAACTCGGCCTTTGGCCTGATTGGTTGGACGACTATGCGCACAATTTCGTCGAAGGAGCAAAAGAAGTAGCCGAGTCTTGGACCGGCCCGGACGTGGGGCACAATTTCGTGGAAGGAGCCAAAGAACTTGTATCGCCAGAATCGCAGGTCGGGCAAACCGCTCGACGAGCCGTGGCGGGAGCATTAGTCACTGTTGTAACGATGGGGGCAGCCGCGCCAGCTCTGGCAGCGATGGGGGTTGAGGGGGCGATTGCAGGTGGAGCAATCGTAGGAGCCACAACGGGTGCCCTTACAAATGCTGTTGATCAAGGTTTACGCAACCTCGACGGTACCCAGCACGGATTTAATTGGTGGGAATTTGGCGGGACAACAGCAGGCGGAGCCTTGCTAGGTGCGGGATTGGGAGCTCTCACCGAGGCATTTCCGGTGCTGAATCGCGCTTGGTACCCCTTCGGCGGAGCGCCTGGCGGTACCGGCTATCGTGTAATGTCTCCTGATGAATACGCTGGAGCGCGAAACGGAAACTGGGAGGACAGCGGCCTTGTCAGAGGCGACCCGTCGGAACAAGGCCACAAGTGGCTGTGGGGCAACAGAGATGGTGCAGAAAGTTGGTTGAAATTTGTACAAGGCAACGGCGAGGACAGTAGTTTTATCACCCAAGTGCCTACCGCTAAACCCCTGGCCAAATACCCTGCATTTGATCACCCCCCACAGGGACCGGCGTTCAAGGTGCCCATTCCAGATCTTGGTCCTGCGAGCATTCCATCATGTCCTCCTCCTCAAAAACATTAAATAACACATATATCATCAAATGGCGCGGCGACTGCGGCGCATGGTTCATGCGCGGCATAAAGCCGGATCGCTCTTTCTACGGAGAAATCACTGATGAGCGCCTGAGAGTACAGCGAAACATCGAGGGCAGGCTATCGCAGCAACATTATGATAATATTGTATTCTTAATTGACCGAATCAAACAGAGCGTGTCGGAGGAAATGTTGTCCGCCGAAACTTGGGATGGAATGTTGGCTGAGGGTACGGTGAGTAAGCCCTGCATTCTATTTCGGTATCGTAAGCGGGCATCTCCGTCCTTATTAGATGATGCGTTTCTCGAAATCGTGGGCATCCTTCGCGAATACTTGCAGGTCGAGTCATAGATGTTGTCCAAGCCTGTTATATCATCTGCATGGAAGACGCAAGTGTGACTACGACGGCCCGCACCTAGCACGCAGGCTCGCTCGGGTCACGTCCGGGCCGAGTGCATTCCAGGAGACCTTCTGCACCTACAACGCGGGCTGGCGGGCGATCATTGAGGAGATCGATAGCGACGACACCTCGCCTTCGTCCCAAATTGGCCACCTGGCCCACCAATGAATTCGGCCTGCGGGAGTGAACGACACATTCTTCCGTCGCAAGGGTACGCCACCACAACCGGTTGGGCAGATAGTCATCGCGTCGGCTCATACTCGGTAGGCGGCTGAATTGCACCGTTTGCAATTCAACTGCTGCAAAAGGTCGATGCCGAGATCCACAATCGCTGGCCCCGGGACGGGTGGGTGTGGGCACGACTCGCTTTCAACGTTTTCGCATAGAATGTGCCAAACTCTGTCACACTCTCGGTGTCCAACTCGCTTCCCTGAGAGGAGGGCCGCGCTCCATTGTCGCGGTCTCGCCTTCCAAGGAAAGCGATCCATGCCCGAGATAGCCAAGAGACCGACCCCAATCCAACGGCTGACAGAGCTTGCGAAAGCTACAGAGAACCGCCTGACAGAATGTGCCTTCGAGGTTCGCCTTGAACTGTTAGCGTTATTGTTGGGAGGGCCAGACAGCGTCTCCGGATTGGCAGCGGCGACAGGACTGGCCGTTCCAGGGATCAGCTCGCACCTGCTCGCGCTCCGCCGCGAGGGCCTCGTGGTATGCCGGCACCAGAAAAATCTGCGGATACAAATGCTCTCGCGAGCGGTTCGGGTGGAGCAGCGAGAGCACTTCGTGAGATTGAACATCGACGTGCCCGGCGGATTCCCGCTCATGCTCGATATTCCTCTGGACCTTGTTGAGGAACTTCATCCCGGGTACACGCAGGAGCATCGCACGTCCACTCAGGTAGTCCGGGTGCGGGCCACCAACCTCGCGCCACCCCGACTCGGCTGATCGATAAAGGATCGCGTCATCATCTTTGAGGCTGGCCGTGTACCGCTGCGTCGCTCTGGCCTGGCCCAGCACCCGACACACCCGACGCTCCGACTGCTTCGTCTTGGCCCGCACGTGCGTCACAACGCACCTCTGCCGCGTGGGGCTCGCGGTTTTCCCAGGTAGTCGTTGGCCTCCTTGAAGATCTGGCAGTCGATCGTCGGGTCCGCCACCGCCTTCTTCAACCGCGCGTTCTCGACCTCCAGTTCCTTCAGCCGCCGCGCCTCCTCCGCCTTTATCCCCCCGTACTGGCTCCGCCCGCGGGCGAACGTCGGCTCGCTCACCCCCAGCGCCTGCACGACCTGCGCGACGGTCTTCCCCGCCGCCAGCATCGCCTCGGCCTCACGCAGCTTCGTCACGATCTGTTCCGGTGTGTGCCTCGTCCGCTTCATCTTCGAGAGTCTCCTGAACCCCGCCGGGGTTCCTTGGGACTCTCATAGCGCCTGGATCAGGATTTGGGGGGCAGGCCACCTCGAGAGATTGTCCATCACGACGGCCGGCGCAGGTCGGCGTGGGACGCACCGGCGAGTACGCCGAGCAGACGTTGGAACGCGTTGAGCATGGAGAAGCCTCCTGTCCCGCCACTCCCCGTCTTACCCGCCGTCCGACCTCCCGCCCCGCCCTTCATCCACGTCCCGCGGTTGGCCGCGGGGGCGGGACATCGTTCTTGAACACCGGACCTTCCCCGGTCCGGCCGCGGCGGGCGATGCGCGCGAGCGCCGCCGCGCGGAGCGCGCCGATTCGGGCCGCCGAGCGGCCCGAACCGGCGCGATCTTGGGCCCCCGGAATCGTTGCCGCCATGGCGGTATCAGGCGGTTTTACCGCTGATACCGACTGGTTTGGGGCGAGCACCGGCGACACATCGTCACGATGTCTTCAGTTTTCTGTCAGGGTTCGTCGACCCGGAAATTCACAACCCTTTGGCTGGGCGGCACTTTGGGGTTCATGCCCTCGCCAAAGGGTGACAAAACCGCCATTGCCGTATCTCCCAGAAATTCGTATGAGGCCCCGCTATTCCGTCCACCCACACGACCCGCCCCCTCGGCGGGTCGTCTGAGCCGCGTCTCCGCGCGGAAAAAGGAGTGCCCGTTGCCCGGGGCGCCGCGAGGCTCGGTGGGGGGGGGGGGGGGGGGGGGGGGCGAGCAAGCCCCGGGTAAGTCGCCATCCCACCCCCGCCCGAAGGGCGGACGAACGCGTGTAACCACACCTCTCCGCCCCTTGGGCCGACGCCCGGCCCGAGCAACCTCCGCCACTCGGAATCGCCTCCCGCTGTATGCTGCCCCAGCATGGTGTGCGCCCTCAAACCACCCCTGCCCACCGGCTCGCCCGACACCGTCGTGGACAGCCACGACCCGGTCTTCTTCATCGCCGTGGACCCGCAGGGGCGGCGAGTCGCGACGTATCGCGGCACCGACACGTATCCCAAGGAGACCTTCGTCTACCACCCTGACGGCGTGCGCGGCCCGCACTTCCAGGGCGGGGTGATGCTGCGCGACAGGTACAGCGGCCTGGCGACCACCCCCTCCACATGGGCCTCCGCGGCCGGCAACGCCACGCGCGATGAGCGGATGTACTACGCCTCGGACTACCGCGGCAACGTCATCGCGCTGGTCCAGAGCGACTCCACCATCGCCGAGCAGTACCGCTACTCATCCTCGGGCGTCCCCTTCGGCCTCCCGGCCGGGAGCATCAAGGGCGACGGCAAGGTCGATGGCGGCACCTCCGGCGCCGACTACCTCATCGTCAACAACCTCATCACCCACACCCTCTACGAGCAGCGGGCCGACCTGAACCTCGATGGCGTGGTGGATTCGGGGGATCTGGCGATTGTGGTGGCGAAGAATGGGCTGGGGACGGGGAAGGGGAGTTTGAGCGTGGCGGGGGTGCGGAATTGGAAGGCGTTCGTTGGCTACGAGCAGGCGACATTCGGGCTTAACTCCATCGTGTGGACTAGGTGTGTTATGGTGCTCACCGGTCTCAAGCTCCCGCTGAACAACAGAGTGCTTGCTAGGCCATCAGTATTTGTTGCAATCGGTCCGAACGATGATGGCTATGGACCGCCACCGTGTGGCTGTATTTGGCCCGAAGAATGCAGTGATCCCGGCAAACCCACTAGTCCCATTGCACCGATCGTAATCGTCAATCCTTTCGATCCGCCCGTGCCCCCGCCACCATACTATCAAGAATGCAAAACCGCGTGCGACAGTGGATCCACTGGGATCTCCATTTGTGTCGACCGCAATCCCGTTATCTGCGTTTGCCGGGGAAACGAGGTGGGTGGCACAGTCCCGATTCCTTTCGGTTTGTATGACCAGTTTCGAGAATGTACTAAAGCGCACGAACGTATCCATATTTCAGACATGGATTGCACCAAGTGCACCGAACATGTTTGCGGTGCTCATCTTCACAATAACAATGGTATTTGGACAATTCCTGGCGGCGGAGAATGCAGCGAAGAGCGTGCTTGGAACGACACGCTCACATGCGCGTCCGCCATGAATTGTCATGGAGATGCCGACTGTCAGCGAGATCTAGACCGTTTTATTGAGTGGGTTCGTGGACAATACGACGCGCATCGTCGGATGTGCTACTTATTTACGCACCCACGAGGAGAACATAGACCGTGAACGCCGCGCACTACATTTTTCTGGCGATGTGGGTGTCTTTGTGCTCTTTAACCTCTGTCGACCCGCCTGACACTGTCGCACAACATGTAGGCACTGAGAATGGTATACGCACTATTTACCGGGACGACAATCGTAGCGTCGCTGCTCGCCTTGTAGATGAGCGTCCGAGTGCAGGGTGGCACTGCCAAGTCCTGAAACGCGATAGTCTTATGTGGTCGTTTAATGTGCCCTGGTGTCCAGAACGAGTATGCCTCGGACAGGGCGAAGAGCTAATAGGCTATGCGATGGAAGAGGATCACCCTTCACGCGATCCAGCAGGCAAGAGTCGGAGACTTGTAATATTCGCCGCAGATCCGACACACTCTCCGCGCGTCATTGAGTCTCATTTGCTGAGCCCTTTGGGTTACGGTGCAACGCCGGTGCTTCCCCCCTTTCCAGATGTCGTAGAAATGTGGTCACGAATTGGCGTGCGCGAGGCCATGTTCATTGTTCGCACCGCACCTGCAAGCAGATACGAAGCGTGGGTATTCGATCTAAATGACTATAAGTGTGTGACAAAAGTTCAGATCTCCCCTCCAATAGATGAAAAGCACATAGTAGTACCTATTGGGTGGGCGGAAATGGTCGGGGTGGATGCGTTGTGTATACACGAAGCGATTGTTTCCAGCAATGAAAAAGGAGCCGTGCATGCCAGCGCTCGCTTTCGAATTGTTGGCTTTGATGGGAAAAGCATATGGTCACGAGATGAAGACGAAGCATACACACTGATTTGGAATGGGAACGATCGCAGTTCTCACATCGAACAGCTACGTGCGCGACTCGCCTCGAACTGGCATGGAGTAGTCATTAGCCCTTATCTGTGTGAGCGGTCGAGCGATAGACTTGTTGTACAACTTGCGTACAACGAAGATACGCACGCCGTTCAGGTTAAGGAGGACGTTGTAAAGTGCGGGCCTGTAGTACGTCCAGCGTCTGCCAAAGGGTCTCGGAGTACGGCAGGTGGATCTACGATCGTGCCATCGCCTTCTGGCGCGGCGACGGAAGGTGATATGGGCAAGCGGGAACGCTCTAGCCCACCGTGACCCTATCCGTGCCAGAAACCCCACCCGCGCCGATCGGGCTGCCCGCCGAGCGCGATGATACAGACCGCTGACCATTGGCCCGGCGACGGTGGGTGCGCGTGTGGGGTGGATGGGTGTGCATCGGGGCTTATTGGGGTACATTGATCTTGCCCACGACTTTCAGACACCGAAGGAACGGCGGGTGGCCGGGGTTGATTTCAGTGCCGCCGGTTCGCCGCGCTTCGCGGCAACCGGCTTGGCGTCTGGCTGATGGGTATGAAGACCTGCAGCCCCTGACCAGGAAACACTCCTGGTGGGACTCGGCGGGTGGCCGGAGTCAACAGTGAGTTGCCACGCAGTCGGCGGAATGACGGATGGCAGCCGGATCGCGCGGCAGATGTCCGTTCACCGAGGTCGTCGGTCCCGATTCACCCCCGGCGACGCGGGCGGGTGGCGGTGGGTGTGTCCGACTCCTTCCGCTCCCCGTCCGTGCCGATCCCCATAATCCGCGGCACAGGCACCTGAACCGGCGCACGCACGCTCACCGCGGCCATGCCCCGCACCCCCTCGTCCCTCTCCATGCCCCGCGGCAGCGGCAACCCGATCGTGAGCCGCCCCCGCCCCCACCCCGGCCGCGCAGGCCCCGCTTCACGAACTCCCACGCGCTCGGCCCCACCTCCTCCACCCCCCGCAGCCTTCCCGACACCCCGCCGGTCCAGCGTGATCTCCGCCACCCGCACCACACCACCACCCAACCCCGATCCCCCACCCATCTCTCCGTCCGCGCCAGACATCTCAATCCCCCGCACATCCAGCCGCGCGGCCGCCGAGAGCATGTACACCCGCCGGTTCTTCACCCGCACACTCCGCACCAGCCCCGCGCGGCACAACTGCCCCAGGCTCCGACTCGCCGACGCCAGCGACCGCCCGCTCGCCTGCCCTCCTCGCGGCCTGCTGTACACTCACGCATTCGCGTCCGGCACCCGCGCGAGGTTCACCATGCCCGCCACCCCCATCGATCCAGGCGTCCGCGTCGGCCACATCCACCTAAAGGTGGCCGACATCGAGCGTTCCCTCCGCTTCTATCGCGATGTCCTCGGGTTTGAGGTCACCCAGCGCTACGGCCCCGACGCGGCCTTCCTCTCCGCCGGCGGATACCACCACCACATCGGCCTCAACACATGGGAGAGCAAGGGCGGCCCGCCGCCCGCGCGCGGCACCACCGGCCTCTTCCACGTCGCCTTCCTCTACCCGACCCGCGCCGCCCTCGCCGACGCCCTCCGCCGCCTCCACGCCGCACACATCCCCCTCACCGGCGCGGCCGACCACGGCGTCAGCGAAGCCCTCTACCTCAACGACCCCGACAGCAACGGCGTCGAGTTGTACTGGGACCGCCCGCAATCCGCCTGGCCGCGCTCGCCCGACGGCGGCATCGCCATGTACACGCGCCCGCTCGATCTCGACGCCCTCGCCCGCGAGGCAAGGTAGCGGTGGTGGGGGGAAGGCGGAGAAGGCAACAATCGGATGTGCCCTGGCCCCGCACCATCCTCCACGTCGACATGGACGCGTTCTACGCCGCCATCGAGCAGCGCGACAATCCCGCGCTGCGCGGCAAACCCATCCTCGTCGGCGGGCGCGGCAAGCGCGGCGTCGTCACTACCGCTTCGTACGAGGCCCGACCCTACGGCTGCCGCAGCGCGATGCCCACGGCCAAAGCCCTCCGCCTGTGCCCGCACGCCATCGTCGTCCCCATCCGCATGGGCGTGTACGCGGAAGTCTCGCGCCAGGTCCGCGCCATCCTTGAACGCTTCACACCGGACATCGAGCCCCTGAGCATCGACGAGGCGTTCATGGACCTCACGCACGTGCCCACGTGGTCCGACCGCGCCGAGGCCGCGGCCCGCGAGATCAAGCGACTCGTCCACGCCGAAACCCGCGTCACCTGCTCCGTCGGCCTCGCCCCAAACAAGTTCCTCGCCAAGGTCGCCAGCGACATGCACAAGCCCGACGGCCTCGGCGTCATCCCGCCCGATCAGGCCGCGGCCATCCTCGCGCCCATGCCCGTGGGCGTCATCTGGGGCGTGGGCAAGGTCGCTGGGGCAAAGCTCGAAACGCTCCGCATCCGCACCGTCTGCGACCTGCTCGCCTTCGACGAAAAGGAACTCCGCCATCGCTTCGGCGACGCCGCAAGCCACTGGCGCCGCCTCGCCCTCGGCGACGACGACCGCGAGGTCAGCACGTCGCACACCAGCCGCTCCATCGGCAAGGAGCGCACGTTCTCCGACGACATCTCCGATCCGGCCCAGCTCCGCGCCATCCTGATGGACGAGACCGAGCAGGCCGCGCGATCCCTCCGCACCGAGGGCCTGCTCTGCCGGCGCATCGCGCTGAAGCTGCGCTTCCCTGACTTTCGCACGTTCTCCCGCTCCAGCGTGCTTCCCGCGCCCACCGACCAGACGCCGGAGCTCTGGGCCGTCGCCGAGCGCGTCTTCAACCAGTTCCTCGCCGAGTCCCCCGGCCCGCTCCGCCTCGTCGGCGTCCGTCTCGAGGACCTCAGCGCCCCCGCGCAGCGCGGCCTCTTCGACGACCAGCCCCGCGAAACCCGCACGCGCAAGGTCGACGCCGTCGCCGACGCCATCGCCGCCAGGTTCGGCCGCGCGGCCATCGCCCGCGCCGGCGCGCTCAACTCGCGCACCGCCAAGCACCCGGGAAACGCCGGGCGCAACCCTCGCGAGGCCTGAGCACGCGCCCGGGTACCATCCCACGTGTCCGGCCATCCCCACAACTCCGAGATCACGCCGCTCAAGCGCCACCCCACGCTCCAGCCCCTCTCGCGCGAGCATATGAGCGGCCTGATCCAGGCCCGCAACCTCATCACCGCATCCGCAAGCGACGAGCCCGCCCGCCGTCACGCCCTCGCCGAGTTCCTCCGCGTCTGGCGCGAAGAGATCAGCGACCACTTCCTCGACGAGGAGCGCATGCTGCTCCCGCTCACGAGCGACCCCGCGCTCCGCGATCGCCTGCTCCGCGAGCACGCCGCGCTTCGCAGCATCGCTCACCGCTGCGAATCCAACCCGGCACACGCCGATCCCGCGACGCTCCGCGACCTCGGCGCGCTGCTGCACGACCACATCCGATGGGAAGAGCGCATCTACTTCGAAGCCTTGCAGAAAGACCACCCCGAGGCCCTCGCCGCGCTCCACGGTGATGCGCACCACATCGAGCAGTCCCGCCCCGGCTCGCGCCCGCGCTACAAGCTCGATCACCACCCCACGAAAGACGATCGCCCCCCGCCCCCACGGGCGTAGCAACACCCCGCACGCGCCGACCGCGATCGTCCTCGCTCAATCGTGAATCAAAGCTCTCCGAGGCGAGCTCAGCGGGCCACGCGCTCGGTGCCGTTGAGCCGGACTTCCGGCCGTCCCGCCGGCTGGGCCGCCCCGGCCGCCTCACCGGAACGGATGGTGCACAGCCCGAGGATGCTCGCGCCCTCGGCCACGGCCAGCGAGGGGCAGGTGATGTCGCCCTGCACGCGCGCCGTCGCGTTGAGCAGCACCCGCTTCGCCCCCGTGATGTTTCCTTCCACAAGCCCGTCGATCACGACCGTCGCACCCTCCAGCACGGCGCGACACGTGGCGCCCTCGCCAACGTGGATCTGCCCGCGGGAAGTAATGCGACCCTCGAACGTGCCCAGAATGTGGGCGTCGGTATCAAAGACCATCTCGCCCTTGATGTGCGTGTCGGGTCCGATGACGGTGGCGGTGTGGGATGTGGCCATGGTGAGAGCGTGCCTTGTACAAAGCGGTATGTTGAGGTTTCCGGGCGGGCACGGGCCCCACCCGGCCTCCCGCCTGTCGGAGGCGGGAGGGGGTCAAGTCTACGTCGCCGAACCCCCGCCGGGAGTTCCCACGGCCATTTCATACCCCAACCGGCAGGCGAATGTACGGGCCGGCGTTGGGGGAACTTTCCGGGTGGAGTCCCCCCTTCGAGGTCGCCAGCATTCCTCGATCACCGAACGCCCGTCGGGCCGCATTTCCCTCTGAAAAACGGCCCGAATGCGGGTTCGGATGGGGGGGATAATGCTGGATCCGGAGGCTTCCCATGACCACCTCGCATGAACATTGGATCGTGACGGCCGATGGCCGCCGCGCCGGCGTATTTGCCTGTCGGATGACCCCCGGCGGCAACCTGCACCTCGACCCCGTCCGCGCCATCGAGAACGCCCACGAGCACGAGCACGAACACCACCGCCCGACCATGATCGGCGGAGCCGAGCGGGCCCGGGCCGTCGGGGCCTCATCCGCGAGCGCGGCCCCGCACTTCGCTTCCCCCGGCCACGAGACCGAGGAGATGCAGCGCCGCTTCGCACGCGAGGTCGGCCGCTGGCTCGCCGCCACGACGAAGGAACTCCAGCCCGCACGCATGGACGTCTTCGCCGCGCCGCGCTTCGCGGGCTATCTCAAGAGCGAGCTCACCCTCAGCCCGACCGACCGTCTGCACGAGACCGAGCTCGCCAACCTGCGCGGCCCGGAACTCGCGGTGCACCCCGCGGTGATCGGCGCCCTGTCCGCGCCGCGGAGGTAGAGGTCG
>JBGAMO010000078.1:0-21652 GCA_044222845.1 Phycisphaerales bacterium
GGCTGCCCGTGCGATCTGTCGCATCCAACTACTTCACCCCCACCACGACCTCATCACCTTTTCGTCGGTGCCGCGGCTTTCACCATCGCCAGCGCCCCCGCCCGTACCGGATCCGGGAGGGCAACCGGGCACGCCGCGAGCCAGGCAGCGAGCGAGTCGGCGGCCGGTTTGGGGTCCGAAAGGTGTGCGCCGGAATCTGCGCCTCCCGAATCTGAAACCCGCGTATTCTTCGGGGAATCTTGCGATAGTTCGAATCCCATCGGGGTCATTCCGTCCTGCTTCAATCATGCCGCGGGCACCTTTGGGCCGCGGCCTTGGTGTTTTTGGGGTCGGACATTTCACTGCCGCGGAATCAATCGGGCTGTGCGATAGGAAGGTTGTTTGCGCTGTCTGGTTGCTATCAGACGTGCCATGGCGGCGGCTGTGCGGAGTGTGTACTCCGCCGATCGAACCGCTGCGGCGCACCTAAAGGCTGGTTGGCTCAGAAGTAGATGGCGCCGAGCAGTTTTGCCGCGGCGAACCTGTGGCCGTCTCGGAAATGCGCTGGCCGAGCATCGCGTTCTTGGCGCTCTCCCACCGGACCCTATTACTCGGCGAAGCGCAGTGAGACCTGGTCCGCATCAAGGAAGTACGTACCGATCAGGGCCCGTGCCGCCGACTCTTCCGCACCGGGGCCCAGGGTCATTCGAATCCAGAGTCGCTGACCGCCATCAATGACGCGCACATCGGGGGAAGCAATACCCGCGTTCCGCAAGCCGACGCTCAGTGCGCGTGCGAAGGAGGCGGGATCAACGTGAGTCTCCCACAAAAGGCTGTCGGCGACAGGCTCCAGACGCTTGGTGAGCAGGTCAAGTTCCCGTTGATTGAGGAGGGCTCCCTGAAGGCGGACTTTGCCTGCCATGGGGACCTGGGTGAGCGTGAGTTGGGCCAGAGGGGCCAGCGAACGTATTGATCGCTCGATCGAATCGAGCGGGGGCGGCTCCGGCACGGCCGGCGCGGGCGGCGGAGGGAGCTGGGCCAACTGAAGTTCCGCGGAGCGTGTGTCCACCCTCGAAATTTCAACCGCACGACGAGCGGGCTGGAAGCCGTCTTTCGCCGCGCGGATCGTCCACTCCCCGACCTCGCGTTCCACAGTGGCGGATCCGTCCGTGAGTGGTATCTCCTCGGCCTCCACGCCGGGCCGTTCGATGGTCACCCGGGCGTCGATCGGCTTGACCGTGATGCGCAACGCACCCAATCGACTGATGAGCCGGAGTGCTCCGGGCTGCTGTGTTCCGGGAGTTACGCGAAGCGAAGCGGATTCGGAAGCGAGGATGAACCGTGAATCCTGCCCGGCCAGCGAGAGGGCCTGCGGATCCGCGTCGAACGTGATGCGGCCCTCAGAGTCAGCGGTCACCGTTTGGCGCGAACCATCGGAAAAGGAGATCGTCACGGGGAAGGACGGGCGGGCGGGCTCGGTCTTGAGCAGCACACGCACGGGGGGTTCGCGCGTGAATGAAACGTTCGCCGCGCACAGCGTGCGTCCGTGAGGATCGAGCAACCGGATGATGCCGGGCGTTGTCTGCGGCTTCGAGAGTTTCACCGCGCCGTCGAAGCCCCTGGTCTGCGTGGCCGCGTCTCTCTCGATGGCGGCATGGAGCGGTGTCGTGACGCCTTCGAGTTCGACTTCGACCGAGGCATCTGCCGGCGCGTTGCCGGCTCGAACGCGCAGTTCGCCCGCGGGCCCATAGAAGGAAATGCAAGGGCCGTCGGGGAGGCTCAGAAATGGGCGGGGCCGGAACTCGATCCATGCGCCGCACCCGATCGCGATGAGCGCGAGGCCGGCGAGAGCGATCACTTTCCTGTGCCGTTTCAACCGTTTGCCGTGACGGCTCGGTGCACGCGGCGGGAGCGGCGCGAGGTTGGACTCCTCTTCGCCCAGTGCGCTCAGCGCATCGAGCACCTCCTGAGCGGATTGGTACCGCTGGTCGAGCGGCTTGGCCATCATCTTGCGGATGATCTCGGATAGTTCGCGAGAAACACCCTCGACCACCTCGTGAGCGGGCGCGACCTCCAGATTGGGAGACACATGCCACTGCATCCAACCGGCGACGGACGCGGTGGGGTCCTTCGCCGCGTCTTCGGTCAGTTCGGGGAACTGGTCCGCGAACCTGCGGGCGCCCAGGAGCATCGAATACGCGACAAATCCAAGGGAGTAGATATCGCTGGCCGGGGATTCGACCGCGATGGACTTTCCCGCAGTGTCAGAAGGGCAGAACTCGGGAGCGATGAACCGGACGCTCTCGGCAGAAGACGGCAGGTTCGGATGCTTGTGTCCGGCAAGTTCGAGGTCGGCGATGCGGTAGGTAGCGTGTTCTCCCTCACCGGTGACCAGGATGTTTCGGGGCTTGATGTCGCGGTGGAGCACCGGCGCGCTCTCGAACGTGTGCAAGTGGTGCAAGCCCCGCGCGACATGCCGGATCATGCGGGTCACTTCCCGTTCGGGCGTGGGATCGTCTCCGATCCGATCCTGGAGGCACTGGGGCATCCATTCCATGGCGATCCAATACTCGCTCTCACTGAGGCGCCCGCACTCGACAATTCCCACGATGTGCGGGTGGGCGCCGAACTCGAGCAGCGCCAGGGCCTCGCGCTCGAACTTCTCCACGTAACGCGCGTCGGAGGGGTCGGGGCTGCGCAGAATCTTCACCGCGACGGGACGCTTCATGCCGTTGGCCAGCGCTTCCTCGGCCTGGTACACAACGCCCGCGTGGCCGCGGCCGTGCGGACGCAGCAGCGTGAACCGACCGATGGTCTTGGGAGCGCCGGGATGCGGGGCGGGGGAGACGGGCTTTTTGGTGGTTGCGTTCATGGATCAACTCGGTCGCGGTGGCGGGAAGGGGTCTGTCTCAGCGGGCGGTGGTCGTTCGCCCTCTCTCCAAAGCGAATCCGTAGAGCGCCCCGATCAGCCGATCGGCGTCCGGGGCGACTTTGTCCCCGGTCGCGGCGACCTGCTGAAGGGAGCGGAGCGCCGATTCGGGGTCCGCCGCCCGCCCCATCAGCGCGGCGCTGCGCGTGGCCAATCGCCGGTAGAGTTCGTGGGCCTGCGGATCGCCCTGTTGCTCGCGGTGCCACGCGCTCGCCAACTCCTGGGCAAAGACGGGCCCAAAGCCGTCGGCGATGTTGCTCTCGGGAAGTCTGCGCTGCAGAACGAGGAAGGCGCGATCCCAGTTCTCCTCGCGCCGCGCTGTCGAGGCCCGCGGACGCAGTGCCACGAACAGAATGACGGCGATGACGCACACCGCGAGGGCCGCGGCGATGAGCCGGGGCGTATTGCTCCGCACCGGCGGCAGCGAAACCCGAAGGGCGGTCTGGTCCGAGATGGTGATGGTGTCGCCGTGCCTGAGCCTCACGGTGCGCTGCGCGAGCTTCCCGCTCACGAGCGTGCCGCCGGGCGCGAAGTTCTCGAACATCGCGTGCGTCTCGCTGACATCGACCGCCGCGTGCTCCCAATGGACTCCGGGCTCGTCGATGCGCAGATCCGCCGAGGAAGACCTCCCGATGCTGACCCTGCCCCGGGCCCGAACGACACAGCGCCCCGCCAACGGGCCGGAGGTGATCTTCAGTGTAAGAACGCTCATCGTGCTGCTCCTTAAGTGCGGACAAGTCAGAAGGGAAGACCGTCGCGGAGAATTTTGAGGAAGAACGGCCCGAGCAACAGGAGCAAGGTGGCGACCAGGACGATCACGGCCGGGCCCATGATCTTGACCCCCGCCGACCCCGCGGCGGCCTCCGCCGCGTGGATGCGCTGCAGACGCACACGATCGGCGAACTGCTCCATCGCGTCTGCGATGGGGCGGCCGAGTTGCTCGGCCTGGGCGAGGGTGGCGACGAAGCTGCTCACCTCGGCCACGTCGACACGTTCGGCCATCTCCTGCAACGCAGCGCCGCGCGTCGTCCCCATGTTGATGGAGCGCAGCGCCCGGGACAGTTCGCGCCCCAGCGGCGAGTTGGCTCGGTCGAGCGCGACTCGGGCCAGGGCGATCGCCGGCGAGGCCCCCGCGCGGCAGAGCAGAACGAGCAGGTCCAGCGCGTATGGAAAATCACGCCGGATCGCCTTCTGCCGGGCCAGGTGCAATGAACGCAGTTCCAACAGGGCGATGGCGACGAACCCGGGAGCGATGAGCACGCTGAGCGCCGCGCTGGTCTTCCAACCGCCGATGTACAACAACGAGCCGCACACCGCGGCCGATGCCACGCCGACGGAAGTGGTCAGGCCCAGGAGGCGGTGGGGTCCCAATCGCTCCGCGTTCGGATCGAGCCCGGCCCGGACACGAACCATGTTGATGATCGCTTCGGGGTAGATCGCGCGTGCGAGCGGTGCGGCGGCATCACCGACGGCGAACGAGACCGCGGCGCCCAGCCCCGAGCCCGGGCTGGAAGCGCTGAGGCTCCCGGAGACGCGACGAACGCCGACGTAGACCGCCGCGGCGCACGCGGCGACGGCGAGAAACACGAGCCCCGCGGCCAGGAGGTGCCCGTAGAGTTGGACGATTTGGGTGTTCATGGATGAGCCTGTGTTGAGGTGCGTTCAGATATCAACACCGATGATGCGGCGCGCCCAGGCGATCGCACCGAAGATGATCGCGGCGGACACGCCCAGCAACAGCCAGCCCAGCGGCGTGTTGATGAGCAACCGGACCGCGTCCGGGTCCACGAAGTACGTCATGGCGACGAAGACGAACGGTGCGACGTACAGGCACTTGAGGTTGAGTCGGCCCGCGGAGGTCGCCGATTTGACCTTGCCCCGCATGACGTGAATCGACTCGATGGCCTTGGCGATGCGGTTGAGAACGTTCCCGATGTCGCCGCCCATCTCGCGTCCCACGAGCAGGGCCGAGGCGAAGAGATTGAAGTCCGCCAGGTCCAGACGGCGGCGAGCGGCCTCGATGGTGTCTGACAGCGGGGCGCCCGCTTTGTAGCGGTTGCTCATCAGCCGCAGCTCGGTCCGGATCGGCTGCGGAGAGTTCGTCGCCGCGCGGGCGATGGCCTCGGGCAGAGTGCAACCCGCGTTCACGGCGGCGGCGAACGACCGGATCGCTTCGGGGAGTTGCGCCTCGATGCGGGCGCGGCGGCGCTGCCACATGACGTTCGCGACTAGATGGCGGGCGACCCAGCACGCGCCCACCGCGGGCACCACCATCCACCACCGCGGCGCGAGCACGATGCAGACGAACGCGACGGTGACCACACCCGCGTAGTAAAGGGCGGCGTATTGCTCGTACGGCACGGGGGTGGGAGAGGCCTTTTCGGAAGCCGTGCGCCACCACTCCAGCTCCTGGGCGTGGAAGCGGCGGAGGGGGCCGCGCAGACCCCACGCGAACGCGGGGATGAGCAACGCCGCCGAAGCGGCGGTGGTGACGATGAGGTGGGTGGTGTTCACGCGGCCTCCGAACTGAGCCACTCGGAATCGGTCAACAAACCTGACGCGACAAACGAAGGCAGGAAACTCGGCATGTACCCGGTGGCCCGCAAGCGGCCGTCGCGACCGGCGGAGAAGATCTGTTCCACCTCGACTTCCCCTGTGGAGGGATTGATACCCACCACTTCGGCGATCTGGGTGATGCGACGGCCAACCCCGAGGCGTTGGATGTAGACAACCAGGTTGATGGCCTGGGAGACCTGCCGCCTCACCGCGGGCAGGGGAAGATCGATCGCGGAGCAGATCAGCGTCTCCAGGCGGGACATGACGTCCTCGGCGCTGTTGGCGTGGATCGTGGTGAGACAGCCCGCGTGGCCGGTGTTCATGGCCTGGAGCATGTCGATGGCTTCACCACCGCGGCACTCCCCGACGATTACGCGGTCCGGCCGCATGCGCAGCGCGTTCTTGACCAGTTCGCGGATGGTGACCTCGCCGCGACCTTCGGAGTTCTGCGGGCGTGCCTCGAGAGAGACAACGTGCTCGTGATCCAGGCGGAGTTCGGCCGCGTCTTCGATAGTGACGATGCGCTCGCCGGCGGGGATGAGCTTGCCCAGGGCGTTGAGCAGCGTCGTTTTTCCGGCGCCGGTGCCGCCCGCCACGATGATGTTCTTCCTGCCGCGGACGGCGGCGGAAAGGAACGCGGCGGCGCCCCGGTTGAGCAGCCTGTTGGCCACGAGCTCGTCGATGTTCCCGGCCTGCTTGCCGAAGCGTCGGATCGTCAGGCACGGTCCGCGGAGCGCCAGGGGCGGAATGATGGCGTGAACGCGGGCCTTTGGGAGCCGCGCGTCCACGGTCGGTTGGGAGAGATCGATTCGGCGGCCCAACGGCGCCACGATGCGCTCGATGACGGAGAGCAGCAGATCGTTGTTGACGAACGTCTTGTTGCTGCGGACCACCTCCGAGTAAGTCTTCTTGTCGGGCAGAGTACGGACTCGTTCAACGTACACCAGCGATGGTTCCACCACCATGATCTCGTTGATCCCCGGCGCGTCCATCAGGTCCTGGAGCGGCCCGAGGCCGAACAGCAGGTCGCAGGTGAGCTTCTTGAGCAACTGCCCGATGATGTACTCCACCAGCGGCTGGCTCATCTTGACTGCGCAGGCGCGCACGGTTCGATCGAAGGCGGCCTCGGTCTCAGCGCTCATCGGCTCGTCGGGGAGGATATCGGGTACCTCGCGCAACACCTGCTCCAGGCACCGCACGGCTTGCATCTCCATGTTCTGATTGCGGCCGGGCGTCCGCACGCGCGGGGCGGGAACGGCCGCCTCGTCTCGCGGGGCGCGGTCCTTGATCTCGAACCGCGTCTTGAACGCCTGAACGAGCAGGCGGGCGCGCATGGCGTCATCAGAGATGACCCGGGCGCGCAGCTCGTTGTGGAGCACGTCATCGATCGCCTTGTTGACCTCATCGAGCTGGTCGAGTGATGGGCCGCCCTCGCGCACCTCGAAGACGTGGAGATTGATGCGCTGCAGAGTGAGGGCGTGTAGATCGTGCTGCAGCCGGTGCATCTCGGCCGACTCGTCCTCTCGCGACGAATCGATCGCGGTGGAAGAATCAAGGGTGATGGTGAACTGCGCGAGCGAGAGCGTGCTGACGTCGCGCAACCGGCGCGTCACTCCGTGGCCGATCGATTGGCCGTCCAGCACCACCTTGTCGGCGCCCGGACGCACGCTGGCGACCCATCCGTTATTGCGACGCTGCACGCTGACGTGATCCGGCCAGACAAATCGGGTGGAGGGAAGTCGCACGTGAGCGGTGGGTCCGCTGCCGATGATGAAGTCCGACCTGGCCTCGAAGGCGAGGCTGCTCGTGTTGTCGACGATGTTCTGAACAATGACGCGCACCGGTAGTCTCCTTGCGTGCGAAGGCTGGGGTGTCGGGCATTCAGCGGGCCGAGAGTGCGTCACCGCGTCCGTCTCCGCTGATGCTGACGGTCAGGGGCAGGCGCATGTCGCGGGATTCGGCCAGCAGGAGTTGCAGTTGCTCGTGCGTGACCTGGATCATGATGGCCCGGCTTCTTCCACGCCCGGGATCGTCCAGTTCGTCCGACATGGTGACCTGATCGTCGCGGAGCACATTGCCAACGGATTTGACAAGCACGCCCTTGAGCAGCAGTTTGGGGGCCACTTCGTCGGCGCCCTGCTGACGGAACATGGCGCCGATCATCTCCGCGGGGTCTGAACCCTTGGGCACGGCGGGCGCTTCGATCTGCCGGGGTGTGCACACATACACGTTGATGTACCGGCCCGGAGCGATGTTCGTGGTGTCGCGGGGCGCGATGGCCAACCCCTCGTAACCTGGATCGATCTGGAACGAGGTCATCGGGACGAACATGGGCTCGCTGAAGAACGCGCCTTTGGGGACCGGATTGCTCACCGTGCGACCGATGGTCAGATCCCGCTCGGCCGCGCTGTACGTCGACTTCAGAAAGTTGTCGTCGATGACCGGGTAGGTCTGCTCGACGATATCCCCCTTCTGCAGCGTGGTGTTCGCCGGCAGGTCCCGGGCCGCCACCAGCACCGTGGCCGTCGGGACCGGCTTGGGCGTGTTGGCCTTGAGGTACAACACAGCCGACGCGGCGGCGAGCAGGCCGCACAGGCCCGCGGCGGCGAGGAAGAGTTTGTCGTTTTTCTCCAGCATGGTCGTTCTCCGATTGAAAGGGGTGTCACTCCCTCAAGCGAAGAAACCGCCCCGATCCGATCATCTCCACGGCCGATCGGGGGCGATGATCCGGGCGTTCAATCGGCGAGTTTGAGCGGACGCGCCACCCTGCCGATCGACTTCTCGATGGAGTTGGCGAACCAGGATCGCACGCGACCGGTGTCGGATCCGCTCTGGGTGTAGCCGTTGATGCCGCCGGTGTACGTCCAGGCTTCCTTCAGCGCTCCGCCCCGGCGGTCAAGTCGAATCGGTCCGATCAGGCCGAAGGCGCCCGCCTTGGCGGCGACCGTAGGGCGCAATCGCGTGTTTACAGGAGAGTTGGGGAGTCCGCCGACGGCGAGATCCTCGGGCATTGCCGGGTACCGGCCGTTGCTGACGGCGCGGAACGCGCGGGGACCCCACACCGGCGCGTCGCGGCCGGTAGTATGGCCGCCGGTGGCTCGCGAGAACGTGCGGTCGTGCATCCCCGCACGCAGCGACAGATCGGCCATGTAGATGCGCCAGACAGCGAGGCTAAACATGGTCAGGGACACAAGGGCAACCACCAGCAGCAGCAGTTCAAGCATTGCCGTGCCGCGACGATCGCGATCAATGCTGGGTGAGGTCTTCGAGTGCACGAGGGTCATAGTTTGGGCTCCCGATGTCATCGAACCAGTCCGCGAGAGCGCGATCACGCTCCAGCAGTTTCGGCAGGGCGCGGGCGAAGGTGAGACGCGGCTGCCATTGCCAGCCGCAGGTGCTCCAGACTCGCCAGTGGAACGGGATCTGCTGACCCTCGTCGGCGAGGTGAAAAGTCTCTGCCTGCGCGATGGCCATGGCGCTGCCGGTCCTGTTGAACGGACGCCGGTTGAGCCCGGAGAAGACCCGCGGCTCGCTGAGTCCCTCCGGGTGACGCGCGATCGCGGTGACGGCGAACGCGTAGTTGCGTTCCTGCCGCTTGGGCTTCTTCTCCATGAAGCCGTCGTGGGTATCGAGCACGATGAAGCGGCCGCGGATATCAAAGGCGACCAAGGCGCCCATCGCGCTTGTCCAACGGGCCCAGACGTCGCTGCCTCGCCCGTAGTGGATCCGCGAAAGCGTGCCATCCCACCCCTGGCGATCTGTCTTGATTCGCTGCTCCAGCAGGTAGGCGATCGTGAGCAGCCGCTCTTCCATGCCGCGGGGTGAGCGTACCGGCGCACGGACGCGGCCGTCGGAAGAACCCAGCTGGGCCAGCTTGATCTGCACGCCATAAAAGTCCTCGATCTTGGCGCGCTGGTCCTCGACAATACCCGGCGTGGCCGCCAAAATGTCCTTCTGCCAGGTGTTGATCTTCTTGATTCGCTTGATAAGCGAACGCGAGGCCATCTGGCGAGCGCCCGTGGGGCCGGCCTTGGCGATGAACTTGGCGAGTTGCGGGGCCTCTAACGCGGCGATGCGCGCCGCGACCACAGGCGCGAACCAACCCGCCGAGGAGATCGCCTCTTCCCAGTTGTCAACGATCTCCGCAACCGTGGGCCACACCGCCCACGCCAGTGCTTCGGCGGAGCCCGTCCGAACGATGTTGATGTTGGTAGCGGTGACGAGATTCACCGTCCGGCTGGTCACAACAGCAGCGGAATGTGCCGCGGCGTCCGCCGCGGTCTGCATGTGCATCTTTGACGAAGTGGCACGCCCGGTGTTGATGACCAGAGCGAGCGCGGCGATGATGACCAATAGAAGCACGCCGGTGAGCAGGTGCATGAATCCTCTCGTGTCGGCGTGGAAGCGGCGCAGCAACGAGGTCATGGTGTGAGCCTCCCCAGCGAGAAGCGCGAGGCCGCGACGCGACTGCCGTGCGAACGCAGGTCGACGCGGGCGCTGATGTCTATGTAATGTCCCCGAACCCCGGCGATGGTGCGAGCCCGTGGGGCCAGCACAGTGGCCGCGAAAGGCATATTGAGCCGGAAAGGGAACTTGATCTGCACCGAGAGGTCTTCGGGCCCGCCAAGAATCTCGTCCGGGCTGATGCGGATATCCGTGGCGATCTGCGCGAACGCGGCGCGGTCCGCAACGCCGCGGAACGACCAGGGCGCGCCCTGGCGGCGGAGTGTCTCGCCGAAGACACGGGCCTCCTGATGGTCGCCACGTCTCCGCGGCGAGATGCACGCCAGAATGATCGCCGCAGTGGTCTCCGTGTTCGCCTTGAGGTGATCCGGGAGCCCCACCGCCGCGGCCCGTGCCGCGGCGAAGGTGGCGTAGCGAACCACCAGACCAGCGCTCGCGAGCAATGCCATCTGCAGGATCAGAAAGAACAAGACGCAGAAGATCGGCAGGCAGAACAGCCACTCGATCACAACGCCGCCCGCGCGGGCATGATGGATGCGGTTGAGCAAGCGTTTCATGGCCACATCTCCGCGAAGTACGATGATCGGGCCAGGACCGGCAGGAGCAGCGCCCCGACGAAAAGGCCCGGGGCCAGCGGCAGAAAGCGTCGATCGAACTCGTGCGGATGGTCTGCGACGCTCGCGTTGTTGATTGACACTGTGGATGCAAACGCGCGTTGCAACGAGCGCAACGGCCTGCCGTTGAACAACCGGTTGATGATGTAAAACGCTGCGAGCACGCTCGATCCCAGAAACAGGATCGACAGCGTCGCGACCGCGCCCAGGAGCGGGCTCACGGCCGCGAGCAGCTTGACATCGCCGCCGCCGAGCCCGCCGCCCAGGGAAAGTGCGACGCCCACGAGCAGCACCGCCAGAAAGGAGCCGAACGCGTGGCCGAATCCCGGGCCGCCGATGAACGACGCAAGCCCCTCGGAGAAATCGCCCGTCAGCGAGTGAGTCGCCGCGAGAATCATGCCCCCCGCCGCGGCGGAGTACGTGAGCGTGTTGGGAATGAGGCCGCGGACCAGATCGTTCCCGGCCGCGGCGGCGAGCACGAGCAGTGCCAGCACTTCGCAGACCCCGATAGAAGGGGAATCGAGGCAGACGCGGATGGGAATGACCGCGGCGGCGGAGAGCATCAGTGCAAGCAGGCACCAGTTCGAATGCGACGGCACGAGTGACCGTTGCCGGACCGCCTTGATTTCGAGACTGAAGGTGTGCATGGGGTGAGTCCAGAGAAATGCCTCTCGCTTGCGTCGGCGAGCGAGAGGCGAAAAGCTTTCGCTAGGGCGAGATTGGTTCAGCACGACGGCTTAGCGATACGAGGGTGTAGCGGTGCCCGCCATGCCGTCAGCGGACGTCGCCGCGTTCTGCGCCTGGGTCTTGATCTTGCCCGCGGTGGAGTTCACCACAGCCGCGAGAGCGATGATGCCGCCCAGGGCGATGACGGTGAGCAGGACCTTCTCGATGACACTGCCGCGCTCATCGCGGTTCATCTTGCGGGCCAGGCTCATGATGCTGGCGGTGGCGCGACGGCTATTGGTGAGGCTCTTCATGGTTCAACTCCTGATCTTTCCCGGGGTTGGTTACCCGTGGTGTGTGTTCGCCGCCGAGGGTGCTTTGATCGTGCGAGGCCCCGGCGGCACTGGCTCGCGCGACTGTGTTCGATTCGTTTCGTCACCTGCCCAGGGCGGGCGACACGAGGGCCCAGATCCCTGCATTGATGAAGATGAGCGTGCTGACCATGAGGAAGGCGTAGAAGGTGAACGGGTAGATGCGGCTGGGATTCGTTGAGGCGTTCGTGTTCTCGTTCAAGTTCATGTGTGTTCCTTTCAATACCTGAAGCGATGGAGTGAGGGCGATCCGATCAAACCGGGCGAGTTTTCTTGAAAGAGCCGATCGGCCCGACGCGTTCACGGGAAGGGGCCCGTCACGGTCGAGCCAATGCGGTAGAAGTACCGCATCACGATGTACAGCATGGCGGGTGTCAGGGCCCACACGGGCAGGACCATGACCATGAGGATGCACAACTGATCCAGCACCATGCCGCGGCGGGCGCGGCCGCCGCGCCGAGCCCACCAGCGGGCTCGAGCGTGCCACAAGCGCAGGAACAGGGATCTCCCGGGCCGGCGTTGAGCGTTCATGAGCGAGACCCTCCGTGCGCTCCGGCCGCGTCGAACGCCCCTTCGCCGCCGCCCGGCACTCTCTGCAGCGCGAGCGATTCACGGGCCAGCGCAAAGATGTCGCGGGTGACGAACCCCTCGTTCTCCAAGCCCACCCGGCTGATGTGGGTGATCCTTCGGGCCCCGCCCGGGAAGCGTCCGACCTGGACAACCAGATCGATGGCGCTGGCCACCTGGCGGCGCAGGGCGGAGAGAGGGAGACCGACGCCCGCCATGAGCGCCATCGTTTCAAGGCGCTGGCACGCGTCGAACGGGCTGTTGGCGTGGAGCGTGGAGATCGAGCCGCGGTGACCGCTCGTCATCGCCTGCACCATGTCGAGGGCCTCGCCCCGGCGAACCTCGCCGACGACGATGCGGTCGGGACGCATGCGCAGCGACGCGACGAACAAGTCTCGGATGCTGACCTCGCCCCGCCCGTGCCTGTCGGCGGGCCGGGCCTCGAGCCGGACCACATGTGGCTTGTTGATCTGAAGCTCGCGGGTGTCCTCGATGACGATCACGCGTTCGGCGTCATCAAACGTACCGCCCAGGATGTTCACGATCGTGGTCTTGCCGGTGCCGGTGCCGCCGCTGACGATGATGTTCGCGTGGCTCGCGACCGCGGCCCGCAGGTAGGACAAGGCCTCGGCGGTGATCGATCCCTTCTGCAGCAGGTTCTCCGCGGTCATCGGTGTCTTGCCGAACTTGCGGATATTGATGGTGGCTCCGAACGAGGCAATCGGCCCGAGCACCACGCAGATGCGCTCGCCGTCGGGCAGGCGACCATCGAGAATCGGCGTGTCCTGACCGATGCGCCGACCGACGAACTGGGCGATGTGACGCGCGGCGGAAAGAACGGCGTGTTCATCCTCGAACCGCACCGCCGTTCGGTGAAGATTGCCGTCGCGCTCGATGTACACGTCGTTGGGGCCGTTGACCATGATCTCGCTGACGGTGGGATCATCGATCAAGTGCTGCACGGGCGACAGAAAGAACTTGGCGGCGGCCCGCCATGCCGCGGCGGCTGTTGGCCGGACCGCTTCCGGCTCATCCGCGTGCAATGAGATCGGGGTATCGGCCGTTTCCTGAGTGGCGTCTGGTGGCATGGTTGGATCCGTGAGTAGGGGCGAGAACGCGGGACCGCTTCGCGTACCTGTCGAGATTCACTTGTCCTTGATGGTGATTTCGAGCGTGCCGCGCCGCAGTTGGTTGTCGTCCAGGCTGAACGGCATGGCGTCGCGCCCGGACTTGAGCTGCGTGAGCAGATCCTCCAGCGAGCCCCGATACCCCAGCCAGATGTCAGCGGAATCGACGCCCTTGCCGGCCGAGAACGACCGTATATGAACGGACGTGACACCCGGCAGCCCCCGCAGCGCGGCGGTCACGGGCGTGACATCTTCGATGGCGTGAGCGCCCAGCAGCGCGACACGCACCGACGCCGGCGCTTCCAGCGAGCGACGCAGTTCGGCGGCGAGGGTGCCCACCGCGGCGCGGGCGCGACGATCCGGGCCGGCGCCCTTGGCCCGCTCGGCCGGGCACGCGGCCAGCTCATCACCGCCCCGAAACACAAGGCGGTATGAGTGGCCGCCGCCCGCCGCCGGCTGAGCGCGGAGCTCCAGGTCCCCCGGCTGCGCCTCTCCGCGATCAAGCACTGTCAGGCCGATCGCCCGAAGCCTGCGCGAGAGAGCGGCCGCGAGTTCACCGCCGGCGTCATTTTCGATCGCGAAGCCGATCGGAGGCGATCCGGCACATCCGTATGCGCGACGCAGGGCTTCAATCGCGGCCGCGGCCTGCGCGGGCGGATCGTCGTCGCCGCAGAGCATCAGCGCTTCATCACGCAGGCCGATGGTGTCGCTGACAAAATCGATCTCTCCCAATCGGACATGATCCGCCCGCAAGCGGATGCGCTCATTGCCTGCCGCCGAGATGATGAACTCCGGCAGGTCTGGCACGGACCCGACGTACTCAATGTCGAGCACGGCGTTGATCCCGAGTTCACCGGCGTCCTGGCGAGCCTCGCCCACGCGCTGCACCCCCGGCACCCGCCGGAGCACCCGCTGCAGGGTCGCAAGGTCCGCCGGCTCGATGCCACTGAAGCGGATGGTGAAGTTCTTCGCGCCGGCCGCGGCCTCGGAGAATCGGTCTCGGATGTGCTCGGCGAGCTGGCGGCTGTACGAGTTGAGTTGGTTGCGGTCCAGCACGCCGTACGCGTCCGGAACGATCGAGAACTCCCAGGAACCCAGGGCGACGCCGCGCCGACCGTCGACCATGACGTAGGAGCCCGCGTAGGCATCGCCCAGGTCCGCGACCGTGAGCATGACGATGATGTCCGCGTCGCACCGGCGGCCCGCGCCGATCGCGGCGGACGCTCGGTCCATCGCGGCGTCCTTGGCGAGCGTCGGCCCGCCCGAGCACGCCACGCGCTGAACCCCCGGGCCGGTCAGCAGTTGGCCGATGGAGTTTGCGAGAGAGTTGGCCATGTTCGCCGGGTCCAGACGGTGTGCAGGGGCTGCGGCAACCGCGGGCGAGGCTGTGTCCGATGATTGAACGGGCGGAGGCACGAGCGAGGAACCTGCGACCTCATCGCGCCAGCCGGTGCCGATGACCGCGATCCGCGGCCGCTGGAACGCCTGGTAAGCGTCCAGAAACGCCTGATTCACCACCGTCGGCGGCGGCGCTTCGCGGTGGGGCGGTGGAGTGCGGGGCGCCGAACGACCGGGGCCGCCAGGCGCTTCCACCGGCTGGGTCCAGCGCGATCGGGGTTGGGCCTGCTGCGCGAAGGCCACGCAGTGGCCGGCAGCGGCGGCAAGTGCAACGAACCGGAGAATTGTGGTGTGGTGATTCATCGATACGCTCTTTCCGTTGGTGGTCCCCAGGTTGGGTTGTGTCAAAGAACCGAGCTGCCTTAGCGAGCGGGGCGAACTTCCAAGCGCCAATCGGCCGCACGAGAGTCCATCGCGTTGCCGCGGAACTCCACGGCGGCGCGGGCGGGCATCTGCAGGTATCGCCAGTCGGGCTGGCTCTCGAGCCTGCGGCCATGGCTATCGAGGAAGAGGAATCGGTACTGAACCTTGAGCTCGGTGTCACGGGTATTGGCGCGGGCGATGACGGTGACATCCATCGGTGGCCCCGGTTGCATCACGACGTTGGAGATGAACACGTAACGGTCCAGCTCGTCGAGCACCACGATCTGAGGCGAATCCGCGAACGGATCCTGCACGCCCGCGGGCGGGGGCGGTTGGAGCGTCGTGCAACTCGCGAGGCCGATGGTGCCGATCGCGAGCATGAGAGTGCTATTGAGACATTTGAGGTTCATGTGCGGTTTCCTTCTTCGCAAGGAGCTGCGGGGCCGGCCTGTGCGGCTCCAACACTGCCCCGAGCGAGATTGACGGGGCGATCCGATCAACGACTGCTGATTCGCTCAGAAGCAGGGCCGCGGGCCGCGAGCACGGCGCTTACCTGATCCGCCAGGGCCGAGACACGCAGCGACCTGGGGCGATACGGCGGGTGCTCCTGCCCGAACAGACGCGCGTACCCGGCGGTGCCGGCGCGGGGCGCAACCAAGGAGGTGCCGCCCTCCAGGACGTGAAGGCCGCCGTGGTCGGAGTCGATGTCGATGCCCTCTTCGCGGTACAGGTTCTTGAGGTCCTCAAGAGACAGGTCCCGCAGCCAGCCCGCGGCACGATACCGATCAAGCACGTCCTGCGTGGGCGTTCGGACACACCGACCGCCCAGGATGTACGGCAGGTCGTCCCCGGCGATCGGAGCGTTCGTTCGGTCGTTGGCGTACAGCGTCCTGCCGGAAGCCTGCCAAGACCCGCCGCCGGGGGCCAGACGCACATAATGCACCCGCATCCGCTGGCCCGCGCCCGGCGGATCGACATCCGTCAAGACGATCCTCCCTCCTTGCTGACCGCCGATCATGATTTCGACGCGCGAGTCCGCGCGAGAGATGTTGACCGGCGCCATGTACACGCGTTGCGGGAGAGATTCGTCCTGCGTTGTGTCCGCATGGGCATTGACGATCTGCAGCCCGCCCGCCGCCACGGCGATCCCGCCGCCGATGGTCGCGGCGGTGTTGTCGTTCGATACCCCATACGCCACCGCGGCGGCGCCGCCGGCGACGAGCGCATCGCCCAGGATCGCCCGTGCCAGTCGGACATCATCCAGCGACGTCCAGCGATAATCAGTCGCCAGTGTGTTGAGATCCTGAACAGGCGGGAATCGCCCGGCCAGCGCTTCGTTGATGGCGATCGTGGCCGGCTCATCAGCACTCGGAGTGCGGGGGACGAAGCGCGCAAAGCAGTCGTGGTGCCCGTACGCCTGCTTTTCGGGTCCGCGGCCATAGTCAATGATGAACACGGTGTTGTCGCGCCCGGCGAGCAGTGATTGCGCAGTCGCCGTGAATCCCGGGTTGTACTGAGACGCCTTGCGAAAGTTGTCCGCGGCTTCATCCGTGCGGTTCAGGGCCAGACTCGCCAGACCGTGCAACGCGTACCCCAGAGCAAAGTTGGTCTCCACAGGTTGGTACCCGTTGTCGAGCCACGCGGCGTTGCCGTTCTGCTCCTTCATGACCGCCGTAGCGGCGATGGCCGCGTGATCGAGCGATGACGCATTCGCGGGTTTCTCCGCGTCCTGGAACTCCTTGAGCAGAAAGAGCGAAGACGCCGACGCGGCCCGGGCCTGGTCCCATTTGCCCAGCAGCATCTGGTTGATGGCTGTGTAGGAGTACGTCATGGCTTGCTCGAAAGGCTCGCCCTTGCAGGTCTTGTCCGGCCCGAGCGTGATGACGGTTTGATCGGCGTTCATGCCGCGGGTGCGCAGAATCTCAAACGCCTCGAACGCGTACGGCTCCGCCGCTTCGGGGCGACCGTCGGCGCAAAGCAGTTGCTGAGCCTGGTTGAGACGGCGCACCCGGTAGGTCTTCTCGCCGGCCAGCTCCGAGACCGCGCGTTCGCCCGCGCGGGCGTATTCGCCCTGGTCTATCAGGCTCGCGAGCTTCTGATCCCGAGATCCCGCGCACCCCCCCGCCACGATCGAGAGCAGCAGCGCCGCGCCGACCCAAGTTCCCCGGTTCCCGCGCACGGACCTATTGATGGTGTTCACGTATTTGCTCCTGGTGAGTGTGGTGTTACCGGTAGTTCGCTCCGGCACGCTCGGAAGCGAGTTTCCCGAGCGAGTCCGATCAGCGGCTGCGTCAGTTCCACGGCTTTCCCGCCGCGGTGCGCTTAAACTCCACTCCGCCGGTCCAGTTGCGTTCGCCCGTCGCGAGCGCCGTCAGGCGGTACTGGAAGAAGTACAGGTCCGTGCGCTCGCCCGCGCCGAATCGCTCGGCCGATCGCAACTCGGCGTCCAGGCGGTGCGTGGGCGCTCGCTGTTCCATGGCGTGCGGTTCCGCGTCGGCCCCGCTTCGCGCCGCTTCGGCGGAGGCCCGGGACTCGACGAAGATGATGTTCTTTTCCTCGCGCAGCCGCGGCGGCCAGATGAACTCCAGCAGCCGCCACTTCTCCGCGTCGCTGAGCAGATCGCTGCTGAGATTGGTGAACGAGCCCAGGGTCACCACCGCGGGCGGCGAGAGCGGTGAACGGTCGCGGAGAAACTCGCTCTGCCGCAGTTGCGCCTGCGTCTCGGCGACGACGAACTGATTGTCGTTCACGGTCATCCGCGTAGATTGATTGACGCCCGCGCAGCCGGTGAGCAGCGCAGCGCCGAACACGGCGATCGCTAAAGCGTTCATGGTGGTCTCCGGAGTTGTGGCTTGAATCACCGAGCGGCCGGCCTTATCGCTTGCCCTTGATCAGTTCTTGTGCATCGCTTGCCACACCGATGGCATTCCCGACTTCATCGAGCGTGGGCCCGTTCGGCGGAGAGTTCTTAGGGCTTTGGTTTGGGGGGGCGCCGGGCGCCGGAGCGGGCGCGGGAGGCGGCGCGGCGGGCTTGTGCCGCTGACCCCCTTCGCGCACCGTTTCATACCGATCCGCCCACACCTGAACCCCATCGCTGAGACGATTGAGCCGGAACTGGAACGCGTACATCCGCGTGGTGCCCCGCTCGATCACCCCCATCTTCGAGGAGAGACGGTACGTACTGCGGGTCCGGGCGGGCGGGACCGCCCGCGCCTCCCATCCCCAGCAGATCTGCAGGGGGCCCCGCCTCCTCGCGGAACGCGGCTTCGCGTTCGGCACGGTTGCACACGATCGTAAAGTTGCGATAGAAGAGATCCGAGTTCTGCAGCTTCCCGACCAGCCTGTCACGCGCCACTTCGAGTTCGCTGGTGGGCAGCAGGCCCATCGAGAGATTCTCCATCGAGCCCATGAGCATCCAACCTCGGTGGCCGCCGTTCTCTTCAACCGCGATCCGGTCCAGTTCGGTCGCGAGGAACTGTGATGCCTGATCGGTCGCTTCTGCGACCTGCGCGATCAGCGGTCCGGGGGCGTGCTCTTCGCCCCGAGTCGTTCCGCCGGTGGCGATCCGGCCATGGCCGTTGCCGGTGGGAGCGCCGCCGCACCCCCCCACCAACGCCGCGGCGGCCAGACAGATCCCGCCAACAACCGCTCCGGAGATTCCGAGTCGACGATACTTGAGTGCAAAGTCCACGCGGCAACGGCTCTGGATTTTGGTAGTCATGGGTGTGGTTCCTGTGAGGGATGGGGAACACGGCGTGCCCTCCGCTCCCCAAAGCGAATCACGGAGCGATTCTGATCAACACCTTCACAAACTCGATGGACAAGACGCGAGCCCTGAGGCTCAAGGTGGGGCGTAAACTCACCCATGTCCGACGACCGCACCGCCCATCTGTCGCAACTGATCGATTCGGTGAGCCGGGGTGAATCCAACGCCGCGGCGGAAGTGACCCCGTCGGTGATCCAGGAGCTTCGCGCCATCGCCGGCGGGCTCTTCCGGGGCGAATCCAGCGGCCACACCATGCAGCCCACCGCCCTCGTGAACGAGGCGTGGCTCCGCGTGTACGGCAACGTGCCGGTCGCCTTCAAAGACCGCAAGCACCTCATCAACACCTTCCGCCTGGTGATGAAGCACCTCCTGATCGACCGCGCGAAGAAGTACGCGGCGGAAAAGCACGGCGGCGGGAAGCGCCCGGCCAGCCTCGACCCCGCGAACCTGGAGTTCATCGACGTGCCGATGCTGCGCGAGTTCGGCATCGAACAGGTGGAGGCTGTCAAGGCCGCGATCGAGCGCCTCCGCGCGGAAAAGCCCGAGTACGCGGACATAGTGGAGTACAAGTACTACGTGGACCTCACCGAACCGCAGATCGCCGAGATCATGGGCATCGGCGTGGCGACGGTGGGCCGCTACTGGAGGTTCTCGCGGGCGTGGCTGCACGCGGAGGTCGGCGGCGGGGGCGGATCGATCGACGGCGGACCTGTCGCCTAGCCACCGTGGCCGGGGCCCGGGTGTGGGGTGCATACATGTCGGAACTGAACCCGTTGATGTCTCTGTTCGAGCGTGCCCTGCCGCTCTCGGCCGCTCAGCGCGAGAGGCTGCTGGCGGACCTCGAACGCACGGATCCCGCGCTCGCGGCGAAGCTGCGTGCGCTGCTGGATGCGGACCGCGAGGTGCAAGAGGCCAAAGCGACCATTGTTACCGTGGAGTTCGTCTCAGACAGCCCGGCGGCCCACCAGTTGGAGAAGCCAGGCGAGATGATCGGGCCGTACCGACTTCTGGAGATCATCGGAGAGGGGGGGTTCGGCGTCGTGTGGCTGGCCGAGCGCCGCACACCCTTTGTGCAGCGCGTCGCGATCAAGGTCATCAAGGCGGGCATGGATACCAGGGCGGTGATCGCCCGGTTCGAGCAGGAGCGGCAGGCCCTGGCCGTGATGGACCATCCGCATGTCGCCAAGGTCTTTGATGCAGGGGCCACGACAACAGGGCGGCCCTACTTCGTCATGGAGCACGTCGCCGGGGAGCCCATCACCCGGTACTGCGATCGCCACAACCTGTCGATTCGGCAGCGGCTGGAGTTGTTCATCCCGGTCTGCGAAGCCGTTCAGCACGCCCACCACAAGGGCATCATCCACCGCGACCTCAAGCCCTCGAACATTCTCGTCTCCGTGCGTGATGGCACGCCCAAGCCCAAGATCATCGACTTTGGCATCGCCAAAGCCATTACCCGCACGCTCACCGAAAAGACGATCTTCACCGAATCCGGACAACTCATCGGCACTCCTGAGTACATGAGCCCCGAACAGGCCGAGATGGGCGCCACCGACATCGACACCCGCACGGATGTGTACTCGCTGGGCGTGGTGCTGTACGAACTGCTCACGGGGTTGCTGCCGTTCGACCCCAAATCGCTCCGCGCCGCGGGGGCCGAAGCCATCCGCAAGGTGCTGCGCGAGCAGGATGCCCCCAAGCCCAGCACGCGGCTGTCATCGGTCGATGACGCCACCGGCACGACGATCGCTCGCCACCGAGTGGCCGAGCGCGAGAACCTCGCCCGCGAACTCCGCCGCGAACTCGACTGGATCCCGCTGAAGGCTCTCCGCAAGGACCGTACCGCCCGCTACGACACGCCCGCCGACCTGGCCAAGGACATCCGGCGGTACTTGGACGGCCAGCCTTTGGAGGCCGGGCCCGAGTCCACGGGGTACCGCGTGAGGAAGTTCATCCGGCGCAACCGAGGCGTCGTCACTGCCGCCGCGGCGGTCTTCGCGGTCCTGCTGCTGGGGGCGATCGGCACATCGTTGGGCTACTTCGCCGCGGCCCAGCGGGCCAAAGGGGAACAACTGGCAAGGATCGAAGCCCAGGACCAGCGCCGCGAGGCCCTGCGCCAGAGCGCCGAAGCGCAAGCACAGCGCGCGATCGCCGAGCAGAAGACCCGGGAGGCGATCGAGGCGGGTAAGGCAATCGAGTACAACTCCTACGTCGCCAATGTTGAGATGGCTGCGGCCGCGATGGACTTCCGCCAGTTCGACCGCGTGCGACAGCGTCTGGATGCCTGCCCGGAACAACTACGCGGCTGGGAGTGGAAGTGGCTGAACACGACGGCCGACAACAGCCTTGCGGCGCTCAAAGGTCACGCAGATGGGGTCGTCTCAGCTACATACAGCCCCGACGGTACAAAGATCGTCACTGCATCCATCGACCAAAGCGCGCGGGTGTGGGACGCGGCCACGGGGGCGTCCGTCGCGGAACTCAAGGGGCACACGGAGCGGGTGGAGTCCGCCGCCTTCAGCCCCGACGGCTCGCGGATCGTCACGGCGTCCTATGACAACACCGCGCGGGTGTGGGACGCGGCCACGGGAGCGTCCGTCGCGGAACTCAAGGGGCACACGGGCTGGGTCACCTCCGCCGCATTCAACCCGGACGGCACCAAAATCGTCACGGCGTCGGAGGACAATATGGGGCGGGTGTGGGACGCGGCCACGGGCTTGAGCATCGCCGAGCTCAAGGGGCACACGAGAGAGGTTCGCACCGCCGCGTTTAGTCCGGACGGCACTCGGATCGTCACCGCCTCGTATGACGGTACCTCGCGGGTGTGGGACCCGGCCACGGGCTTGAGCATC
>JBGAMO010000079.1:0-21510 GCA_044222845.1 Phycisphaerales bacterium
GGGCGGGGGCATCATGCAGGCCGGGCACGTGGGGCCCGGGCGTGCGGCGAGTTTCGGCGTGGCGATCCGCCTGCCGTTCGAGCAGAACGCGAACATGGTGATCAAGGGAGACGAGAAGCTCATCAACTTCCGCTACTTCTTCACCCGCAAGCTGATGTTCCTGAGCCAGGCCGAGGCGGTGGTGCTCTTTCCCGGCGGGTTCGGCACGATGGACGAGGCGTTCGAGACTCTGACGCTGGTGCAGACCGGCAAGGCGACGCCGATGCCGATCGTGATGGTGGAGGGAGGCGACGGCAGCTACTGGCGGGCGTGGGACCAGTGGGTGCGGCGGGAACTGATTGATCGCGGCTGGGTCAGCCCGGAAGATCCGAACATCTACTACCTGGCGAAGGATCCGCGCGATGCGGCGAGCCACATCATCCGGTTCTACCGCAACTATCACTCCTCACGCTATGTCAAGGATGATTTCGTGATCCGGCTTCGCAATCCGATCGCCGCGACGGATGTGGCGAAGCTCGAAAGCGAGTTCTCGCTGCTCATCAAGGAGGGCGGCATGCGTCTGAGCGGGCCACTGGAGGGTGAGGATGACAACCTCACGCGGCCGCGGCTGGTGTTCAGGCACAACCGCAATAAGTTCGCGCACCTGCGGCGGCTGATCGATCGGATCAACGAGTTGGAGCCGGCGGTCTAACGCCGTTGCAACGGCGGCTCACGGAACCGGGCCTTGATGTGTAGTTCTCCAAACAGGTGGGCGGGGCGGCTGGCCGGGGGATCGTGCGCGATCCTGCTCGCGGCGGCGGCCTCGTGCGGGACTTCGTCGTCGGCTGAGAAGCAGCCCGTTGCGGGCGCCCAGGTGCGGATGCCGGGTGCGCCGGTATCGATGGGCGTTGAGGTGACGTGGTGGATCGTGGACGATCGGATTCTGCCACCGCCGCCGGTTGCGCCCAAGGCCAAGAACTCGTCGCCGGGGTCGGGCGAAGTGGTGAAACCGGCGCCTCCGGACCACACGATGCCGCTTTCGACTGCGCTGGCGCCGTACGCGGACGCACCCACGCCGCTGCCAACCAAGATACGGGACCTGTGGACGACGCACGGCTTTGACGTGTACTCGGTGCCGCCGGGGGCACTGTCTGAACTCAAGGCGCGGCTGCGCATCGCGGGTCCGGAACAGCGGCAGTGGATCGCCCCCACGGGCAAGTGGACGGAGATCGTCCGAGGACCCAACGCGCGGGGTATGCAACCCGTGCAGTTGGACACGGGGCCGATCGAGGTGAGCGACGGGGCGTTTCGGCTCTTGATGCGGTGCTGGCCGGCCCCGGGCGTGGATGGCGCGGCTGTGCTGCAGACGGAACTGGTGCCGCAGTTTGTGGAGCCGCGGAAAGCGACGGAGGCGTTGGATCCGTTGGCGCCGCCGGCGCCCAAGCCGAGCACGATTGAAGAGGGAGTGGTGTTTCAGCGGCTGTTCTGCGATCTGGAGTTCAGGAACGGCGAGGCGCTGGTGCTGGTGCCGCGGGGAGCGGAGGAGAAGGTGAGCGACCCCGCGCCGCCGGATCGGCCGTTCGGGCCGGCGGTGGCGGCGGCGACGACGCTTGGCCAGGCGGTGTTGAGCGATGCGCTCAAGGGTGGGGAGGGGCAGGTGCGGCTGGTGCTGGTGATCACGCCGACACCGCCGGAGCGGTACCCGAGATTGACACCCTGAAGGGGTGTTCGTCGAGCCCGTCTGCTGGGCAATGTGCGGGCGAGGCACGAAGCGGGGTGGCCGGGCGTCCGATACATAGCGTGAACATGCTCAGACTTTCCGTCACCCACGCCAAGCCGGGCATGGTGCTGGCGCAGCAGGTGGATCACCCGCAGCGTCTGGACACGATTTTGCTACGTCCGGGCGTGGCGCTGGATCGGTTCAACATCCCGCGGCTGGTTGAGATGGGTGTGAGGGACATCTGGATCAAGTATCCGGGGCTCGAGGAGGTGGTGAAGTACACCGATCCTCGCACGCTGGCGGCGCACCGGCAGATCATTGAACGGGTTGGCGCGGCGATGGATGGGGCGTTGGGCGGCGCCGAGGCGGAGATCGAGTATCACTCGTACCGCGACGCGGTGATGTCGCTGCTGGATCGGTTGGCGGACAACCCGGCATCGGCGGCGTTGATCGGTGACATGGGCGCGGTGGGGAGCGCGATGGCGCGGCACGCGGGGAACACGTGCTTTCTGAGTCTGCTGATGGGGATCAAGCTCGACTACTACCTGATCCAGGAACGGACGCGGATGGCCGCGGGCACGGCGAAGGATGTGGCCGCGTTGGGCGTGGGCGCGATGTTCCATGACTACGGGCTCACGCGGATCGATCCTGAAGAGCTGGCCGAGTGGGCCAAAACGAAAGATGAGGATCATCCGACGTGGAAAAGGCATCCGCAACTGGGGTATGACGCGGTGAAGGACCATCTGAACGCCGCGGCGGCGGGCGTGGTGCTGCACCACCATCAACGGTTCGACGGCACGGGGTTCCCGAGGCGGATCGACGTGCGGGGCAACAGCGTGCCGTTGGCGGGTTCCGAGATTCACGTTTTTGCGAGGATCGCGGCGTGCGCGGAGATGTACGACCGCGTGAAGTTCGGCACGTATCTGCCGACGGATCAGGATTCACGACCGATCCCGGCGGTGAAGGCTCTGGCGATCTTGCGGCGGCCGCCGTATGTGTCTTGGATTGATCCGGTGGTGCTGCGGACGCTGCATCAGGTGGTGCCGGCGTATCCGCCGGGGACGCTGGTCAAGATCACCGGGGGGCACACCGCGGCGGTGGTAGACTGGCGGCCGAATGACCCGTGCCGACCGGAGGTGCAGATCGTTACGGACCCGGCTCTGCGGACGCGGCGACCGAAAGAACCGGTGCGGATTGACCTACGCCTGGAAAAGGGCGTTCGCATCGAATCAGTTGACGGGGTCGACACCGTTGGCGACAACTTCATGATGTCGGACA
The DNA here is from genome assembly GCA_044222845.1 of Phycisphaerales bacterium. Classification (GTDB taxonomy): domain Bacteria; phylum Planctomycetota; class Phycisphaerae; order Phycisphaerales; family UBA1924; genus UBA2402. The sequence goes on from JBGAMO010000079.1 coordinate 2,978, forward strand.
TCGGTTTGAAAGCCGCGGCGTGAGCGGGTGCTCAGTTGGCGGGCTTTTCTACGACCGCCGGTGCGGCGGCGGCGGGTGTTGAACCTTCGGCCGGAGGCTTGGTGGGTTCGGACTTTGCGTCGGCCTTCTCGTCTGACTTCTGCTGAGAGTTCTGGTCGGAAGCGGCGGTGGTGATTTCGCCGGCGGGCTTGGGCTGGTCCTTGCCTGGGCCTTGTGTCTTGGCACCCATGCCGCCGGGAGCGGCGTTCTGCGGCTTGCCGCCACCGCGTTGACGTTGTTCACCGCCCTGGCCGTTGCCGCCGCGGGGAGCGCTGCGGGTGGGCATCGGGCCGCCGCCTTCGGCGATGACTTTTCCATCTTCGCCGATCTTGTAGCCAACTGCGAGGAGAACTTCGCGGCTCCAGGGCTCCGCGAGGACTTCGCCGGCGGAGGGTTCGCGGATGAGCACGGGGTCTCCTTCGGCGAGCCCGGCGGAAATCTCGGCGATGGTGTCGGAGCGGCGGCCGAGGCGGACCGGCTGCTTCGTGAACTTCTGGCCCGCGGTCACATACACAAACTGGACGGGGCCTTCGTTGAAGACGGACTGAACCGGGACCGTGAGGGTTTCGGGCACGGTGTCGAGGATAATGCGGCCTTCGCAACGCATCGCCGGCTTGAGATTGTCGGCCTGGGTATCCAAGGCGACGCGGACGGTGTATTCGCGGAGGTTGGGGTCTCGCCAGCCGCCGGTTTCGGCCATGACGCCGATTGAATCGACGGTGCCCTGGAAGGTGGCGCCGCCTGCGGCGTCGATCTTGACGGTGACGGGCTGGCCGGGGCGGACCTTTGCGGACATGCTCTCGTGCACGCGGAGCGCGGCGACCATTTCGGAGGTGTCGGGCAGGACAATGAGCAACTGGTTGGGGGAGACCTGAGTGCCGATCTGGAGGGGGCCGTCGCCACCGCCGCCCCAGCGCATGCCGCGGTCGAGGGTGGTGCTGAAGACGACCAGGCCGTCCTTGCGGGCGTAGATGGTGGCTTCGTCACGCTGCTTGGTGAGCTTGGTGAGCTTGGCCTCGTTGGCGAGGAGCTGGTTCTTGCGGTTCTCGAACTCGGCCCGTTTGTTGGCGACTTCGCTGATGTTGTTGAGCTTCACGCGCTCGACTTCGGCGCGGGCTTCCTCGACATCGGAGAGGAACTTCTTCTCGTCCTTGCGGTATTCGAACTCGTCGTACACGGAGAGGGCCAGACGGCTGGTCTTGTAGTTGGCGATGGCTTCGATGTACAGGACTTCGTCCTTGTCGAGCTGGTCCTTGCTGAGGAAGCCCTCGCGGTTGAGGTTCTGGCTGCGCTGGTAGAGCTGGGCGAGACGCTCGAGTTCGAGAGCGGCCTTGTCGGCGTCGAGATTGAGGTCGTTTCGCTTCTTCTCGACATCGCCGTCGCGCCATTGGGCGAGGGCGAGGTCGGCGAGCGCGAGCTTGAGCTCCGCCTGGCGGAGCTTGCTGGCGTTTTCGTTCTCCTGGATGGCGAGGTTGCCTTGAGCTGGATCTCCTCGACGTTCAACTGAACGATGAGATCGCCCGCCTTGACGCGGGTGCCTTCCGGGACGATCTGGGTGATCGTGGATTCCTGGTCGAGGGGGTTGCGGTATTCCTCTTTCTTGCGGGCCTCGAGTTCGCCGTTGGCGGTGGTGGTGATCTCGAAAGCGACTTTCCTGGCGAGAGCGCGGTCGGCCGTGCCCGCGCCTTTGACAGGCTGGTTCGGGGCCGGTTTGGTGGGGACGCGGGCGGCGTACAGACCGCCCGCGATTCCGCAGACCAGGACGATCGCGACGATGGCTTTGCCCATCACCGCGGCGCGACGCGGGTGATTCATGGTGTTCGGACTGGTGTTCATGTGCTTGCTTCCGGTTGGGGTCCGATCACGGAGAGGTCGTAGGCTGGCGGTACGGATGGGCGCGGCGACGATACCGCCATGTCTCGTACGCCCGGGAATGAGTTCTGTTTCCCGACAGGAAATCTTGCGGACAGTTCACGACGACAGGAGTTTCGTCGCCCCAATCCGTAAGGATGCTGTTCAGAGCACAATCCGTCCGATTTTCCCCTTGCCCACTATCATGAGGCATGGCTGACACGGTCTTCTCACGGATCATTCGGGGCGAAATTCCTTGCCACAAAGTGTATGAGGATGATCGGGTGCTGGCGTTTCTGGATATCTACCCGGTCTCCAGGGGGCACACCGTGGTCATTCCCAAGGAACCGGCGGCGACGATGGATGCCCTGTCGGAGGAATCGGCGGCGGCGGTGGGTCGGGCGCTGCCCCGGATCGCTCGGGCGGTGATGAAAGCCACGGGCGCGACGGCGTATAACCTGCTCCAGAACAACGGGCCGATGGCTCATCAGGCAATCTTCCACGTTCACTTTCACGTGATTCCCAAGTACCCGACGGGCGAGGGGTTGGGAATCGGGTGGAACGCGGGGAAATTGGAGGATGCGCAGGCCAAGACACTCGTGAAGGCGATGGCGGATCACATCTGAGCGTTCGCGGTCTGGTCCCAGATGATCGAGGTGGTCATCGCGGGCAGACGGACCTGAACGCCGCCCTCCTTTTCGAGGACGATCCAGTGGCGTGGGTCGATGTCCCTGACGATGCCGCGGACTCGGACACCGCCCTGGGCAAAGGTCTGCGTGGTTCCGACAAGGCAGTCGGCGGTGCGCCACGCTTTGCTGAGGGCCTGGGGATCGAGTTTGAGGGCCGAGTCGAGTTCCGAGATGAGTTGCTCGATGACTGCGAGGCGTCCTCCGGGCGCCCTGTGGCCCAGGAGCATGTTCAAGGACGCGGCGCGACCGTGCAGCGGACCGTCGAAGTCGGCGGGTTCCTGGTCAACATTGATGCCGATGCCCAGAAGGAAAGTGTCGCCGGTGCGTTCGATGAGAACACCGGCGATTTTGCGGCCGGGCGACCTTGCGGTGCCGGAGTGGGCGACCTCCACGACATCGTTGGGCCACCGCAGGCCGATGGCATCGGCGGAAGCTTCAGGAAAGAAGCTCTTGCAGGCCAGGTGGGTTGCCAGCCCGGCGGCGAGAGGGAGGATGCCCATGTCCCACCGCTTGGCATCGATCGCGAATGTGGCGGCGACGCCCTTGTCCTGAGCTTGCGTCCATTCGCGGCCCAATCTGCCGCGGCCGGTTGTTTGGCGGAGGGAAGTGACGAGAAGCCCTGGGACGCCGGCGGCCAGTTCGCGGCATACGTCCTGAGTCGAGCCGACTTCTTCAAAGACGGAAACGCGATTGACGAAGGAAACACCGAGACCGGCGATCACGGCCGACAATCGACGCTGCCATAGGGTGATGTCTGGGGCCAGGTTGTCCAAGTTCACAGTATCGGTGTCGTGGTTGCTTCCCCGGTATGGGGGTTGCAACCGATAAGAATATCACCCATCTATGTCCAATGCAACATCCAGGCTTACAGCAGAGTGGGTCAAACCTCCGACGCTGATGCGGTCGACGCCGGTTCGCGCGATTTGCGGGAGGGAGTCGAGCGTGATGCCGCCGGAAGCCTCCAGTTCGAGGCCGGGTTGGCGGGAGTTGCGCGATGCGGCGGCCTGCGAGAGTTGGGAGCAGGTCATGTTGTCGAGCAGCACAATATCAATGGTGCCTGGGGGCAGGGCGAGGAGGGCTTCGTACTGAGAAAGTGTGTCTACTTCGACTTCGATGAACGAAGGAGTGGAGGACGACCGAGCGGCGGCCGCGGCTTGGGCAACGTAGCGGGGCAGGTCTGCGTCGGAAATTCCGGCGAGGTGGTTGTCTTTGATGAGCACAGCGTCGAAGAGGCCCATGCGGTGGCAATGGCCTCCACCGCAGCGGACGGCGTACTTCTCCAGGACGCGCAGACCGGGGGTCGTCTTGCGGGTGTCGTACAGATGGGCGCGAGAACCGGGGGGGATGCGAGCGGCAAAAAGGGCGGTGCGGGTCGCGATGCCGGAGAGGCGACCGACGAGATTGAGCATCGTGCGTTCGAGACCCAGGATCTCGTCCAGCGGACCGCTGACTGTGGCGACGGTGCTGTTGGCGTCGACGTGATCGCCGTCTTTGGATTGAACGGTGTGCCGGCAGGTGGGCGCAAAGAGTTCGAGGAGCAGGGGCAGGGTTTCTAGACCGCAGATGACTCCGCCGGAGCGCGCGACCAGCCGGGCAACCGCGGTACGCTCGGGCGGAATGCAGCAGTTGGAGGTGATATCGCCGGCCGGCCCGCTGGGAGCCAGGCCCCTGGAAAGACCGGTGGGGGCCATGCCGAGGTCTTCATCGCGCGCGAGTTCGAGCAGGCGACGAACGAAGCCGGTCGCGGCGAGGCGCTCGTACATTGCTGGGAGAGGAAGCGTGTTCAGGGGATCGATGGGCATGCGTGCGATTGTTGATGGATGAACGGGCGGCTCAGCACTTGGCGTACTTCCAGTTGCGGGCCTTGCCTTCTGAGAGCCATTGGATGGTTGTCTCCAGCCGACGGTTGCGAGTTTCTTGCGTCTTGGCCTCGGTGAGCCACTCCACGTACTCCTTGCGGTGGCTGTAACTGAAGGCGTCAAACGTGGCGAGGGCTTTGGGATTGGCCTTGAGAGCCGCGGCGAACCACTTGGGGATGACGAGCCGCCGCGGCGTGGCGGGCTTTGGTGCGACGGGCTTCTTGATTCCCTCGTCGTTGAGCTTCATCGCCCTTTTTATGAGAACGGTGAGGGCCTTGGGCGAGGGAAGGTCGTCCACGCAGGTGATCTTGCCGAAGGATCCCATTCCGGATCTTTCTTGAGCGGCTGCTTCGGACTTGGTGCGGGCCTCCGGCACGACGAGTTCGTGCTTCCAGAATCCGAAAGCGCAGTGGGCCTTGAACGCGGCCATACCGCAGAGCATTCCTTTGTACATGAAACTCGGGGAGCTCCACTTGATCGTCTCTTCGACGTCCGGGCACGCGGAGTGCACGAGGGCTCGCAGGTGCTCCAGGACGGGACGGGCGAAGGGGGCCGAGCGGGCGATGTACTTATCGACGCGAGGGTCCTTGGTGGGCATGGGGAGTTCCGCGGCGGGAGAATACGTGGTTGCGTGGAAGCACCGGCGACAGGATTTCCGGCGAACGGCCAAAGTCTAAGCGAGCAAGCGGACGGGGTTGGTGCCTCCCGCCCGGTCAGCCGGTTCACCCAATCTCCGGGCGAGCGGGTCGCCCCGTTGAGCGCATCCACACGCAAGGCGTGACGTCACCCTACGTCCTGAAACCTACCGTCGTGGACGTCCAAGGAGATTGATCGGTGGTTCCGGACAGTCGATAGACTTGTTCCTCCTTGAAGAAAGGGAGGTAGCGGTCTGAGCAACGGCGTCACCTCGATAGGCGTGAGCGGCCGCCGAGTTGTCGGTCGATCCATAGGGGTGTGGGCTCCGACGTGGCGTGTGTCGGGAGAGGTCGCCGCGGGAGTGTGTGGGAAGCCGGAAAGCACGATGTCCATGACGCATGTGGTAGAAAGGTTCCTGTGGGCCCGCGCGAAAAACGCTGATCGCGTGGCGCTGGAGGGTGAATCTCGTCATTGGACATTCGGCGACCTGGACGCGGACTCTGCGCGGGTGTGCGGATTTTTGCGGGATCGGGGTGTTGGCAAGGGCGACATCGTGCCGGTCCTCGTGGGTCGCAGCCCGCAGTTCGTTGTCGCCGCGCTGGGCATCGTTCGGAGCGGGGCGGCGTTCGCACCGATTGACCTCGCCAGCCCGCGGGCACGACGGGAGCAGATACTGGCGAGCATCGCGGCGAAGGTGGTTTTGCACGATGATGAGGGAGCCGCGGCGGCGGGCGCGGGGTCGGGGTCGGGCGCGGCGCATATCGGGGCGGCGATGCTTGGGAATGCCCGCACTCCTCCGCCGGAGTCGATTCACGCGGATGATCCGCTGTATGTGATGTTCACCTCGGGCTCGACGGGAGCGCCCAAGGGCGTGCTTGTCCCTCATCGCGGCGTGGTGCGGCTGGTGGTGGATGCCGACTGGTCGGAGTTTGATGCCGCGCAACGATGGCTGCTCAACTCTTCGGTTGCCTTCGACGCTTCGACGCTTGAGATCTGGGGCCCGCTGCTCAACGGGGGCACTTGCGTCGTGCAGGAGAAATCGCTTCTTCCCTTTGATGAACTCGCGGCGTTCATTGTGGAGCGGCGCATCAGCGATTCGTGGTTGACTGCATCGCTTTTCAACGCGATGGTGGACACCCATCTGGGGGCGTTCCGGGGCGTACGGCAGTTGTGCACCGGCGGCGAGCGGGAATCGCCGCAACACATGCGAGCGTTCGTAGCCGCGTTGCCGGGTGTGCGGCTGGTCCATGGGTACGGACCGACAGAGAACACAGTCTTCAGTCACACCCACCGTGTGACGCTCGCCGACACAGCGCCTGGACACCGGGTGCCGATCGGTCGGCCGATCCGCGGCACCATCGATCGGGTTGAGCGCGGCGATGGAACGGAGGCGGGGACCGGCGAACCGGGCGAACTCGTCGTGGGCGGGTTGGGCGTGGCCTTGGGCTACCTGGATGACGCGGAGCTCACGAGGCGCAAGTTCATCGTGCGAGATGGCGTGGTGTGGTATCGCACGGGCGACCTGGTGGTGCGACGGCCGGACGGCGCGGTGGAGTTCGTCGGCCGGCTGGACCGGCAGGTAAAGATCCAGGGGAACCGCATCGAGCTGGACGAGGTTGAGGCGGTTTTGCGATTGTGCCCGGGCGTGGGAGACGTGTTCGTGTTCGTCGACGGGCAATCGGCCGAGAGCAAGCGGCTTGTCGCGTGTTTCACCGGGCGTGGCGGGCAGGAAGATGGCGTGGAGCGAGTGCGGGAGTTTCTTCAGGAACGACTGCCGCGGATCATGGTTCCGCGGGTGATCCGGCGGCTCGAACGATTCCCGCTCAAGATCAGCGGCAAGGTGGATGAGGGGAGGTTGAGTCAGCTCGTGGCGTCCGAGGCGGGAAGTTTGGAACGCGATGGCCAGGCGAGTGAGGCCATGACACCGACGGAGGCGGCCCTCGCGGAGCTGTGGGGCAGGCGGCTTCCGGGAGTTCCCATCGGTCGGAGCGATTCGCTGCTGCGTTTGGGAGGGCATTCGCTGTTGGCGATGCGGCTGTCCGCGGACATCAGCCGCGAGTTTCGCTGCGAGGTTTCGCCGGCACGGCTGCTCGACGCGGGATCGCTCGCGGAGATCGCGCGTCAGATCGATGGGACGCGGCACAACGAGACGCCTGCGAATGGGATGCCCGTTGGACCGACGCACGCGGCGGGCGGGGCCAGGAACGCCTCGACGCGGCTGGTCGGGATTCAGCAGCGGCTGCTCGCGGCCTCGAATCTCAGCGCTTCGGGCGATGCATACATCGTTCCGGTCGCGTTCACGCTGCCCGCGGGGCGAACGAGCGAAGAACTCCGCGACGCCTTTCGGACGCTCATCATGCGGCATGAGATGCTGCGGTTGGCATCGGGCGGTGGTGGGGGTACGGACGTCACCATATTCCCCGAGCCTCCGGAAGGATGGTGGACTGTCCACGACAACGTCGTTGAAACGCCCCTGGGATCTTGGCCGGAGGCGCTGCTTCAACGGGTGTATCGTCGGCTCGATCCCACAATCTGCGGGCCCACACGAGTCGATGTGTGGCCGACAGTCGACGGGGGTTGGCTGGTCGTCTGGGCCACGCATCACGCCGTGATCGATGAGTGGTCGATCAGGCTGGTTCTGGATCAACTCGTCGGGTTGCTGCGAGGGCGGAAGATTCCAGCGGGAGCCGATTCCCATGTGTTCCTTGCGCAGGAAATTGCGCTCGCGGACGTCGAACAGGCGACGGAACAGGCCGCGCAGATCGCGAGCACGTTGGGCTCGGCGTCGGCGCCGTTTGCGAGCTGGTCGGGGCCCGCGGTTGAGATCGAGTTGACGATCGACCGCGAGTTTGAAGAGGCGATCGCGGGCATCGCGCGGCGAGCCGGGACCACGATGGTCGCTCCCGGTCTTGCGGCGTACGGGCTCGCTCTGCAGTCCGTTCTCGGAGATGCATGGCGATTTGTCACCACACCTATCGCGAAACGGCTGTCGCCTGAGCTGATCGATGCCGTCAACTGTTGCCTGGAGATGCGGATCATCGAGTGCGGGGTGCGGCAGCGGGAAACAGCGGAAGAGCTGGTTCGACGGGTCCACAACGAGCTGGTTTCGTGCCAGGATCGGTCCTTCGTGCCATTCGACGTGATTACGTCGGAACTTCGGCATCGGCGTGCGGAACTGGCTTGCGTCCCGGTGCAGTTCGGTTTTACTTGGAGGAGGGATCCGTATCCGGTTCTCCCGCTGCACGCGGGTGAGCTGCGCGTTTTGCGAGTTCCCCAGCGCACAACGGTGTTCGGGTGCACGCTCCACTTTGAGGAAGCACAGGGGCGACTGCACGCGAGGCTCGAGGCGTGCGAGGAATGTGTCGCCCGCGGAATCGCAGAGAGGCTGGTGGGGGCCCTGCGCGAGGCGGTCGTTCAATTGGCCGCGCCGGCGTCAGGAACGATGAGCACCGGTGTTCGCGATCGGCGCATCAAGCCTTCGGTCACCGCGGCGGATGTCGCGGGACAGGCACACCACGGGGGAGATGCCGGGGTGGCGGGGACTGTGCTGGCAGAGGTGGTCGCGGCGTGCTGGAAAGAGGTGCTCGGCACCCCCCCGGAGAATGAGCACACCGATTTCTTTGATGCGGGAGGGACTTCATTCTCCCTGCTTCGCCTCGTGGCGATCATCCGTCAACGGACCGGCGCGACGATCGACGGGGGCAGGGCGTTGACGCGGTCTACGTTCGGTGACATCTGCGAGAACGTGGTAGAGAGCAAGTCAAAGGACAGCCGGCCCTGGATTGAGATCGGCGATCCCGCGGCCGAGCACACGCTTGTCATGCTCCCCGGCAACACCGGGTACTCACTGGGAATGTGCAGGCTGATCGGGAAGATCTGCGGGTTGTCGCCTGTGCCGCTGCGGTGCGTCGTGATTGATCTGGTTGACGTCTGGAGGATGGTGGGCAAGCCGCACCCCGTAGAGCTCGTGGTGGACCGGATCATCGCGGCACTGACGCAGGCGGGTGTGGAGCGTCCCTGGGGCATCATCGGTTACTCGCTCGGCGGACCGCTCGCGATCGCGGTGGAGCAGCGTCTTGCTTCGCTCGGAAAGGCAACTTCACGACTGTGGATCATCGACGGGTATGAGCCGCTGCTCATGCGGCATGACCTGCACGTGCGTGTGGTGCGGAAGGCGGTGACCGTGGCGCGCCGGGCTTGGGAGCGGCTGCGTTCGGGCCGCGTCGCTGCGGCGCAGGCCCCGGCGGGCGCTCCCTCGGACTGGCTGGTCTGCGGGGCGCTACAGGAAGTTACCGAAGAGATCGACCGGGTGGCGTTCCAGCAGCAACTGGGGAAGGTACGGCTGAAGTTCTGCGATGCGGATGTGGTTTTGCTGAGGTCCGCGATCATGGGGCGAAAGGTGAACATCATCCGGCGCGGGGCGACGAACGGATTCAACCCTGCGATGTTCAGAAGCATGAGGGTTGAGTCCGCGGAGTGTCACCACCTGGAACTGGTCAGGGAGCAGGCGGACTGGACGGCCGGGATCATCGTGAGCACGCTAGGAGTGGGATCGCAACTGAGCGACGCGGGCGGACACGGGAGCGCATCGTGATCACGATCATGCTGCGCAACATCGACGGCGGCACCGCCAAGGAAGGCAAAGCGGCGGCGCGGGAGATCTGCGAGTGGATGGGGCTGGCGATTTGGCCACGGGTCAGCCGGATCAGCCGCAGCGGAACGGCCGGCCTCGCGGCGGCGGCGGTGGCCGAGTGGGGTTCGGTGGGCGTTGATGTGGAACGCATCGATGCGGGGGTGGTTGATGAGTCGCTGTTGGATGTGGTGCTTCATCCGCAAGAGCGCGCGGCGAGGCCGGCCGACGAATTAGGGCGACGGTTCTTCTCACTGTGGACCCGCAAGGAAGCGGTGCTCAAGGCGCTGGGCACGGGGCTGATGGTGTCGCCGAGGACGATTGCAGTGGGCTGGGGCGGGGAAAGTTGGCATCGGGTCAACGCGCCCGGCGGCGGTGTGTGCGCGGTTCGTTCTTGGGGTGCGCCCGCCGGGTTTGCAGGCGCTGTGGCTTACATACCCCGGGAAGGCATTCTCGATGGGAACGATCCTGAAGCGTTGGGCCCTCTTCTCCGGATTGTGACGTTGGCGGACGCGATGCGGACGATTTGTGTGAACCGGATCGGGGGCGTGTGAGTTCGCTACGCCGACCAAGATCCGCTCCGTGAGGCCAAACAACGATCAGCAATCACTAGGAGTTGCGGCGGACGTGGATCACCGAGTATCGACACCTGAAGAGTGGAGCCGAAAGCCGGATTGGGAGCAGAACCGATACGTGGCCGCGGAGCAGCATCTCAGTGGCTCTATGCATCGGGACAGTTTACCCGCATCCCCCTGATTCCCACGCCGCGAAGAATGTGGCGACATCGGCGCCGTCCACGCCGCCATCCTGGTTCACATCCGCTGCGGAGGCACCGGCTTCCCACGCCGCGAAGAAGGCTTCCACGTCAGTTCCGTCGATCCCGCCGTCGCCGTTGAAGTCGCCGATGCATGTCTGGGGGATGGTGAGCACCCAACCACGGCGCGGGCCTGCGGCGCTGGTGCCTTCACCGACGATCGTCCGACCGTCGTCGCTGATACCGATGAACTGGAGCCTCGTCATGCCTCGTGTGTCGACGCCGATGGAGCTGAGGTACGCGCTGAAGTCCACCAATCCTGTGGATCGCTTCCAGATGAATCCGAAGCCGTCGTAGGTGCCCAGCACCGTCGTGCCGTCCGCGGAAATCCATCGAGGGAAGCAGTTGCGAGAATGCGTCAGGTACCCGAGGTTCTCCATCCCCCCCGCCGGAGTCCAAATGAATCCCCCGTTGGCGTAGGAGCCGTCGCTGTAGAGCACATCCTGATAGCCTGTCAAGGTCGCGCCGTCGCCGCTGATCGATGTGACTGAGGGAACGCCTCCGGCGGGTTGGCCGGGCTCGATCAGGGCTCCGATGTCCAGGATCGCTCCCGTCACCGAGTCGAATCGATACTGACGGGACGCGATGTAGCGACCGTCGCTCGAGAGCATCCGCGTGCTTTGAAGATCGAACTGGCTTGTGTACGTCCCGGACGGCAACGGCAGGAGCGTTGTGCCGGTGGCGACCGTCCAGCGCCACAACCGCTGCACGTTCCCGATGTTGGTCCAGCCGGCGATCACCGACCCGTCGGATGACATGCTTTCGCCGTAAGCGAAGTTTGTGCCGGCCAGGAAGGGCAGGGCGAGCCGCGTTGAAGGCGATGTCCATCGGAATGGCTGCGGAAAGTACGAGCCGTTGATCGCGTTGGCGAGCCCGATCGATCCTTCGAAACTCAACCCGATTCCGTCCGAATAGGGGCGCCCGGACAGGAGACCCAGGTCAGCCGTCATCAGGCCGTCGGCGGTCCATCTCGTGGCGCGGAACGTCGCGACGTTGCTCATCTGCCCGATCACGAATCGCCCATCACCGGAAACGTCGTTGAGTTGGATCGCGTCGTATGTGGGGCCCACCGGATTGATGATCGTGAATACCGGGCTTGCCCACGCCGCGCCTGTGGCGACGAGGAGAAACGCGGCCGAAGAAATGCCTGTGGAGGTGCTGGACACTGGAAACTCCTTCTGTGAGAGTCAGCCAACAGACCGCGACGCGATGCGCGCTCCGGCCGAACCCGCCGGCGCGGCGATTGCTACAACACGCACTTGGATCATGGGCCTCTCCCGCCGGGAGCGAACCGCCCCGAAACTCCCGGTGGGCGTGAGACATCATGCCCAAACCGTGGCAGGGATCAGTAATGGATAATACTATCCAGATCACCTCCGTCGGAGAGGCGGAGATTCAGGCGGGGGACTGGAGCGATTTACCGACCGCAGTTCGTGTCGGCGCGGTCTGCGGGAAGACTTCGGAGTCGTGTCAGCACGACCCTGCCTCCCAGAATGCGAAGAATGTCGCCACGTCGCCTCCGTCGACCCCGCCATCCTGATTGACATCGGCGGATGGATCGCCCGTTTCCCACGCCGCGAAGAATGCGGCGACATCGGCGCCGTCGATCCCGCCGTCTTGATTGAAGTCGGCGATACAGGGGCCCGCGGGCGTGATCGGCTGCGTCCAGTCGGTGCCCGAGCGCGCGGCCACGTGAACATTGCTGATGGGATTGCTGTTCACGGTGATGCTCTGGATGCCTTCCCAGTTGAGCACGAATGGGGAACCGAACGCCGCGGCGCCGTTGCTGGTGAAACTGTTCGCGGCCTGCGCGGTGCATGCGAACTCTACATCGATGTTCGCGGGGAAGCCGAACTGAAACGTGCCGACAGCGATGTAGATTCCCGGCGGGTCACCGTGGTATCCCGCGGGCGGCAGGTCCGGCGAGTTGTCACGGCCGGACTTGGAAATGTCGTAGGCTCCGCCGCCGATATCCGCCTGCAGACGCCAGGAGGAAGCCGAGGACCCGCTGGTTGCATCCAGTTCTCCGCTGACCCGCAGGGCATAGGTGATCATGCCTTGTGTGCCGGTTGCAACAGTGGGGGACGTGATGGTGATCTGATCACGGAATATGCCGCTGCCGGTCGCGTTCAAACTACCCACGGCCTGGCCGCTTACCACGATCAGGCCGTAATCGGTGTGCGCGGTGGCGCTGCCGGAAGAGTTCGCCCCGCCGGTGGCCGAGGCCATCGCGTCAACGGGGCCGGAGTTGGTCATGATCAGGTCGATGGGCCCGGTGCCGCCGCTGAAGTTGGGCGAAATGGTCACCCGCGCGGTGTTGTCGTCGATCGCGCAGGCGGCGTGAACCAGTAACAGCGTTGCACCGACGGTGGTGAGAGCGGTCCGCATGTTGAACTCCCGGGTTGGCGGCCGATGAGTCTGGCGCTTCTGAGAAGGATTCGTTGGGGGCGCGGGCGGAGATTCAGTTGGTGGGGGGCCGGGGTGCCGTCTCGCGAGGGCCGAGGGTGGCGGCCATGCCGTGCTGGATGCCGTCACCTCCACAGACATCGCCAACTGCTTCCGCCACTGCGGGTACTCGCTACGTGTGGACTGAGAACGCTCACTCCGAAATCTACGGATTCAAGGCTATTTGGAGCAAAGTGGAGCGGAGAAGAGCCGAACTCCCGACCTCATCCTTGCGAGCGATTTGCGACCGCACCCGCAGTTGCCGTATCCCTCTGCGACTCCACGACTTGCGGTGCTTGGCCGAAGTTGGGCATCGCCCTCAACTCTAACCGATTGTCGGCGTTTTCGTATCGATGTTCTCGTCATCGCGGGCCATGATCGGGCAGCGGGTTGTCCGTATCCACCACGTATCGACCTTTGCCCTTGCCAACCGACGTCCCCCACGGGCGCCGACGAAGCCGCCACCAGCGATGGCGGGATCACCGACCCTCGCCACTTCGAACCGCCGCCACGGGCCCGGCCTCCGGCGCCGCACCGCCCTGCGCAAGCCGTCGCCCCAGCGCGTCGCAGAACCGTTCCTCCAGTTCGGGGCTGATGGCAGCACCGTTGAGCGTCACGATGATCCGCGCGCTCGTCGCCGGCGCGCCGGGCGAAGAAATCGTGATGCTCAGGCTCAGGTTGTCTCTCGCGTCTCCTACGGCCAGCGTCGGTGTATCCCGGAGCCCGTGAGGATCGCCCCCGCGATCACCAGCGTGTCGAACGCCGCCGCCCCCGCCGCGGCCGCCGCCCGGTTCTCCGGGTGCAGCAACTCACGCTTGTAGCCCGTCACCACCCCCGACTGCCTGTTCACCACCCCCAGCACGTATCCCTCGTCCAGCGCCGTCTGCACCAGCGCCGTAAAGGCGTCGTCGCGCGACGCGTGGATCTCCCGCCACGGGTGATTCGCGTAGTCCGCCGTCTTGGAGTGAGACGCGCACCCCGTTAGCAGCGCCGCGATCGGCGCCAGCAGCACCAGCATCCGCACGAGCATGTTCATGGCGATCCTCCCGAAGCCGGCCCCGCGAGGCGTGCGGAGAGTCGGTTGCCGAACTCCCGCACGCGATCGTTCCCCGTCTCCTCGCCCGTTGAACCCATTACCTTCATCCGGATCTGGCTCCCCGCGCCCGCCGGACGAACCCACAGGCCCACCTGGCTCCACCACGAAAAGAGCGTCGGTTTCACATTGACCGCCGTGATCAGGCGCGTCTGCGGGTCCTCCACAATGAACTGGTACTCCTCCGCCGCCAGTTCCTCCCGAGCCGCCGCGTACACCGCGTCCGGCGCCCGCGCGATCTGCAGCGTCTCGTCCGCGCGCCGCTGCCGCGGCGTCGTGCTCGCGCACCCCAACGCGCTGCACACGGTCCCCAACGCCACGAACGTCCGCAACTGACCCCACGCGATACCCACGCTCACCTCCCTTTCGCGCCCGCCGCTTCCGGCACAGGCGACAGCGCCACGTGTTCTCGCATCAGTTTCCAGAACTCGTTGATCCGCGACGGCAGCACGGTCTGCGTGCCCGCGTCCGTCGTCGTCGCGCGTACCCGGTACCCCGCGCCCTGACGCTGCAGCGTCACCGTCAGCGATATGTAGTTCGACCCCGACAGCGACTGCGGCCAGATCACCCGGTGCCCGCGCACCACCCCCGAAGGCCGGTCCACCATGTCGATGATGTACCCCGCGTCGAACAGCGACTCCACCGCCGCGTCGAAGGATTCACCGAACCCCGATCGCGTGTCGCGCACCTCCAGCGCGGACACCTCCTGCACCCGGCCCGTCGTCGCCACGCAACCGCCCGCGCCGATCAGCGCGAGCGCCGATGCCACGGAGATGGCGGATCGCATCATGTCAATTTCACCCCGCGAGCGGGGCGAACCCCGCATACGACACCCACCAAGGCAGCGAGAACTCGTTTGACTGTCAACGGTATCATCGCGCCGTCAGAAGCCGACAATCTTCGTCTCGATGCGCGGATTGGCCCCGCCGCGGAGCCCCGAAATCACTAGGATTCCCCCGTCGGCGGGGTCACGGCCAAAGTGGAGCGGAGGAGAGTCGAACTCCCGACCTCATCATTGCGAACGATGCGCTCTACCAACTGAGCTACCGCCCCGGTTTTAGTTGAGGGGGAGTATACGCGGGCACCTGTGGGGTTGGCGAGCGGCCGCGGGGTGGGATGGGTGAAATTGGAGGGGGCGTCGAGGAGAGCCGGTTATTTGAGCGCGGACTGGAGAGGGTCGAGGATCGCGGGTTCAAGGCCCTGCTTGGAGGCCTTTTCGAGCATGCGGCGGGCGGGTTCGGTGCGGCCTTCGGCCTGCATGAGTGAGGTGACCAGGAGCCAGGAGGATCCGGTATTGAGTCGGTTGGCTGCGACCACGCATCGGGCAATCAGTTCGCGGAAGGTGCGCTCGGAGTATCCCAGGCCGACTAGGTCGATCGGCGAGGTGGCGAGCGCGGGATCGATGCGGTAGGCGGACCGCATTACCGCGGCGGCTTCCTCGATTTGTTTGTCTTCAGCGAGCGCGATGGCAAGGTAGCGCATCGTTGTGCCTTCCGAACCGTGTTCCTTGATGTCGCGGCGGAAGGCCTCGATGGCGTGCTTGGGCTGGTCGGCAGCGATCATCGCTTTGCCGACTTCCAACGCGGTGGGGGGCTCGGAAGGCTGCGCCTGCTGCTGGTTGGGAGCAGGGTTGAGGTTCTGGTTGGCGAAGTTCGTGTACAGCCGCGGGTCGTTGCCGTACGTGGACGGGCCTGTGGCGTAGTTGTAGTAGCTGTAGGGGTAGTAGTCGCCCCAGTAGTAGCCGTAACGGGTCGTCCAGCCCCAAAGCGGGTAGGAGCAGACGGGAGGTACATACGTCGGGCCGCATGTGTTTGCGACGTACTGGTACGGATTGGATCCGACATGGAAGCCGACCTTCCAGTTGCCGCTGGAGTACGCGCCGTTCACAGTGAGACCGGAACCGGAGCTGACGTATGCGCCGGTTCCGCTGTAGCCGCCGGCATACACCGGCTGCTGGGGGGCGTAGTAGGGGTGGGGGCAGACCGGCGGGCGGTAGCAGGGCACGCCGAAGGAGTACGTTGGCATCCTCGCCGGAAAGAATCGGCCCGCGGCGGGGTTGGAGAGGAGATCGACGTTTGAACCGATCACGCCGATGCCGCTAAACCCATAGCTCGGCAGGTTCATGAACTTGGACGGCGCCTGAGGGGCCGGAAGCGGTCCGTAGTTCTGGGCTTGCGCCGCGGCCGTGAACAGGATCAGCGTGGCGGCCGACCCGGAGAGGGACTTGGTGATGATGGATGCGCTGTGTGACATCGTGGCGCTCCGTGAGGAGTGTCGCGGCGGGGTGTGCCGCGGGCTTCTATATCCTTGGACACCGATTCTGGTGGCGGGTTCCGCGGGGCGGTGTGGAGCCCCGGCTCGGCGTCCTGCACATCATTATACACGCAGGTTCTGGTTTTGGTTGCGTTGCCGAGTGAGATTCGAGGAGCGATGTTCGGTGTGCGCGTGGGAGCAGGTTTGGATTCGAGTCGGATTGGAGAGAGACGGATAGACGATTGGAGGTGCGACGGCGACCTTTGGCGGGATGAAAGGCGTACCTTTGGCCTCTTCGTGAGCTTGGACGGTTCGTTGAATCAACAAGAAGTACACCCATGCGATTGCTCGTAGGAAAAGTCGGTCTGGTGGTCGGAGTCGCGAATGAACGCTCGTACGCCTGGCACATCGCCAAGGCGCTCAATGAGCACGGGGCGACGTGCGCCTTCACGCATCTTCCGGGCGAGCGCAACGAGCATCGTGTGAAGCGGTCGCTGAACGAGCTTGGCATGGGCAGCGCGTGGCTGCGGTCGCTGGACGCGGGCAAGGATGATGATCTTGACGCGGTGTTCGCGGCGTACCAGAAGGACTTCGGCAAGATGGACTTCATGGTGCACTCGATCGCGTTCGCGGAGCGCGATCTGCTGCAGCCGGGGAAGTTCATCACGACGCCCAGAGCGCAGTACCTGTCGGCGATTGACATCTCGGCGTACACACTGCTGGCGATGTCGGCGCGGGCGAGGCCGATCATGGCCAAGGGCGGGGGCGGCTCGATCATGTCGATGTCGTACTACGGGGCGGAAAAAGTCGTGGCCGGGTACAACGTGATGGGCGTGGCCAAGGCGGCGCTGGAGTGCACGAACCGCTACCTCGCGAGCGAGTTGGGCGTGGACAAGATCCGCGTCAACTGCATCTCGGGCGGGTACCTGCGGACGCTCGCGAGTTCCGCGGTTGGCGGGACGGACCAGATGGCCGAGGCTGTCACGGAGAAGGCGCCGCTGCGCCGGGGCGTGGAAGGGGCCGACGTGGGTAAGACGGCGGTGTATCTTGCCTCGGACCTGTCCTCGGGCGTGACGGGCGAGACGATCTATGTGGACTGCGGCGTGAACATTCTGGGCTCTTGAGCGGCTCGGGGATCTGTTGTCTGTGATGCCTGAGCGGGTTGAACGGGCCCGATGCCCCGAACGGGCGGCGTCGCTGGCAACTTCTTCGCGCGAATTAGGCGATAATTGGTTCATGCCGATCTCCGGCACCAACGCCATCGCGTCGATCGCGGGGGCCCAGCAGGCCGCGCAGGTCGCGTCGCACGCTTCGAAGCCGAAGCCGGCTGCGAAATCGCAGCGTGCGCGTCGCCGCGAAGATGAAATCATCCTGGAGACTCCCGCTGTGACCGAAGCGGAAGAACTCCACTCGCTCTCATCGAACGATCAGGAAGACGCGCACGAAGACCATCAGCAGCATCCGGCCTACACGGCGGACGGACGCAAGCATGATGACGCCGAGCCGCCGCGGCTTGATCTGCGGGGTTGAGGAGCCTCAGCACTCGCCGGATTGCCACGCCGCGAAGAAGTCCTGGATGTCGGCCCCGTCGACGCCGCCGTCGTCGTTGACGTCTGCGGCGGGATCGCTGACTTCCCAGGCGCGGAAGAAGGCTTCGACGTCGGATCCGTCGATGCCGCCGTTCTGGTCAAAGTCGGCGATGATCTCGCGAACGGTGACGATCACGGAAGCACAGGAGGACGAGCCGCAGGTGTTGGTTTCCCAGCGCGCGTAGTAGGTCGTGGTCAGGGTCGGGGATTGGATCGTGAGGCTGGAGCCGGTGCCGAGGAATGTGCCGCCGCAGGAACCGGTGTACCACCGCAGTGAAGTGCCGCTGCCGCCGGCCGCGGTGAGTCGGATCGTGCCTGAATCACTGGAGCAGAAGCCGCTGCGGCTGGACGTGGCGCTGGTGGGGGCCACGGGCGAGGGGCTGACGGTGACGGTGGTGTTGCCGCAGCCGACGCTGCGCACGCCGGAAGTCAGGTCACGCGCTTTGGCGAAGTAGAAGGTGCCGGTGGTGGGAGCGACGTCGATGGTGAGGCCGCTGCCGAGGAAGGTGCCGTTGGCGCAGTTGCCGGAGTACCAATCGATCGTCTGGTTCGCGCCGACGGTGCCGCGGAGGGTGGTAGTGGCGCCGCGGCAGATGGGGTTGGGCGAGGCCGAGACGTTGGTGGGTGCGGGCGGG
>JBGAMO010000080.1:0-21429 GCA_044222845.1 Phycisphaerales bacterium
GCGAGGGCTACGAGCAGGATCAGCAAGACCACCAGGCCGCCACCGCCGAACAGCAGTACACGGCCCCAGCGGCTTCGCTTCTTGGGCGAGGGAGATGAGCTTTGGCGGACGGCGGCGTCGCGTTCGTCGCGTTTCTGGTCTTCGACCTTCTTCCAGAAGCCCTCGCCGGAGGTGGAATCTGGGGAAGATGGGTTGTTACCGGAGCCTTTGCCCCAGAAATTGCCGGGGTCGTTGGAGGGAGTAGACATTGTCAGAGTTCCGCCGCGGAAGGGTGCGTGTGTTTCCGCATGTGGCTCCTCATTGTTGGAGCGCGGGACGTCGCTTACAACTTCCGGTGATTTTCAAGAGCCCAGAGGGCTTTGCATCCTAACAATGAGATGAGGGCGTTGGGCGCATCCGGCGGCCTCAATCATGCCAAGCGGCACCCGTTCGCGGTGTTTCTCGCACATGTCCATAGCAGTTTCATGCCCCAGCCACTTCCCGAACAACCTCCGTCCGAGAAACTCGCTCCGGCACCGCCACGGGCGGTCGCGATAAATCTGCGCGATCTGGTGGGCGAGTGTCTGGACTTGCCGAACTCCGAGCGCGCCGTGTTTCTGGACCGCGCTCTGGGGCATGATGCGGCGCTTCGCGCCAAGGCGCAGCGGCTGGTGGATGCGCACGCACGCGCGAACAACTCGGGGTTCCTTGAACGCGGCACCGCGACCGAGGCGCTCGCGTACATGTCAACCCGGGTCATCGAGAGCGGGGGACCGCAGGAACTGCTCGGGGCGATCATCGGCCGGTACCAGGTGCGGGCCGTGGTGGGCTCGGGCGGCATGGGCAGCGTGTACGAAGCGACGCAGGAGAATCCGCGGCGCACAGTGGCGCTCAAGGTAATGCGGTTCGGGCTGCTCTCTCCGTCGGCGCTGCGTCGGTTTGAGTACGAAGCGCAGGTGTTGGGCCGCATGCGGCACCCCGGCATCGCGCAGGTGTACGAGGCGGGCACGCACGCGCCCGAGACGGCGGTGGGAACACCACGGCTGAGCGTGCCGTTCATCGCGATGGAACTGGTGCCCGAGGCCCGGACCATCACAGACTTCGCGCGGACGCACGCGATGGACACAAGATCGAGACTGGGGTTGTTCCTTCGGGTGTGCGAGGCGGTGCAGCACGCCCATCAGCGGGGCATCATCCACCGCGACCTCAAGCCCAGCAACATCCTGATCGACGCGTACGGCCAGCCGAAGATCATCGACTTCGGCGTCGCACGCATCGCGGATGATGAGACAGACCTGGCGACGATGCAGACCCGCGTGGGCCAGCTCATCGGCACGCTGCAGTACATGAGCCCTGAGCAGTGCGGGCACGGCGCCGTGGAGGTTGACACTCGCACGGACGTGTATTCGCTGGGCGTCGTGCTGTTCGAGTTGCTCACCGGCAGGCTTCCGTACGACGTCTCGAACGCCGCGGTGTTGGAGGCTACCCGGATCATCCGCGAGAGGGCGCCCACGCGACCCTCGGGCATCGACATCGCGCTGCGTGGCGATATCGAGACCATCGCGCTCAAGGCTCTTGAGAAGGACCGCGACCGCAGGTACCAGTCCGTGGCCGATCTGGCCCGCGACATCAGCCACTACCTTGCCGGCGAGCGGATCAGCGCGAGGCCCGCGAGCATGACGTACCAGGTGCGCTTGTTCACGCGGCGGCACAAGGCGGCGGTGTTCGGCGCGGTCGGCATCTTTTTGGCGATCATCATCGGGTTGGTGGGCACCTCGGTCGGATTCCTGCGGGCCACGCGCGAGCGGGATCGGGCGCTGGCAGCGCAGATCATCGCACGCGACGAGGCCCGGCGGGCGCACAGCATTGCCGAGTTCCTGAAATCGGCGGTGGTTTCGGCGGACCCGTACGCCTTGCCAAACTCGGCCGGCGATCCGGGGCCCGCGCTGCCGGACGTGCAGCTCAGCACTGCGCCATTCCCGACGATCGACGGCTCACAGAACAACGCGGCGGACCTGCTGGTGGCGGCGGGAAAGCACCTGGAGAGCGCGTTCAGCACCGACCTGCTCACCCGCGCCGAACTGGGCACCACCATCGGCACCACGCTCCGTGCCTACGGCAGGTTCGGCGAATCGGCGGAGCTGCTGCGCGATGCGCTGGCCATCCGGGAGAAGCAACTGGGCCCATCGGACCCCGACACGATCGAAACACGCCGCATGCTGGCGATGTCGTACGAGAATCAGGGCGAGATCGGCCGCGCGGTGCCGCTGTTGGAGCGGAACTTCGAGCTGGTCGGGGGAGGGCTGGACAAGGCGGAACTGCGGTCAATCGTCGTCGCTCGCGATTTGGCGAACAACCTGGCGGTGAGGAACGAGCACGACAAGTGCCTGGAGCTGATCGATCGGGCCTACCGCGCGGTGCGGGCCAGGCGGGGCGAGTCGCACCCGATCACGTTGGAACTCGAGGCCGAGCGTGCCGGCGCGATCTGGAACGCCGGGCGCCGCGAGGAGGGAGCGCAGTTGCTGCGAGCCGCGGCCGAAAAGCTCCAGAAATACTCCGGCGAAAACTCCCAGCAGGCGGCGTGGGCGAACTGGCAGCTCGCGGTCTTCCTCAAGCAGACCGGGCCGCTGTCGGAGGCGGAAACGCTGCTCCGGCGGGTGTACGAGGTCACCAAGGCGCGGTACGGAGCCAACACGGTCCCGATCTTGCAGGTTGAGGTGGAGCTTCTTTACAACCTGCGTCGCCAGGGCCGGTACACGGAAGCGGCCGAACTAGCGGACCACATCCTGACCGTGTCGTTGTCGGTGTTCGGCGAGGAGCATCACCGCACGATCCGCGCCAAGGCGAGCAAGGCCAGGACGCTGCTCTACATCCCGGATCGCCTGGCCGAGGCGGTGCGGCTCTCGCGGGAGGCGGCGGACGGGGCCGACCGGATCCTGGCGCCTGACGATGGCAACGCCTGGATATACCGCGCCATCTACGCCGAGGCCACGCGCCGCGCGGGCAGACCCGCGGAAGCGGAGCAGATCCTGCGGACACTGCGGACGCGGATGGGATTGGAAGCGACTCGCGACGGGCTCGACGCGGTGATGCTGCACCAGTACACCGGGTTGTGCCTGCTCGATCAGGGCAATCGCGAAGAGGCCGAACAGGAACTGCTCGAGGCCTGGAGCCGCATCGAGAGGCAGAACGATCCGTTCAGCGAACACGTGCGGGAAGTCGCCGAGGCGCTCGCGGGGCTGTACGCGATGAACGGGAATCAGGAGGCGGCGGACATGTGGCGGCTCAAAGTCCCCAAGTGATTCGGCGGCCAAGTGCGGGCGACAGGAATTGAACCTGCAAAGCCTTGCGGCCACGGGATCCTAAGTCCCGCGCGTCTGCCAGTTCCGCCACGCCCGCGGAATGCAGAATCCTAGCCGGGATCGGGCACGCCACCGGGCACGCTCATTCGTGCACGGTGCGCACGGGGGTCACGCCTCTTCGTCTTCAGTTTCGTCGTCGGAAACGTCGTCTTCCGCGTCGGGGGGCATTTCGTCCGCAACTTTGCGTGCCCGTTCGCTCACCACTTCGTAGCAACTGGCAAGCAGGCCCACGAGCGGGAACGGGGCGTTGGCGAAGGGGCTCTGACCCAAGCGCCGCAGGATCGGGTGGCTGACTGGCGGGGGAGAGAGGGGCAGGTCGATGGACGCCATCGCCGCGCCGGCATCCCAGAAACGCTCGATGCACTCTTCGAGCGGCTTGACGGGGACATCGGCTACGCCCGCGACACGCTGCTGATAGATCGGCGTGACACCCAGGACCGCGCCCGCGAGCACACGGCGCTGCCGAAGGCGCTCGATCAACTCCTGGCCCTCCATGCCGCGCATCAGGAACATCAGGAAGGGCTCGGTGGAAAGACGCTGCGCGAAGAGATAGGCGGCGCAGCAGACGTGTTTGCACCATTTGCCGGCGATCGGTTTGGGGCTGGGTCCGGCTTCCGCCCCGTTCTCGGCCCGCCACTCGGTGCAGGTGCACAGGTGCTTGACCTCGACCGCGTCCAAAGGGAAGAGCTTGAGGCCCAGAGGCGCGAACACGTCTTCGATGTTCGCGGGGAGTTCGCTGGCCAGGAGTTTGGCGGCGTAGAGCGCGCCGTCGGCCATGGTCTCAACGACCTTCTCCCACGTTTCGAGGGGGATCGTGTCAAACCCGATGACGGTGATGTACGGCCGCTCGGCGCGACCCTGCACCGCGGCTTCAACCTTTCCCACGGTGTAGCTGATCCGCTTGGTCTGGCCGAGTCGGGCGTAATCCAACCCTTCGACCAGGCGTGCGCCGTCCGCGGCTTGTTCAATCAAGCGCAGCCAACGCTGGGCGGCCCATGCTGTGGATGGCGCGATGTCGCCGGCGCCGATCTTGACGCCGCCACGGACCTTGCGGGGGCGCAAGAGCACGGGCTTGTTGAGCGGGCGGCGCGGGAAGACGCCGGGCTGCAGCGGCGGTCTCTGGGGCGCGGCATCTCCGGCCGGCGGAGGCGTGGGGGAGGCTGAATTTGGGGTCGGTTCGGGCAAGAAGAGATTCTACGCTCTTCCCCGCGGGCAGCGGAGTCTCACCCGCCGCAAAACTGCGACCGGACCCGTTCCCGGAGTCCCCCCGGTGCGGGTACGCTTCGCGTTCATGGCGAAGAAAGAGAAATCCGAGGCCCCGGCGGGCAAAGCCCTGTCCGCAGATTGCCGGGTCGTGATCATGCGAGGTCCCGATGGCTTTCGTCGCCAGGAGCTCACGGGCCAACTCAAGGCAATGCTCGAGAAATCCTTCGGGAACGTGGATGTCGTTCACTTCACGGGCGCCGACCGGCCCGCCGCGGAGATCCTCGACGAGTGTCGCTCATTCGGTCTGATCGCCTCGCACAAACTCGTCGTGCTTGATGACGCGGACGAACTCATCAAGGAAGATACTCGGCCCCTCTTCGAGCGGTACGCGGCCGCGCCGAGCGACGGCGCGACGCTGGTGATCCGAGCGGATTCACTGCCCGCGGGCAAGCTTGACAAGGCGGTCGACGCGGTGGGGTGTGTAATCGTGTGCGAACCGCCCAACGACGCCCAGGCGCGAGAGTGGGCGCTGCGTCAAGCCAAAGGCGTTCACAAGATTGAACTGGAGGATGACGCTGCGACGTTGCTGGTGGAGCGGGTGGGCCCCAACCTGGCGGGGCTGGATATGGAGATCGCGAAGCTCGCGGTCGCCGCGGCGGGGGCGAAGAGCATCACCAAGGCGCTCGTGCAGGAATACGTCGGCAAGTCTCGGGACGAAGAGATCTGGGATATCCAGGCTCAGTTGCTGACGGCGAGGCCGAGCGAGCGGCTGGAGGCGGTGCGCAAGATCATGGACGTGAACCGCCAGCCGGCAACGCTGGTGCTCTGGGCCATCACCGACATGGCGAAGAAAATCCACGCGGTGTCGCGGGCGATTCGCGCCGGGCAGAATCCGTACCAGCTCAAGTACGCGTTCAAGCTGTTCGGGGACTCCGCGGATCCGATTATTGAAATCGCGAAGCAGATAGAACCGTCCGCCGCGCTGCGGCTGTTCCGGGTGTGCGTTGAAGCCGACCGGAGGACGAAGTCCGGGCTCGCCGACGCGGACAGGGCCGTTGAAATTGCGACGCTGCGGCTGCCTCGCCCCAAGGCCGCGGCGGCTCAGCGCTAGGCGGGTGGGAGACTCGCCGACCAAGCGGCTATCGGAGGCTCTCGCGGTGACGGGATGCCGGGCTGTTGAACCAAGAGAATCCAACGGCGATCGCGGTGCGAACTGATGCTCGCTCTGAGTTGCACCACGCCACGTTTTCGGAAGCACCCGCATGAACACGTCTCCCAGACTGAGTTGGCTCGCCTTTTTGATGCTCGCTGCCGGCGCACACGCGTCCGTGCGGCCTGAGGTGGGGCCGCCCGAAGGGGATCAGTCAAAGGTTTCCGATCGGTCGGTTGATCCATCGGCGCAGGTGGTGCGGATTCGCGGGGATGCCTCGGTGAGGTCGGTGCGAGACGGTGACGGGGCGTACAAGGCCGGTGCTTGCAGGTTCGACACGCCGCTGCCGGACGGGTATCCGGCGCCTACGCCGCCCGACTGCATCGAGATCAAGCGATATCCCTCGGTTCGCCGTGCCGAGTTCTCCGGCAACGTCACGCCGGACCTGGGAATGAGCATCGCGTTCTTCCCGCTCTTTCAGCACATCTCGGACCGCAAGATCCCCATGACGTCGCCGGTGGAGGTTGACTACGCCGGAATCGGGGACGAGCAGAAGAGTGACACCGGCGACGAGCCTCAGGCGGAAAAGAAGGAGGAGCCGGCCAAGAAGCAGCCTACGGGATGGACGATGTCGTTCCTCTACCGAACGCCGGACCTGGGGCCCACGGGCGAGGATCGCAAACGCAAGACGGTCAAAGTGGTTGATACGCCTTGCGTCACGGTGATCGCTCTGGGGGTCAGGGGCTCCCAGTCGTTCGGGCGGATGCGGGAACGCATCGAGGTGTTACAGCGGTGGCTGGCCGAACAGAGCGTGTTCGAGGCTTGCGGGGATCCAAGAGGCCTGTACTACAACGGGCCGGATGTGCCGGAGTTCAACAAGTGGGGCGAGGTGCAGATTCCCGTCCGGCTCGTGGGCGACGGCGCCACGAAGCGTGAGGAAACTCGCGGCGAGTCGGGCGGTTCTGAAGTGCCGTGAGCTTCCGCGAAGTGGGCGAGTTTGGATAATGAAAAACGGCGTGGGAGGCCAAGCCGTTGTCCTTTGAATCTAGCTGTGACGGAGCCGATTACGGGAAGAGGCCGCGGATGGCGTAGGCGGCCTGCAGCCGCTCAAGGGCGGCGATGTAGGCGGCGGTGCGGAGGCCGCACTTGTACTTCTTGCGGGCGTCGCGGACCTTCTTGGCCGCCAGAATCATGTGCTTGTTGAGCTCGGAGTCGACGCGGTCCAGGTCCCACTGGTGGCAGGTCTTGTTCTGGACCCACTCGAAGTAGGACACGGTGACGCCGCCGGCGTTGCAGAGGATGGCGGGGAGCACTTCGATGCCGCGGGATTCCAGGACACGCTCGCCCGCGGGCGTGGTGGGGGCGTTGGCGCCCTCGGCCACGACCTTGCAGTTGACGATCTTGGCTTCGACTTCGGTGATCATCTGTTCCAGGGCCGCGGGAACGAAGACGTCGACCTTGGTCTCGTAGAACTCTTCCTTGTCGATGCGGCCGGCTCCCTTGAAGTTGGCGACGCCGCCCGCCTTGGAGACATGGGCGGCGAGGGCGTGGGCGTCGATGCCGCCGTCGTTGAGGATGCCGCCGGTGTGGTCCATCACGGCGATGAGCTTGGCGCCGCGGTCCTGAAGGATGCGTGCGGTCCAACTGCCGACGTTTCCGAAGCCCAGCACGCTGAACTTGCAGCCCTTGATGTCGATGCCGATCTCGGGGAGCATTTCGGTGAGCGTGTCGACGACACCCTGGCCGGTGGCCTTCTCGCGACCTACCGAGCCGCCGTACTCGATCGGCTTGCCGGTGATGACCGCCTCGGGCTGGCGGCCGCCAACCTCGCTTAGGAACGAATAGGTGTCGGCGATCCAGGCCATGTGCTGGCTGTTGCTGCCCACGTCGGGCGCGGGGATGTCGTAATCCGGTCCGATCTGGTGGGCGATCGCCGCGGTGAAGCGACGGACGATGCGCTCCATCTCGCCCTTGCTTTGCTTGTACGGATCAACTTTGATGCCGCCCTTGCCGCCGCCGTAGGGAACGCCCACGAGGCTGCACTTCATGGTCATCAGGAAGGCGAGGCTCTTCACGTCGTCCAGATGCACGTCGTGGTGGAACCGCAGGCCGCCCTTGTACGGGCCAAGAGCATTGTTGTGCTGCACCCGATAGCCCTTGAAGAGGCGATATTCGCCGTCGTCCATCTTGACGGGGAAGTTGACCATGATCTCGTTCTTGGGCTGAGCGAGGATGATCTTGAGGTGGTGCGGCAGGTTCATCATGTCCGCGGCGGCCAGCATGCTGCTGACCGTCTGGCGGTACAGGTTGTTGGGGTCGGAAGGAAAGCCAAGTTCATCGAAGAGCGGGTGCTTGAGGAGTTCACCGTTGCCTCCGCCGTGCGCGTGCTGGGTGCCCTTGGATGCGGGCTTGGAGGCGGGCTTCTTGGCGTTCTTGGCGGCGGGGGCGGATGGCATGACGACGGGATTCCCAGATCGGTGTTGGAAGGAAGGCGACAACGCTCCCGGGCGCGTTTCGGAACGGGCGCAGGGGACCATCATACAGCCGACGAACGGCCCTAGGTCAAGGGCTTCTCGCGGCGGGAGGAAAATTCAGCGGAGTGGGGAAAAACGACCGGAAGTGCGGTGTTTGATCGGTGTGGGCGAGCTACTTGGCGGGTTGGGCGGTGACAGGGGTGTCGGGCTTCTTCTCCGGTTCAGGCTCGTCGCGCGGGAGCATCGTCGGAGCGCACGCCAGGCGGTACGCAGTGATGGCGGCGTTGGTTGAAGATTGAATCAGGTATTCGGGGATCGCCAGGTCGAGTTTGTCGTGCTGAGTGTGCCAGCCGTACCCGTAGTCGGCCCGGCCGACCTCATCCCAGAAGAATCCGGGGACTCCCACGGCGTTGAACGAGGCGTGGTCGGAGCCGCCGCCCTTGGGATTGCGCGGGCCCGACGTATGGATGTTTACGTTGAGCCATTTCTTGTCGGTCTCGCTGTAGAACTGGAAGTTGGTGGGGGCGGTCGCCGCGGCGAGCATCTCGGCCATGTTGTCGGCGCACGGCACGCCGCCCTCGCTGTTTGTACCACCGTCGTCGACGAAGACGGCGGAGATGTTGGGCAACTCGTTCTTGTGCGAATCGATCCAGCCCTTGGAACCCAGCAGTCCCTGCTCTTCTCCGGTCCAGTTGATGAACCGGATGGTGCGGAGGGGCTTGGCGTTCACCTTGGCGAGGATTCGTGCCGCCTCGAGCGTGACGGCCGAGCCGGTGCCGTTGTCGGTGCAGCCCTGCGACCCTGGTCCGTTCCACGAATCCAGGTGAGCGGAGATGATGACCACTTCGTTGGGCCACTTGGAGCCCGGGATCTCTGCGATCGTGTTGTAGACCGGGATGGGGCCCTTGGTCAGCGTGTGCTGCAGGTTGGCTTCAACTTCTATCGGCTCACCGTCGGCAAGGCGGGAGTTGATGAAGTCGTAGTCCGAGAGACGCACTTGGATGTGCACATCGCTGGGCGCGGTATCCGCGTCCAACTCGCGCCAGCCGGTCGCGCCGCCGGTCCACACCCGTTCGTCGCGTGAGCAGGAAATGTAACCGATCACGCCGTCGGTGACGAGCCGTTCGATGATGGACAGGTCCGCGGGCGACTTGCCCTCGGCGAGCTTTTTGCGGGCATCTTTGCGGGCGTCGTATCGCGCGTTCATGCCGCCGCGGATGCCCCGCTGGCCGACTGCGGGCGGCGCGTCAAAGAGGACCCACGCGCCTTTGAGCTTGCTTTTGGCCGCGGCGTACTGCTCCTCGGTCTTGGGTTCCTTGACGACCGGGCCGCGGATGGTGCCGTTTGAGCCGGCGGTCCAGGCGAGGGTCGTGAGTTCCATGTCGCGCATGGTCTCGTACTCCACCTCGGTGGTGCCGTCGTCTTTTTTCTTGTCCTTTCGCAGCACCACCTTGGCGGAAGACGGGCCGCGATCGAACCGCGTGGCGATTGTGCCCCAGGACTCCAAGTGGGGGTTCGAGAGACCCCAAGCCTCGTACTGCTGCTTGCACCACAGGTTGGCCTTTTCGGCGTTGGATGAACCGGTGAGGCGAGGACCGATCTGCTGTGTCAGGTATGTCAGGTGCTCCATGATCTTGTTGCGGGTCTTGCCCTCTTCAAGAATCGCCCGCACCACTCGTTCGTCTCCCATCGGTATGTCCGGGCAGGCGATGGTCTGGTCGTTCATGATCGCGGTCCAGCCGTCGTTGTTCTTCGGCAGGTCCTTGGGGATCACACCGCCGGCCATCGCTGCGGGGTTCGAAGGAGCAACGGACGCGGGCGCGTTGGTGTGCGATGAGCAGGAGCACAGCGTCGCGAGCGTCAATAGCGAGGCCGAACAGGCGAGGTAACGACTGGGGTGGTGGGGCATGGGTGTGAAACCTGAACGAAGAGGAGCCGCGTTGCACGTCCGAACGGGCGCAGCGTAACGGGGGTCAGGATAGACGGGCATTTCGCGGGGAATGGGGGGAAATCGTCGATGAGCCGGCGTGCCAATCGACTTCGCGTCAGGGTGAATGGCCATCGGGATGGGCCCGCGGACCAGGCGGGGCCGCGGACGCTGCGGCGGTGCGGGGCAGATGCGATTGCAGGAGGATGGTTCGCGTCCCCTATAATTGCGGCAACACGAGGAGATCGCCATGAAAGACGTTCGCTATGGCAGCAACTCGTCCTTTCGGTTCCTTTCCGTGATCGCCGTGTGCACCTCGATCGTGAATATGTTCGGCGCGAGCGCCCGGGCGCAGCCCGCGTCCCTGCAACTTGTCGATCAGTCGTACGTGCGGCTTTCCAACTCGACGCTGATCGCCCCGCAGCGATTCACGATCGAGGCGAGGTTCAGGGCCGACGGCCCGGGATACGGGCACTCCGGAGATGCCGTCGGTGCAACCATCATCGCAAAACCGCGCGAGGCCGGCAGCGGCAGTTACATCATGTCTTGGGCGCTTGATTGGTCCGCCTCCACGCAGAAGGTGGTGTTCCTCCTCACCCACGTGTACCCGTCACAGGGCGTCGCGGTCTACTCAAGTGCTCGCGTTGCTCAAGGAAGCCCTGCCCATGTCGCGGTGACATTCGATGGCGTCACGGTCCGGATGTACCTGAACGGTGAGTTGGATTCTTACGCAGCGTTCGGATACTCGGGGGTGTATTACAGCAGCCTCGAACCGGTGCTCATCGGCGCCGGGAACTACGGCAACGGGTACCTCCGCCGGTGGCAGGGGATCATCGATGATGTGCGCATCTGGGACGACGTGCGGACCGCGGAGCAAATCGCGACGTCCGCTTCGTGCGAACCACTTGGCAACGAGCCGGGACTGCTCGCGGCCTACGACTTCACAGGCCAGCACCTGACCGATCGCTCGCCCAACGGTCGCGACGGAGTTGCGCAAGGGTCCGTCGCCTTCGGGCCGCAAGCGCCGAGCGTTTTGTCGCCGCCGCGGATCGAGTTGATCGATGATCAGTTCGGGTGCGTCGGCTCCACGGTGGAGTTCGGCGCTGGCGCTTCGGGCTCGTTCCCGCTGGCGTTCTCATGGCAGATGGCCGACAGTTCCGTCGGGGGTGGTTGGCGCACCTTGACTGATGGGGCGGTGGAGGGGCCTCCTGGTGAGGTCATGTTCACCGCGGCCGGGTCGGATACAGAGACGCTGACGCTCGCGGGTTTGTGGAGCGGTGGGGCGGGCGAATGGTCGATCATCCGTTTGCGGGTGACGGTGAGCAACGCGTGCGGCACGGCGACCAGCAATCCCTACGACCTGCGTATCTGCGCCGGTGACTTCAACTGCGACGGAGGCATTGATGGCGGAGATGTTGACTCCTTCTTCGTCGAGTGGGAATCCGGAGGCCCTCCCGCCGATCTGAACCTCGACGGCGGTGTCGACGGCGCGGATGTCCAGTTCTTCTACGCCCACTGGGAGGCCGGGTGCTGAACAGCGGCGTCACCGCACAAATCGGTGGCGTTCAGGCTCGCGGTCCCCGGGGCAGATGGTGCGCGTTTTGAAGTTCACCGCCTCTGGCCCCGGGCGTGTTCCGGCCGATACCCTTGCCCCATGGCTACCAAACCGTTCTCACTCGGTCGTGTTGTCGTCATGGCTTTCTTGTCGGGCGGCATCGTCGCCGGCGCACTCGCTCAGTCGCAGGAGCCGTCGAAGCCCACGATGATTCCCGCTCCCCCGCCGGACCCGAATGAACCTCCGCCGCCCCCGCGCGTGAAGCGGCCTTCGATGGATGCGAACGGCAAGGCCGTTCGCTACAGCACCGGAGACAATCCCGCCGCGAAGCCCGTGCCCCGCACCGACGAGGGATGGGTCAAGCGCAACGAAGCGTTCAACAAGCGCATCAAACAGGCGGCCGAGAAAGGCGACGCCGGCGTTCTGTTCATCGGCGATTCGATCACGCAAGGATGGGAGGGCGAGGGCAAGGAGGTGTGGGAGAAGTACTACGCCAAGCGCAACGCGGTGAACCTGGGCATCGGCGGTGACCGCACGCAGCACGTCATCTACCGCCTGCAGAACGGCAACCTCGACGGGCTGGCCAAGCCCGCATCGGGATCCGCCCCGAAGCTCGCGATCGTCATGATCGGCACCAACAACGCGAACGACAACACCGCCTTTAACATCGCCGACGGGGTGATCACGGTCCTCGAGTCGATTCACGAGAAGCTGCCGCAGACCAAGATCCTGGTGCTGGGTATTTTCCCTCGCGAACGTCGGCCCGGGGCGCTGCGCCAGAAGAACGAAGCCGTGAACGAACTGATCACGCACCGCCTGGACTCCAGCGGCGCGGTGTACATGGATATCTCCAACGAGTTCATCGGCAATGCCAAGGATGGGGAGATTCCGTCCGAGATCATGCCCGACGCCCTGCACCTTTCGGCCAAGGGCTACGAGATCTGGGCCAAGGCCATCGAGCCGATGGTCAAGGAACTGCTGGGCGAGAAATAAGCCGCTGAGTCCGCAACGCAAGAACGTCTGATGCCCGCCGCGCCGAACCGCGGCGCGGCGGGTATCACGCCTCGAAGAGGAAACAACCATGTCCAGCCAGCCTGTCTCTCGCCGCGAAGTCGTCAAACTCGGCGTTGCCGCCGCGGCGGCGGGGTCGCTCACCCGTTTCTCTCGCGCGGACTCTGCTCCGGACGAGCCGCTCTTCCAAATCTCGCTGGCGGAATGGTCGTTGCACCGCGCGATACACGAGGGCCGGCTGGAGCACCTGGACTTCCCCAAGACCGCCAAGAACGACTACGGCATCGACGCCGTGGAGTACGTGAACACGCTGTTCAAGAAGCGGGGCGACGCCGAGTACACCAAGGAACTTAAGAAGCGGTGCGAGGGCGAGGGCGTCAAGAGCGTGCTGATCATGTGCGATGATGAGGGCGACCTGGGCGACGCGGACCCCAAGAAACGCAAGCAAACTGTCGAGAATCACAAGAAATGGCTGGAGGCCGCGGCGACGCTGGGTTGCCATTCCGTCCGCGTGAACGCCCGCGGCACCGGGAGCTACGAGGAGCAACAGACGCAGGCCGCGGACGGGCTCCACGCGCTGTGCGTAGTCGCGGAACCGTTCAACCTGAACGTCATCGTCGAGAATCACGGCGGGCTCTCGTCCAACGGCAAGTGGCTGTCTGAGGTCATGAAGAAGGTGGGGCACCCTCGCGTGGGCACGCTCCCGGATTTCGGCAACTTCAGGATCAGCGCGGACGAGCAGTACGACCGGTACAAAGGCGTGGAGGAGATGATGCCCTTCGCCAAGGGAGTCAGCGCCAAGAGCCACGACTTTGATGACGCGACCGGCGAAGAGAAGGACATGGACTACACCCGCCTGATGCGGATCGTGCTCGCGGCGGGGTACCACGGGCGCCTGGGCGTGGAGTACGAGGGCTCGCGTCTTTCGGAGCCGGATGGGATCCGTGCGACCAAACGACTGCTCGAGAAGGTGCGCGACGAACTCGGCAAGGCCCGGAAGTAGCCGCTCAGCCCTTGATCTCCGTGCGAACATCCCAGAGTTCCGGGAAGAGCCGGTCGTCGGTGCGTTCCCGCAGGTAGGCGACACCGGAGGTGCCGCCCGTTCCGCGTTTGAATCCGATGACCCGCTCGACGACTTTGACGTGGCGGTACTTCCACAGGGCGTACTGCTCATCGACATCGACGAGTTTCTCGGCCATTTCGTACAGGTCCCAGTGGGCATCGGGGTGCTCGTAGACCGTTTTGAGAACGGCCACAACGCCCGGGTGTGCCACGTGCGGCTCGGAGACGTCGCGGTTCAGCACCTCCGCGGGAACGGGCAGCCCGTGCCGGCTCATGGAGCGGAGGAACTCGTCGTAGACGCTCGGGGTGTTGAGGCACTCGGCGATCTGAGCGTGGATGTGGGGTCGGTGCGCGAACAGCGGCATCATCCGCTTGTCCTTGCGGCCCAGCAGGAACTCCACCATCCGGTGCTGATACGACTGCAGCCCGCTGGCGGGCCCCAGCACGTGGCGGAACTGAACGTACTCGCTGGGCGTGAGCGTGGCCAGCACGCTCCACTGCGACAGCAACTGGGCCTGGATGTGCTTGACCCGGGCCAGGATCTTGAACGAGGCTTCCAGTTGATCGGACGCGATCAACTGCTTGGCGGCCTTGAGCTCGTGGACCACGAGCTTGAACCACAGCTCGCTCGTCTGGTGCTGGATGATGAAGAGCAGCTCGTCGTGGTGCTCGGGGCGGGAGAGCGGCTTCTGGGCGGACAACAACTGATCCAGACACAGGTAGCCGGAGTAATCCAGTCGCTGCGACAGATCCGTGATCATGCCGTCGGCCGAGGCGGGTCCGTGAGGGGCGTTGCTCATGCCTCAGCGTACGTCGTCGGGAGCGGGCCCGGGCGAGCGGGCACGGAACGCATCAAAAGGCGAAGATGGTGCGGAAGACGCGCGTGATCCAGCCGGGCTTGTTCGTGTCGCGCAGTTCGCCCTCGTTCTTCACGGTCAGCGTCATGTCGGCGAGCTGGCTGCTCAGGATCGTGTTGGCGTTGGTCACGTCCTCGCGCCGGCACGTTCCCGCCAGAACCATGCTCTGAACCTCGTCGTCCTTGGTCACGCTGCGGCGGGCCTCGAGCACGAGCACCCCGTTGGGCTTGACTTCAATCACCTCGGCGGAGATCTTGTCTGTGAAGCGGTCGCTGCGCTCATACTTGGCGTCGCCCTTCCACTTGGAGTTGCTGCTCTCGTCCACCTGCACGATCGGGCTGCTCTGGCCGTTGGTGAGTTCGCCCTCGATCAGCTTGGTGGGGTCGGGGAACTTGTTGAGCGCTCCCTTGATGCTGGTGTCCTGCTTGGTGTCGAGCTTCTGTTCGCCGCTCTGGCGGCTGTTCTCGCTGATGATGATCGTGATGAGGTCGTGGGGTGAGAACGTCTTGGGTTTGGGCGCTTCGACCGCGATCAGGCTGGTCTCGTGCAGGGAGGACTTGGCTCCGGCCGAGACCTCGGGCTCGGCGTGCGTCTCTCGCGGGCCGCGGAGCAGGGCCTGAGCGCCGGCTGGAGCGGCGAGCCCGGCGAGGGTGAGGACGATGAGTGCGTGCCTGGTGTTCACGAGTTGTGCCTCCGGGATGCTGGTGGTTTATTCGGCGCGGCGGTTCTTGCGGCCGCTTTGTTTGGCGGGCTGCTCGGTGACGCCCGGCACGCTGACGGCGATGCCAGGTCCGCTGATCCTGGCGGCGATCTGGGTGTTCCAGCGGAGAGTTTCGAAGAGAATCGTTTCGCCCTGCTTGCCGTCGGACAGGGCCTTGGCTGTGGTGCGGATGGCGATGCCGCCGCTGACGCAATCGATGTTGACCAGATCCCCCTTGCGCACCGCTCGGGCGGTCTCAACGTCGTTCTCGGCGATGACCTCTCCGGCCCCGATGCGCGAGTGCGCCACCCGGCCGACGACTCCCGTCGCGGGGCGGACACTGGGCGGCAGCCACTGCTCGTCGACGACGATGTTCTCGCTCGCGAGGGTCTCGCCCTTAGCGATCGGCACCGTGGCGACCGCCACGTCGCGACGGATCAGGACGCTCACTCGGATCGTTCCTTGAGTCACGAGCGAATCATGGTCATAGACACGCACGGAGAAGGTCGGCTTGTCGCCCGCGCCGGTGGGGTTGACGGCGACGACGCGACCTCCGCAGGACATGCCGAGCAAGCCTTCATCCCGCTTGTCGAAGGTGGTTCGCATCTCCTTGGCGGGAACGCCCAGCACCTCGGCCAATCTCGCCAGCACGGCACCGCGAACGACACCCTCGGTCAATACGGGCGCGTCTGGCGCCGTGGCCGCCTGCGGCTGTGCGGCCGAGACGACCTCCGCGGGCCCGAGTTTACAGGCGGAGCCGGAGAAGAGCAATCGGCCGGGGTTGATCCCCGCTACCCCCGCCGCGGCCTTGCGGACCGCGTCGAGGTCGACGCTTGAATCGGCCGCGGGAGTGACGATGGCGCTCGCGAGCGCCGCCGCGTCGGGTCCGTCGATATCGGCGATTTCGGCCAGGCGCACCGCTGCGCCGGGAGGAGCGGGGGCGCTGGGCCGCAGACTGATCGTGGTCTGGGCCAGGGAGTGCGGAGTGAGCAGAAGGCTCGCGGCAAGGATGAGTGTGCGGATCGTCATAGCGAGACCTGCGGATTACCGGCGGAGCTGGGAGATGGTGCGGAGCGACTCGTCGGCGGCGCGGATCGTCTGGCTGTTCATCTCGAATGCACGCTGCGTGCGGATCAGGTCGATGAGTTCGCGAGTGGGGTCGACGTTGGACGATTCGAGCGAGCCCTGGAGGATGGTTCCTCGTTGGTCCGTCCCCGCGTCCCCGGTGATGGGTGTGCCGGAGGCGTCGGTCTGCGAGTAGAGGTTCTCGCCGATCTGCCGAAGCCCCGCGGGGTTGGGGAACGTTGCGAGTTCGAGGCGCCCGGCTTCGGTCTGTTCTGTAGCCCCCGGGGCCGTGTACAGCACCTTGCCGTCACTGCTGATCGTGAGGTTGGTGGCGTCGGAGGGGATCGAGATAACCGGTTGCAGCCGCCGGCCCTGGTCGTTCGTCATCACCAGCTCTCCGTCCTTGTTCAGCGCGGATTGCCGGCTCAGGTGTATGCGGTTCCGCCCAGGGCGTCTTCTACGCCCACCTGGAAGAAGCCCTCGCCCTCGATCGTGGCGTCGAGCGGCCGGCCGGTGAACTGCGGAGCGCCCTGGGTGAACTCGAGCTGCGTGCCCGAGACCTTCACGCCCAGGCCGACGTACAGGCCGATGGGCCGCTGGTCGTCGTTCACGTTGCGGGTTCCGGGCTGCTCCTTCTCGATGTACAGCAGGTCCTGGAAGTTCGTCCGGCTGGCCTTGTATCCGGGGGTGTTGACGTTCGCCAGGTTGTTGGCGGTTACGTCCAGCGCGGTGTCGAGTGCCGAAAGTCCGGAGGCTGCTGAGTTAAGCGCGTTGATGGCCATGCGTGGTCCTGTGAGCGTTGTCTGTCAGGAAATGCGTCCGAGGGCCGCGATCGCTCGTTCGGAAAGGCGGTCGTGTTGCTGGATGAGCCACGAATTCGATTCTGCTTCTCGTGCCGCGCCGGTGATCGCCATCAGCGTGGTGATTTCCTTGACGCCGGAATCCTCGACGGCTCCTTGGCGGATCGTGCCCGATGCTGTCGAACGGGCGCTCAACGCCGTGACGGGCGCGGTAAAGGTCCCACCGCCCGCCTTGGCGAGCAACTGGGGGTTGGGGAAGGACACCAACCGGATCTTGGCGATCACGTTTCCGTTCTGACGGATCGTGCCATCGGAACCAATGGTGACGGGCGCCCCATCAGGCAGGGTGATCGGGCGGTTGCTCTCATCGAGCACGGGGAGGCCGGCGCTGACGGAGACGAGCTTTCCTTGCGCGTTTCGGGTGAAGCGGCCGTCGCGAGAGACTCGCACCTGCTGCGAGTTCGCGTCGCTCTGGCTCTGCAGCATGAAGAAGCCGTCGCCCTCGATCGCGAGGTCGTAGTTGTTTCCGGTGATCCGCGTGGCGCCTTGCGCAAAGTTCGTCAGGTTCGGGTTGAGCAACGTTCCCCCGCCCAGGCGTTCAAGCAACGCGTCGGACGGCAGGTCAGGCAGGTGGTCTTCCTCACGCACCGCCTGGCGGGGGCGGGCGGTGGGCAGATCGGGCTTGAAGCCGACCGTGTCCATGTTCGCCAGGTTGTTGGCGAAGACGTCTTGGCGGTATAGCGACGCGGCCAGTCCCGAGGCGGAGATTTGCAGTCCGTATGACACGCGACCGGAACACACGCGAATGGCGTGCCACGTGGTCCGCGTCCCGGGCAGTGTCAGTTGCTCGATCCGCACGCGCCCTTGTTCTTGCCGCACGGGCAGCAGCCGCCCGCGAAGGGGAGCGAAGTTGACGCGGGGCCGGCCTTGCCGGTGCTGAACGTGGACTGGCGGCGGCGGAAAGTGCGCCCCTTGCCCTCGGGATCTTGCACCGGGGCATCGGCCTGGTTCATGGGCCGGATCAACTCGATGACGGTTCCGTCGGTCGGGCATTCATATTCGTACACGGGCATTTCTATCTCCAGCATTGCCGACACCTGCCGGCGTGCGAACACCTATGGCACTATTGTACTGACGAGTCCGCGGCGTGACTCCGGAGCGACCAGACCTGTTTCGGGAACTTTGATGACGCATTGCCCTGACTGCGACACACCTCTGGCCCAAGGCTCCAAGTTCTGCCCGGGCTGTGGTTCTCGGGTTGCGGCACCGCCCGCTCAGGCCGGGCCGCAGCCTGTTCCGGCGGCCCAGCACAACGACGCGAACGACCCGGATCATGACGACAAACCCTTGGCGATGCCGCTGGATTCAATTCCTTCGCCCAATCGAGTTTCAGCGTCCCCGAGTGAGAAGACCGAGGTGCAGTTCATTGACCGCGGGTCGAGGCGAGAGCGCTTTGCGCCCGGGCAGACGCTGGGAAAGCGGTACGTCATCCAGGGGATGCTCGGCGAAGGCGCGATGGGCGAGGTATACCGCGCCGAGGACAGGCGTTTGGGCGGGCAGGTGGCCCTCAAGTTCCTCGCGTCCCACGCCGCGGCGGACGCGGAGGGCATGCGCCGCCTGATGACCGAGGCAAGCCTGGCGCGGCAGATCACGCATCCGAACGTGTGCCGCGTGTACGACATCGGCGATGTCGACGGACACACCTTCATCTCGATGGAGTACATCGACGGTGAATCGTTCGGAACGCTGCTCAAACGGATCGGCAGGCTCCCGCCCGACAAGGCGCTGAGCGTGGCCCACCAGATCTGCGCCGGGCTGGCGTGGGCCCATGAACGCGGCATCATCCACCGCGACCTCAAACCGACCAACGTCATGCTCGACGGCAGCGGCGAGGTCAAGATCGCGGACTTCGGTCTCGCGGGGCTCACCGAGGACGTCCGCCGCGACCGCCACCGCGCGGGCACGCCGGCGTACATGTCGCCCGAGCAACTGCGGGGCGAGGGCGTCACTCCGCAGAGCGACATCTTCTCCCTGGGGCTGGTGCTGTACGAGATGTTCACCGGCAAGCCGGTGTATCGCCCGTCGAGCATCGCCGAGCTCGAGCGGATGCACGAGCAGCCGATCTCACCTCCCAGCAGCATCGTGCCCGAGTTGGACCCCGCGATTGATCGCGCCATCATGTGGTGTCTGGAGCGGGATCCGAAGCGCCGGCCCGCGAACGTGCGCGAGGTGAGCGCGATGCTGCCGGGTGGAAACGCCCTCGCGGCGGCCATCATGGCTGGCCAGACGCCCACGCCGGGCCAGGTAGCCGCGGCGGGCGAGACCGGGTTGATCTCGGTCCCCGTGGCCGGGGTTCTGGCGGCGGTGATGTTCGCGGCGGTGATGCTGGCGATGTTTGTGGCGGGGCATACGTCGATGTTGCAGGCCGTCCCGTTGACGAAGCCCGCCGCGGTGCTGGCGGACAAGGCGGAACAGACCCTGGAGTCCCTGGGCATAGAGGCGACGACTCCCTACCGGGCGTACGCGTTCGACTTGTACGAAGAGTACATCGACATGATCCGGCACGACGGCAAGTCGGAGTCAAAGTGGAACCGGCTCGCGCTCACCCGGCCCGCGGCGATCGACTTCTGGTATCGCGTCAGCCCCAAGCCATTGGTCACCCAGGCGATCGATCAGGTCGTCACCTTTTACGACCCCCCGTTCGATGTCCCCGGGATGGCGATGCTGCGGCTTGATCCCAAGGGCAGGCTTCGCGAACTGCAGTTCTACACCCCCGCGGAGAAGCTTGATGGTGCGATGTCGTACGTGATTTCCAAGCCGTTGTTGACGAAGGACGGCAAGCCGGATTTCGCCAAGCTCTTTGAACTGGCGGGGCTGAACATCGAGAACTGCACCCCGATCCCGCCCGTGCGTGTCCCCCCGGTGTACGCGGATGTGCGGGCTGCGTGGCACGGTGAGTATCCCGAGAGCCCGCTGGAGAAGATCCGGGTCGAGGCGGCGTTCCTCGAAGGCCGGCCGGTGTCGTTCAGGATCGTCGAAGAGAACTGGCTCGCCGCGTCGATGCCGCAGCAGCGGGATTGGTTCACGTGGGAGTTCCGGGGCATGCAGTTGGCCGAGATCATGTCCGTGGCGACGGCGGTCGGAGCCGCGGTGCTCGCCTACCGCAATCTGCGTCTTCGCCGGGGCGACCGCGACGGCGCGTTCAGGCTCGCCTTCCTGATGCTGGCGGTGTGCGCCGCGTCGCACTGGATGATCGCGACACATCCCCGGTCCGCGGACTCCGAACTGACCCTGCTGTGCAGGGTCATCGCGATGAGCCTGCCGACGGCGAGCTGGTTCTGGGTCTTCTACATCGCGGTCGAGCCGTACGTGCGGCGTCAATGGCCCGAGACTCTGATCGCGTGGAGCCGGCTGATGACCGGCGACTGGAAGAACCCGCTGGTGGGCCTCCACGTGGCGGTGGGGGGGTTGGGCGGCGTCACGTGCGGGGTGGTGGCGCTCGTGCACCGCGTGAGCGCACCGTGGGTAGGCGAGGCGCCCGGAATCCCGTGGATTGACATGGACCGCGGTATCGACGTGCTGCAAGGAGTCGTTCCGGCGATCGGCACGGCGCTCTCGATCCTGCCTTACGTGGCCAAGTTCAGCCTGACGTTCCTGCTGGCGCTGATCATTCTCAAAATGTTGCTGCGTGTCCGATGGCTCGCGGCGCTGTGTTATGCGATGATCCAGACCTCGCTGTGGGCGCTTTCTCGCGGTGATTCGTGGCTCTCCTGGCTGTTCATCGGCGCGATCATCGCGGTCGCCATGCTCATGCTGGTCCGGCTCGGATTGCTGGCCATGGTGTCGGGCGGGATCTTCTTCATTGCGATCACGACCTTCACGCCGACCTTTGACGTGACGAGGTGGTACACGCCGACCGCGTGGGCCGCCACCTTCACGCTCTTCGGCACCTTCGCCGTCGGCATAGCGCTGGCCTGCGGCCTGCTCGCGCCCGCGAGAAGAGACCCGCTCGCTTCTTCCACGCGTCTGTAACTCAAGGTGTCCGCGGCGAGTTCAAGCCATCGGAATCCGCACGCCCAGGTCGCGGCCGCACCGGATCGCGTCCTCGTAGCCCGCGTCCGCGTGGCGGAAGACGCCCATCATCGGGTCGTTGGTGAGCACCCGTTCCACGCGTGCCGCGGCGGCCGGGGTGCCGTCCGCCACGATCACCTGCCCGGCGTGCTGCGAAAAGCCAATGCCGACGCCGCCGCCGTGATGAAACGAAACCCAAGAAGCGCCGCT
>JBGAMO010000265.1:0-3230 GCA_044222845.1 Phycisphaerales bacterium
AGACAGTTGCTCGACGAGCGGCGGATCGGCGAGATCATCAGCCTCGAGTTCAACGAAACACTCGGCTTCAATCACGGAGGTTTCATCCACCAGGACTGGCGTCGCCTCCGCGCCAATGCAGGCACCCACCTGCTGGAGAAGTGCTGCCACGACATCGACATCGTCAACTGGATGGTGGGCAGCCGCGCGCGCTTCGTCGCCAGTTTCGGCGGCCTCCGCTACTTTGTCCCGCAGAACCGTCACCTCGCCGACAAGATTGGCCCGAGCCCTGCCGGTCGCCCCGCTTTCCAGGAATGGCCCGCCTCGACAGGGGATCCCTTCACCGCCGACAAGGACATCGTCGATCACCAGGTTGCCATCATCGAGTTTGAAAACGGCGTACGCGCATCGTTCCACACGAACTGCGTGGCCGCGATTCCCGAGCGACGGCTGCTCCTGCTCGGCACAGAGGGCGCCATCCGGGCCGACCTGCACACCGGCCGCGTGGAACTGCAACAACTCGGGTGGAACGAACCTCGAGTGGTGTACAGCGTCTCCTCCAACATCTCCAACCACTTCGGCGCCGACACCCAACTTGTCCAAGCCATGGCCGCCTCCATCACCCGCGGCCACCCACCCCTGACCACCATCGAGCACGCCCTCGACTCGGCCATCACCTGCCTAGGGGTCGACGCCGCGCTCGACGAGCGCCAGGTCGTCGATCTCCGTCCGATGTGGCAGCAGGCCGGACGGGTCGCCTGATGCCCGCCCACCGCCTCAGATCCGGTCCTGCATGGGAATCATGAGAGGGAGCGGACGCCATTTGAGCAGACAATCGGCATTGGCATTCATCCTCGCCGAAATCGGTCCGGCGATCGATCGGAGCAGGTCTCCCGCTTCAAGCTCGACATCCGGACGCTCATCCGATCGCTCGCATCGTGCCAACCCATCCACACTGAGCCGGAGCCCTTCGGTTT
Source organism: Phycisphaerales bacterium (assembly GCA_044222845.1). Classification (GTDB taxonomy): domain Bacteria; phylum Planctomycetota; class Phycisphaerae; order Phycisphaerales; family UBA1924; genus UBA2402. The sequence goes on from JBGAMO010000265.1 coordinate 957, forward strand.
CGCCGTTTCCACCCGGCGAACCCACCCGGAGCACGCAAGATCCGGCTGACAACCCTTCCACGCTCTGCTTCACGCGCAGCAACGCCCCCAGCACCGCCGGCCAGTCGTAAATCCGCCAGTTGCTCGCCTCGATCAGCGAGACGTCATCGGCCAGCTCCGACACGCGGCGGAACACATCCGTCTGGAGGAGCGGCAGCGTCACCCGCAACGGCCTGCCGGTACCGAGAACCTGATGAAAAAGGAACCCATCGATCGCCCGCACATCCGCGACGCAGAGTTCGACACAACTGTCATCCTTCGCATCCATACATCCGTACGCGACGACGCTCCCCCGCTCGTCACGCACCACCACAGGCGTCCGCCGCCAGTTGCGAATGTGCCTGCCAAACGATCGTTCGCTCCGCCCGCAGCGGATCAGTTGCGATTCGTACCACCGCCTCAAGTCGGGAGCATCCGCCTCTCCAGCGACATCCAGACGAAAGCCGTCGCCCGCCCGGCGATCGAGGGTGTGCACAAGGCTGTTCGGCGTCACGAGGAAGCTGGCTTCAACCCCGGCCTTCTCAAATCCCCAGTACGCGTACCGCCGGCGGTTCCCGCCCAGGCAGGCCGCGTGATAGCCTCCGCTCCGCACTTCCTGCATCACCGCATCCATCAACAGACGCATCAGGCCTTGGCCGCGATACGTGGGGTTCACGCTAACCCCGCCGATCCCGGCGAGCCGAAGGCGGTCCGCGCCCACGATCCAGTCGATCGGGAACAGCCCCACGATCGCCGCGATGCGCCCGCCGCGCCGAATCGCATAGTTGCATTTCATCTGCGAATCGGTCGGGGAGTACAGGGCCGGAACAAGTTCCGCGAAGTTCAGATCGTTGAACACCAGGCTCAGGTGGGCAATCGCCTCTTCAAAGTCGGTCGCCCCGAGTTGAACGATCGGTTCGCCCATGATCGCTCCCAGCCGAATCTCATCCCCAGCGCCCTCTGCACCGGCCACTGTACCCTCCGGACCGCTCCGCAGGGCGTGCAAACTCCTTTTGGCCCTCGCTCGCAACTCCGGCCAAAACGGCCGCGGGGCCGCTTGAGCAGCGGCCCCGCGGGAACGAAGCTCCAGACCAGCGGGATTACGCGCAGCCCGCGAAGTACAGGGCCAGGAAGTCGAAGATATCCTGCACCGTCACCCCACCCACGCCGTTGATGTCCGCCGTCGGCGCGTTGCTGAAATAGGCCGCCAGGAAGTCGAAAATGTCCTGGACGGTCACCCCGCCGACCTGATTGAAGTTCGCGCGGCAACAGGTGACCGGGTTGCCCGCGAAGTTGCAGGTTGTGCCCGCGCCTTTGAACGTGCCCGTGCAACCGGCAGCCGCGGTTACGCTGCACGCAGCCCCGCTGCAGCAAGCGCCCGTGGCCGCCACACACGGACTGGGTGAACAGACCGACCCGGCCCCCTGTGATGTGCCGCCGGCGGTGCCACATGCAGCACTCGAGAGCGTCTGGCACGTTCCACCGGCGAGGCAGCAGGCAATACAGCCGTCGGGGGCGGGCGTGTAATCGATGACCAAGTGCGGCCGACGCGCGTCATTTGCGTACTCGGATCCGAGCAGAGAGACGTACCCATCGGTCGTGTCCCCGCTGGGACCCGTGAGCGCCGGATTGCCGGTGGGGCCGTGAATGTAGACGCCGTAGTTCGGCGCCGTGCCGTTCGCCCAAGCGGTGTACAGGGCGGTGATGTCCCAGGCGGCATACACGCCCGAGGTCCAACTCGAGACACTAAGCGTCGTGGTCGCGGTGGGCGTTGCAGCGTAGTCAATCCCGGCCGCCATCCCCGGGGCGGACCAAGAATTGCCCGCCGAGCGCTGAAGCCAGCTGGAGCCCGTCTCGGTCCAGTCCACCAGGATCTGGTGCGCCGCAAACTCCCACGGAACCACCGCGTTTGAGTTGTTGGCATCAAAGTAGTTGTAATCCTGAACCCAGATCTGCAACTGCACGCTGTTGATCGTCGCGCACGGGGGCAACGTGGCCAGATTGAATCGGATCAACGGCCGACCCTTGTCGAGTGAGGTGCCGCGCTCGTCGTAGTAATAAAGAAGATTCGGCGCGAAGTTCGCGGTTGGATCGTTGTTGTAGAGGAAGTTGTCCGCCGCGTTCGTGTCGTTGAGCGGAATAGTCAGCACATCGGCCCGCGCCGAGCCCACCGCCACACCGACCAGCATCAGCGCCGCAACTCCCAGCCTCTTCATGGCGTTCCCTTTCTGACTCCCCCGGAATATCCGACTGTTT
>JBGAMO010000081.1:0-21262 GCA_044222845.1 Phycisphaerales bacterium
GGCGAAAGGAACGCGCGAGCAGGACCCCAACTGGCACACCAAGGTGGTGCACCGGGGACTGAACTTCGCGATCATCGACGAGGCCGACAGCGTGCTGATCGACGAGGCGGTGACGCCGGCGATCATCGCGCAGCACGGCGACGCGGACGAAGGCGCGGCGAAGCACTACCTGATGGCCGCGGAACTGGCGCGGCAGATGATCCAGGGCGAGCACTACATCGCGGACGAGCGATTGCGGCACGTGAAGCTCACCGAGGCGGGGCGCGACAAGCTGACGGAAGCGGCGCGGACGCTGCCGCCCTTCTGGGCCGGGCCGCGACGGCGCGAAGAGTTGATGATCCGGGCCCTGACCGCCAAGGACCTGCACCAGCGCGGGCGTGACTACATCGTGAACGAGGAGGGCAAGGTCGTCATCGTCGATCGCTCGACGGGGCGCGTGCTGCCGGGGCGGCAGTGGCAGTTGGGCCTGCACCAGGCGGTAGAGGCCAAAGAGGGCGTGGAAGTCTCGGCGGAAACGCACGTGACGGCGCGCACCAGCTACCAGGGCTTCTTCCAGCGGTACAAGCGCTTGAGCGGCATGACGGGCACGGCGCGCGAGGTGGCCCCGGAGCTGTGGCGGTGGTACCGCCTGGCGTGCGTGCCGATCCCCACGCACAAGCCGGTGATCCGCGAGGTCTCGCCCGACCGCGTGTTCGACACGCAGGAGCAGAAACTGCAGGCGGCCGCGGACCGGGCGGCGGAGGCGCACCGCGGCGGCCGGCCGGTGCTGGTGGGCACATGGAGCGTGATCACCTCGGAGCGCATGGGTCGGCTCCTGATGGATCGGGGCGTGCCCGCCCAGATCCTCAACGCCACCCGCGAAGCCGAGGAAGCGCAGATCATCGAGCGGGCCGGGCATCACGGGGCGGTGACGGTGGCGACGAACATGGCCGGTCGCGGCACGGACATCCGGCTGACGCCGGAGAGCCGGGCCGCGGGCGGGCTGCTGGTGATCGCCACGGAGCGGCACGACGAGGCGCGTGTGGACAGGCAGTTGGCGGGGCGCGCGGGGCGGCAGGGCGACCCGGGCGGGGTCGAGGTGTTCGTCTCGCTGGAGGATCAACTGATCCACGAGGCCGGGCCCCGCGTGCTGCGGGCGCTGGCGCAGCGGACCGGGGGCGCGGCGCGGCGGCTGATCTGCCGCGTGCTCTGGGCGATCGCGCAGCACAACGCCGGACGCAAGTGGACCGTGGTGCGTGCGGAGACCGCGAAGGCCGACGCGTGGCTGGAGATGGCGATCCATACCAGGTCGCGGTAACGAGGGGTGCGGACACACAGTTTGCAATGCGCCATGTCCCGCGGGACATTGGGGTGTGGGCAAGACCGGCGTTTCTTCCGTCGCGGCGCTCACTCGCCGGGAAGAAATCGTTCGTCTCACGCCGGTCTTGCCCAGTACGAATCGAGGAGCGAATGAGCAAGACCACAGCGAAGAACGTAGTGTCCGAGCGCGCACGCCCCACGCCGCCTCACCCGCGGGGCCGCGCGATCGGCGGGCTTGGTGCAATCAAGGTTGCGACGCTGCTTGCGGGCGCGTCGCTCGGCGGAAGCACCCTCGCCGATACCACCCCGCTCACGATGCTGGACCCCAACCTTGAGGCCTCGGTCTTCGTGGGCGGGCTCAATCAGCCCATCGGCATGGCGTTCATCGGGCGCAACGACATTCTCGTGCTCGAGAAGGCCTCGGGGCAGGTGAAGCGCGTCACCAACGGGGTGCTGCAGGCCGCCCCCGTGCTGGACTTGGCCGTGAACTCCAGCTCCGAACGCGGGCTGTTGAGCATCGCGCTCAGCCCCGGCTTTCCCAAGGACCCATCGGTGTACCTGTGCTGGACCGAGAGCAGCACGGGCGCGGACACAGCGGCGGTCCTGAACGTGCCGCTGATGGGCAACCGCGTCGACCGCTTCGTCTGGGACGGCGCGACGCTGACGCAGGCGAACAACCTGATCCGCATGCGGTCGCTGCAAACGGACAACACCCCCGTTCCCGGGCACCCCGGCAGCACGAACGCCAACGCCCAGGGCAACCACAACGGCGGGGTCATCCGCTTCGGGCCCGACGGCAAGCTGTATTACTTCTTCGGCGATCAGGGCCGGCGCGGCTGGATGCAGAACCTGGCCAACGGCCCGTTCCTCACCGCGCCGTTCACCGACGACACCTTCGGCGGCCCCGCACCGGACAACGCCCACCTCTCGGGCGTCATCCTGCGGCTGAACACCGACGGCAGCACCCCGGCCGACAACCCGTTCTTCGGAGCGGGCGCGGCGATCGGCGGCGAGGTGGGCGCGAACATCCAGAAGGTGTATTCGTACGGCCACCGCAACGGCTTCTGCATGACGTTCGATCCGTTCAGCGGCGCGCTGTGGGAGGCGGAGAATGCCGACGACGCGTTCAGCGAGCTCAACCGCGTGGTCCGCGGCATGAACGGCGGCTGGGTGCAGTTGGCCGGCCCGCTCTCGCGGTTCGCGGAGTTCAAGGCGATCGAGACCACGCAGTTCGGCAGCGCGGTGCAGCAGGTCCGCTACCCCCCCACCCGCATCGCGTACACCGCGTCGGTGGCCAAGAGCCGCATGCTGATGCTGCCGGGCGCCTTCTACGTTGATCCGGAGTTCAGCTGGAAGTACGAGATCGGCCCCGCCGGCGCGGCGTTCGTCACCGGCAACGCGCTGGGCGCAGAGTACAACGGCACGCTGTGGATCGGCTCGGCCCGCGGGTTCGCCCAGGTCGGCGCCAACGGCGGCAGCCTCTACCGCCTGCGGCTCACCCCCGACCGCCTGCACGTGGACGTCAGCGCCGACCCGCGTCTGGCCGACCACGTGGCGGACAACCTCTTCCGCGCCCAGAAGTTCGACGGCACCGAGAGCGAGAGTCTGCAGATCGGCAAGGGCTTCGGCATCACGCCGGACATCCAGCAGGGCCCGGACGGCAACCTGTACGTGGTTTCCAATACCGACAACGTCATCTACGTGATTCGTCGGCGTCCGTGACACACCGCCAGAGGGAGAGAGCATCATGAAGACAGTTTCCATCACCAACCACCTGCCTGCCGCCACGGCGATCGCGTGCGCCCTCGCGGGCGCCGCGAACGCCGCGCTCGTCAACGGCGGCTTCGAGTCCGGCCTCACCGGCTGGACCACGGCCGACCAGATCGGCAGCGACGGCACGTTCTTCGTCCAGTCGGGCGCGCTGAGCCCCGTCAACGGGTTCGATGTGCCCGCCCCGCCGGAGGGGATCAACGCCGCGATGACCGATTCGGGCGCGGGCGGGGCGCACGTGCTGTACCAGGATTTCACGATTCCCGTCGGCGTGACCAGCGCCAGCGTGGCCTTCTCGCTGTTCCTCAACAACGGCGCGGGGACCTATTTCAACATCAACTCGCTGGACTGGGCCCTGACCAACCCGGCGGGCGGCACCAACCTGAACCAGCAGGCCCGGGTCGACCTCATGACCACCACCGCCGACGCCTTCAGCGTCGCGGCGGGGGATGTGCTCCAGAACCTCTTCCAGACCACGGCGCAGACGCCGGCGGTCACGGGGTACAACGCGATGTCCTTCGACGTGACCGCCCTCTTCCAGGCGCACGCGGGCGAGACGATCCGCCTGCGCTTCGCCGAGACCGACAACGTCAACTTCTTCAACATGGGCGTTGACAATGTCAGCGTGACGGCGGTTCCGGCGCCGGCGGCCTGCTCGGTGCTGCTGGGATTGCTCGCGGGATCGCGGCGGCGTTCTCGCCGCTGATTCCAACAACTCTTTTGACACACGCAACAACTCGATGCCGGCACCAAACACGGTGCCGGTGTCGAGTTGTTCATTGGGGGCGATGCGCCGCCGGATTCCTTCCGGCTCGATTGCATTTTGTTTGGAAATGCGGATATGCGACGCTCCAGAGGACAGGCGGGCTCACGGCTAACCCGCTTAAGAGCCACTGGCATCCTCGGTCGTAAATATTTACAACTTGTCGACATACGATCGCCTTGCGAATAAAACCTTCATAACGTAGAGTTTGACAATGGTCTCCCCGCCCACAGCGCCCGATGTCAGCGGTGTCGCCGGTTCCCTGGTGACTTCTGTCCGCGCGCTGCTGGAGACGGTGCCGGGCGCGCCGCACCGGCCGACGGCGCTCGCGCAGCGGCTGGGGTTGAGCCGCGTGACAGTGAGCAATCTGCTGGGCTCGCTGGATCGGTCGGATCATTTCGAAGTGCTGGAAGCGGTCCCCGGGCCGGAGTCGCTCCGCGCGGTGGTGGCGGCGGCGGCGGCGCTGGGCGTGGACCCGCGCCTGGTGGCTGAGGCCCGCGCCGCGATCGATCGGTTCGCGGCGCTCATCCCCGATCACATCGGCACTCGGGCGGCGCTCTCCGCGGCGATCGGCGGCAAGTCCCGCACGCTGCGGGCGCGGCTGGACCAGTCGGGGCGGGCCGATGTGTTCCGCGGCATGCGACGCATATTGGGCGTCGAGACGGGCACGTGGCTGACGACGATGATGTTCGCGCCCTCGCCCGGCCACGACGACTCGGTCGCGGTGACGACGATCCACGGCGCGCTGGGCATGCGGCGCCTCCGGGCCGACACGCAGGTCTATTACACGTGCGGCGCGCCCTACCCCGACCCTCAGAGCCAGCAGGGGGCTTCGTACCGCCCGATCTCGCTGGAAGAGTTCTACACGCACGAGGCGGCGCGGGTGGAGACCAGCGTGGTGGGCGGGCAGCTGCGCCACTGCCTGCTGCACGACCGTTTGGGCAAGCACGCCGTGATGGACATGCTCGCCGCGAGCCACAACCCGCGCGGTTCGCCCCGCTACGGCACGCCGCAGAGCCCGCTGAGGGGCGTGTCGCTGTTTGTCGACATCCCCGCGCAGACGCTGGTGTGCGACGCGATCGTGCACAAGGACATCTTCCCCGACGGCCGCCCGCAGTTGCTGGTGTTCAACCCCGGGGCCAAGGGCCCGGCGAACCCCAACGACCGCGACCGCGACGCGGACAGAACCTCCGCGGGCGAGTCGCCGGCGCTCGTGCCGGAGAACGAGAACCGCTTCCTCGTCCCCGAGGTCCCTAAGTACACGGGCATCATCGACCGCGTCAGCTCCCAGCTCGGCTACAACATGGACGACTTCCGCGTCTTCCGCCTGAAGCTGGCGTACCCGGTGGTGTGCTTCCAGTACGTGGTGGCGTTCGAGGCCCCGCGGCTGCCGGCCCACGGGTAGCACCAACCGATCAACCGAAATAAAAACCCCGGCGTTCGACGCCGGGGTCTCTCGTACGCGGTCTGTCGATCACACACGCGGGAACGTATATCGCGCGCGGATCACCCCCCACGCGGTTGAATCACGTCTTACGGCCTCAGGAGCATCCGCCGGCTTCCCAGGCGATGAAGAAGGTCTGAACATCGGCGCCGTCGGTGCCGCCGTCGCCGTTGACGTCGGCGTTCGAGGAGCCGGCCTCCCAGTCGGTGAAGAACGCGTCGACGTCGGCGCCGTCAACGCCGCCGTCCATGTTGTAGTCGGCCGGGCAGGGGGCCGGGCAGGCGCCCAGCGTGCCGTCCGGCATGATGCTCTGGCCCATCACATTCTGATTGCCGGTGCGCGAGTCGTGCCACACGACGTACGCACAGCCCTGCGGCGAAGACGCGGCGTCGAGCCGGCCCTTGTCGCTGAGCGTGGGGCTGACTTCCAGGATGCGGGGCGACCACACGAACTCGCCGGAGTTGCTCAGGCGTGTGCCGCGCACCGTGAGGGGGGTGGCAGTGAAGCCGGGCTTGGTGAACCAGAAGCCCATCATGCCGTCTCCGCTCAGAACGCAACGGGCAAAGGACGTCTGGGCGCTGGTGAGCCCGACGATCTCGACGCCGTCGTCGGACCACTGGCGTTCGCCGTTCACGAACTTCTGGGCGTAGGTGCCCCAGGTGCTCTGCGTGCCGGTCGTCGACTGGTTCCAGAGCATGAAGATCTCGCCGGTGGCGGCGTTGAATGCGATGGAGGGGTCCAGGTGGATCCGGCCGGCGGTGATCGCGGAAGGGACGCCGTTGTGAGCGTAGAGCTCCGTGCCGGAGGAATCGATGCGCTGCACGCGGGCGTAGCGGCTGCCGCTGTTCTCGTACCAGCCGAAGACCGCGCCGCCCGCGCCGTCAGAATGGAATGTGGGGAAGTATCCGTTCTGCACGCTGCCGCCGTCGTACACGATGCGGGGGTTGCCGGAGTTCCAGAGCTGCGAGCCGTCCGCGGCGAACTTCTGTGAATACAGGTGACGGGGGCTGTTGATGTTGCCGGTGGGGCGGACCCACAGGGCAATGGCCGAGCCGTCCTCGCCGGGCTTTATTTCGGCGAACGAGTAACTGCCGGTGGTCGGGGTCAGGACGATGCCGCCCGCGGCCCACTGGCGCGCGCCGTTCGAATCAAGCTTCTGCACGCCGATCGCCGAGTTCTGCGACCAGCCCACGGCGATGCCGCCGTCGCTCGTGACGCACAGGTGCGGGTTGCCGATGAAGATGCTGCTCGCGACGCTGGTGACGAGCACCGCCGCGCCGCCGTTCCACTGGGGCACGCCGGCGGGGCTGATCTTCTGCACGCCGACCTGGATCACGCCGCTGGTATCGTTGCGGAACGCCAGGTACATGTTGCCGTCGGCGTCGATATCGAATCCGTAATCCTGCGAGGAGGAGTAGTGCGAGTCATCCACCATGATGCCGTTGTGGGCCCACACTTCGGAGCCGCCGCGGTCCAGACGCTGGAGGAAGGTGTCGAATCCGTTGCCGACGTTGCCGATGAAGCTCACGGCGCAACTGCCGTCGGAAAAGATCCGCACCTTGGGCGTCGCTTGCCCGTTGGGGCGGTCCGCGATCACGAGGTTGGTGTTGGGATCGCTCGACCACTGAGCGTGGGCCGACGCGGTGAGCAACGCCGCGAGCAAAAGGACGGAAGTGCGCATCGAATAATCTCCTGGGGTGGATCGCGTGGAGGGAACGAATCGGGATGTTGTAAAATTTTACACCACCCACCTATTCGGGGCCACCCGCAAGTCGGAAAAACACCAACTTCAAAGCCACTAGCATCCGCCAGCCTCCCAAGCCCTGAAAAATGCCTCCACATCGCTCCCGTCCACACCGCCGCTGCAGTCGGTGTCGCCACGGGGATCGGTGGCTTGCCAGGCGACAAAGAAGGACTCGACGTCGCTGCCGTCGACGCTTCCATCCCGATTCCAGGCGACAAAGAAGGACTCGACATCGCTGCCGTCGACGCTTCCATCCCGGTTGAAATCGGCGGGGCAAGGGCAGCAGGCCTGGAGCGTCGCCACGCCTCGGGCGGCCACCGGGCCGATGGTGATGAAACTCCCGCCTATCAATAGATTGCCCCCCACTTCGGCCAGGCCGAACGCGCTGGGCCAGTTGCCGCTGGTGGCGGAGTTGGGGGTCGATGAATCCCGCAGGCTGCCATCAACAGACACCCACTGACCGGCCACGAGCTTGCCGAAGTTGTTGATCCCCGGGAAAGCCGTGCCGGCGAAGTACAGGGCCGGCCCCGAGCCATCGTTCCAACCCCGCAGCGCCGACACTCGGCCGGTGCCCAGCACCTGGCCCGACTTGGTCCACGCCGATCCGTTCCACTTGGCGACATTGGTCGATCCGGCGACGGTGTTGATGCCGAACTGCGTGCCGCCCACGTACAGGGCCGGGCCTGTGCCGTCGTCATACACCGTCATGGCGTCCAGATACTTGAGCGCATCTCCCAGCCGCGAGATTCCCAAGCCGATGCGGGACCACTGGCCGTTCCTGAACTTCGCGGCGAGCTGCGTCGCCACGCCGTCGATGGTGTCGAATCGGCCCACGGCGTACAGGGCCGGGCCGGAACCGTCGTTAAAGATCTCCAGATCAGCGATGTAGGGGCTGAAGGCCCCGGCGATGCCCACCCCGGTGCCCACCGGGCTCCATGTCTGGCCGTCGTACTGCGCGATGCCGCCGAACGGGATGCCGAAACCGCCGGCGACAAACAGCCGCGGCCCCTGACCGATGTCCCCCACCACCATGTCCCAGATCGCGTTGCCGGCAGGAACGGTCAGGCCCATGGCCTCCCATCGCTGGCCGGTCCAGGCAGCAATAGCCTCCGTTCCCGGCACGCCTCCCGCGCTGGTGAAACGGCCCGAGACGATCAGCCGCTCGGCGCCGTTGGAACTGCCCAGGCGGCAGGGGACCATCGACGCGAGAAAGCCGTTGGTGAACCCGGTGCTCAGGCCGCTGCCCAGCGGAGACCATGTGTCGTTGGACGCGTTGTACTTCGCGAGCAGGTTGATGAACGCGCCGCCGATCTCGGAGAAGGAGCCGCCGACGTACAACGACTCGCCGCGGCCGTCGTTCCAGGAGATCATCGGGTCCGCGTACCCGTCGCCCAGCCCCGGCAGGCCGAGTTCGCCGTGATAGGTGGGAGTGCACTGGGCGTGGCACGCGGCGGAGGCGAACAGGCCCAGCACGAAGCAATGGCGGCGCATCGGAAGACTCCGGAGAGGTGCGGACCGTTGTAGCCTACCGAAAACGGCGGATAAGTCAAGCACATCCCGCGGCGGAGCCCCATGAAAGCGTTTCACGGTTCGCTGGAGCGGCGAGCACGACTTCCTGGCCCCCAAAGCCCGGTCCGCGAAGCCTTATCCCTATACTTGTCCCCTTCGAACACCCCAAGGAACCTCCATGCTCATCCGCACGCACACCTGCGGCCAACTCCGCGATTCCAATGTCGGCGCCACCGTCCGCCTCAACGGCTGGGTCAACTCCTACCGCGACCACGGCGGCCTGGCCTTCATCGACCTGCGCGACCGCTTCGGCATCACGCAGTTGGTCTTTGATCCCGGCGACGGCGTCACCGCGGAGATGATGGACGCCGCGCGCAAGCTGCGCAACGAGGACGTGATCGCCGTGGAGGGCAAGGTCCGCGTCCGCGAAGGCGGCGAGAACCCCAAGCTCGCCACCGGCAAGGTCGAGATCGTGGTCACGTCGCTCGAGGTGCTCGCCAAGACCGACAACCCGCCCTTCCTGCCCGACGACATGGGCAAGCTGCCCGGCGAAGAGTTCCGGATGGGCTACCGGTACATCGACCTGCGCCGCCCGGCGATGCAGAAGGTGCTGGGCACGCGGCACAAGCTCTACCAGGTCACCCGCAAGTACTTCGACGAGAACGGCTTCCTCGAGATCGAGACGCCGATCCTGTACAAGAGCACGCCCGAGGGCGCCCGCGAGTTCATCGTGCCCAGCCGGCACGTGCCGGGCACGTTCTACGCGCTGCCGCAGTCGCCGCAGTTGTTCAAGCAGATTCTGATGGTGAGCGGCTGCGACCGCTACATGCAGATCTGCCGCTGCTTCCGCGACGAGGACCCCCGCGCCGACCGGCAGGCCGAGTTCACGCAGATCGACCTGGAGATGTCCTTTGTGCGGCGCGACCAGGTGATGGAGATGATGGAGGGGTTCGTCCGCCGCCTGTGGGGCGAGATGACCGGCTACACCGTGCCCCCGATCCAGCGCATGACGTACCGGGAAGCGATGGAGGACTACGGCATCGACCGGCCCGACACCCGCTACGGCCTCAAGATCAAGGACATCTCCGAGATCGCCGCCAAGACCGAGATCACCTTCTTCAAGGAGACGCTGGAGAAGGGCCAGGACCGTCCCAGGTTCAACAGCAAGCGGGGCGTGGTCAAGGCCATGGTCGTCCCCGGCGGGGCGGAGAAGCTCTCGCGCAAGATGACCGACGGGTACACGCCCTTCGTCGGCGGCTTCGGCGCGGGCGGCGTCGCCGTCGTGAAGGTGAACGCTTCGGGAGCGTTCGAGACCGGCATCGCCAAGCACCTTGAAGCGGTGAAGGCAGAACTGTTCGCCGCCCTGTCCCTCAAGCCCCTCGACACGGTGCTGTTCATCGCCGACGCGTACTCGGTGGCGACCAAGGCCATGGGCGAACTCCGCCAGAAGGTCGCCCGCGACATGGGCATGGTTCCCAAGCCGGGCGCCGAGGGCGGCCCCTGGAACTTCCTGTGGGTCGTGGACTTCCCGATGTTCGAACGCAACAAGGACACCGGCAAGTGGGTCGCGATGCACCACCCCTTCACGAGCCCGCGCGACGACCAGATGCAGGCATTCCTCGACGCCGACACCGAGGACGAAGTGATCATCGAGGGGATCGTCTCCGCCGGCTACGACATCGTGCTCAACGGCCAGGAGATCGCCGGCGGCAGCGTCCGCATCCACGACCGCGCGGTGCAGAGCAAGGTCTTCAAGCTGCTGGGCATGACGCCCGAGCAGGCCAAGGAGAAGTTCTCGTTCCTGCTCGAGGCCCTGTCCTACGGCGCGCCCCCGCACGCGGGCATCGCCTTCGGCCTGGACCGGCTGGTCATGAACTTCCTGGGCACCGACAACATCCGCGACGTCATCGCCTTCCCCAAGACCCAGACCGGCGCCGACCTGCTCACCAAGGCCCCCTCGCCCGTGCCGGCCACCCAGTTGCGGGACGTGCACATCCAGTCCATCGCTCCCGCGGCGGGCTGAACCGCACCGGCGTTCAACGGCTCATGCTTCGCGGCCGCCCCGCCAACGGGCGAGCGGCCGCGGGGTGACAGCCCGCGCCCGCGGGGCGGGCGCGAAATACCATCGAACTTCCTCCCACGGACACACTCGTGAACGACTCAACACACTCCGGCCTCACGGTCACACGCTTCGCCCCCTCGCCCACCGGGCACCTGCACATCGGCGGTGCCCGCACCGCGCTCTTCTGCTGGGCCTTCGCCAAGCGCACGGGCGGCAAGTTCATCCTGCGCATCGAGGATACCGACCTGGCCCGCAGCAGCGAGGAATCGGCGCGGGGCATCATGGAGGACCTGGCGTGGCTGGGCATCGAGTGGGACGAGGGGCCCGTGCTGCGCCACCTGGGCGGGCAGCGCCCCATCGGCGGGGACCCGCGGCACGTCGGGCCGTTCTTCCAGGCCCAGCGGCTCTCGCTCTACAACCAGTACATCGAATCGCTCGTGCGAGCCGGGCGCGCGTACCCCGCGTTCGAAACGGGCGACGAGCTTGAGGTGAAGCGCAAGGCCGCGACGGCGGCCAAGAAGACGTACCGCTACGAGCGGCCCGCCGACGTGCAGCCGGGCGTGTTCAACGAGGATCGCTGGCAGCAGGCCTGCCGCGGCGATGCGCACGTGGTGCGCTTCCTCGCGCCCCACGAGCAGATCATCGTGCCCGACCAGGTGCTGGGGGACGTGAAGATCGCGCCGGGCGAGCTGGACGACTTTGTCATCCGCAAGGCCGACGGCATGCCCACGTACCACTTCGCGGTGGTGATCGACGACGAGCTCATGGGCGTGACGCACGTGCTCCGCGCGCAGGAGCACCTGGCCAACACGCCCCGCCACGTGGCGATGCAGAAGGCCCTGCGCCGCACCGACACCGGCGCCCCCTTCCGCACCCCTCTGTACGGGCACATGCCGCTCATCTTCAACATGGACGGCAGCAAGATGAGCAAACGCGACAAGGCCAAAATCGCCCGCGCCTCGCTGAAGGCCGCGATACAGAAGGACCCCTCGCTCACCCCCGCGTCGCTGGCGATGACGCTGGGGATCGACGCGGCGGCCCTCACCGGCTTCATCGCGGCCGACAACGACGCCCTGGACACCGCCGAGCGGATCGCCCGGCACCTCAAGATCGCCCTGCCGGAGATCGAAGTGAGCGACTTCCGGGGCAACGGCTACCTGCCCGGGGCGATCGTGAACTTCCTCGCGCTGCTGGGATGGAACCCGGGCCTCAAGACCCCCGACGGCAAGGACCTGGAGAAGTTCGACGCGGCGTTCATCGCCGACCACTTCGATCTCGCCCGCATCGGCAAGGCCAACGCGAAGTTCGACCGCAACAAGCTGCTCTCCTTCAACGCCGAGGCGATCGGGGCGCTGACCGCCGCGGAGTTCGCCCGCCGATGGATGGAATGGCTCGCGGAGTTTGAGCCCGATCAGCACGCCAGGGCGTCCCGGCTCTCGGCCGAGCAACTGACGGTCCTCGCCGGGGCGCTCAAGCCCCGGGCCAAGACGCTGCGCGATGCGCTCCGCCCCGCCGCGTTCGCGCTGGTGGGCGATGACGAGTACACCTTCGACGCAGCGGCGGTGGAGAAGAACCTGCTGGGCGCGGACCGCGCGGGCATGAAGCTGCTCGTGGAGTTCCGCACGCGACTGGACGCGGTGGAGCCCTGGACCCCAGAAGCGATCACCGCGGCGATCGACGGCTTCGCCAAGGAGAAGGGCATGCCCAACCCCGGCGGCATCGCCCAACCACTGCGCGTGGCGCTCACCGGCGCGGGAGTCAGCCCCGGGCTGGGAGAAACGATGGCGGTCCTGGGCAAGTCGAGCAGCCTGCGGCGCGTCGACCGGTGCATCCAAACGCACGCTTCGTGATGCGTGATCTGCCGTTGGCGAATTCCACGGAGCGATAAAACAGCCCCGCTTAAGCCTTGACGCCACGGGTCGTGTAATCCGCAGCCGGGCCCGCTGATTTGATTGAATGCGCGGGTGGTTCTCGGTACATTAGGTAACAACACCTATCCGGAGGCTTCGATGAAACTCGTGGGATTACTCGTCGCGGCGTGGGCTTTCACCGCGTCTGCTCAAACCATTTCTTTCGACAACTCGTGCGGCACGCTCAACTGGCATGGGAGCTGCTCCAACTTCGTGCCGCCGGTGTCGTGCTTCTGTTTCAACAACTGGGATTCCGGCACCTTCGTCTCCGAGACGTGCCACTCGTGCCCCCGGGAGCCGGGCGTTGGCGATGATGTCTTCATCGCAGTGGCGAGCGTCACGCTCAACTACGCCGACCCGGTCCGGAGCCTGATCACGACGTCGGCCTTCACGGTCCAGCACAACGCCGACGTCTCGGATTTCGCGTACTACGGCGGCCCGGTGCTCGCACGCGGCACGTTCCGCCACGGCACCCACACCTACGCGGGCACCGTCACGGTGCCCACGGGGGCTTCGGCCTCGTTCGACGTGGGGTACCACGAGATGGAGTCGGCGATGACCGTGGACCCGGACTCAACCGTGATTGTGACCGGCGACCTGCGGAACGAGGCCGCCTTGCTCTGGCGCGGCGATCAAACATTCTACATCGACACGGCCAACTCGGAGAACTTCCCCGGCGGGTACCTGCGCAACCGGGCCGGAGCAACGTTCCTGGCGCAGGGCAATGGCGAGATCCGCGGCATCATCGCGGCGGGTCACTTCTTCAACGCCGGGCTGTTCCACAAGAACGGCGGCTTTGGCGCCACCCGCATCGGCGTGGACTTCGTCAACAACGGCGTGGTGCGGGTGCAAACGGGCACTCTGGAACTCATCGGACCCTCGCTACTGAACGGGACCGTCGCGGTTGATGCCGGATGCGTGTTCGCCATCGTTTCGACGGCGCAACTGGGCAACGTCGCTGTAGGCGGTGACGGAGAGATGCAGGTGCCCGGAGCGATCGACGTGCTGCCGAACGCAACGGCCACCGTGCGGCGTCTGAGCGGCCCGGGCGTTCGCACCGGCGCCGGAACGCTGGTGGTCACCGATTCGTACTCGCTGCCCCCGACATTCAACGGCGCCGGCCTCACAAGGATCGCCTCGGGCTGCGCCGCCAGGATCGAGTCCGATGTCGTCGCTCACCAAGGGATGCTGAGCAACTCCGGGGCGCTCTCATGGCTCGCGGGGAACATCGGCGTTTCGGCCGCCGCGTCGATCACCAACGAGGCCGACGGCGTCATTGCATGCCTGGGGACCGGCTCTCTCGGCGGCGCGGACTTCTCGCAAGGTCAGTTCACGAACCTGGGCCGGTTCGGGAAGTACGACGGCGGGATCACACAGATCGATCTGCCGTTCGTGAATCAGGGCGTCGTGGAAGCGTCCGCCGGAGATCTGTACGTCACCAACTTCGTGCAGCAATCGGGCCGGACGATCCTGAACGGAGGCATGATCGGTGGTCGCTACTCCGATTACCCGATGATGCTGACCGGCGGGCGACTCGAGGGCTCGGGCCAGGTCCGTGGCTCTCTGAACAACCAGGGCGGCACCGTCGCGCCCGGCCAATCGCCGGGCATGATCACCGTCACGAATGTCGTCGGAAGCGCCGGGTACACCCAGGGTGAGAACGCGGCGTTGGAAATCGAGATCGGCGGTGAGTTGCCCGGCGCCCAGTACGACCGGCTGACCGTTGAGGGAGCCGCCACCCTGGGCGGCACGCTCCGCGTACGACTGATCGACGGCTACGCGCCCGAGGGGATTCAGTTTGAGGTGCTGCACGCGGAGTCGATCATCGGCGAGTTTTCAACGCTCGACATCCCCGGGAACGCGAGCGTCGTCTACGGCCCCGGCAGCGTCCTCGTCGAGTTCGCGCCCCCGTTCTGCCCCGCGGACTTCAACCAGGACGGCGGCATCGACGGCGGCGACGTCAGCGACTTCTTCGCCGCCTGGGAAAACGGCGATGCATCGGCCGACGTGAACCTCGACGGCGGCGTGGACGGCGTGGACGTCTCCACGTTCTTCGCGGCGTGGGAGAACGGCGGCTGCTAGCCGCGGATACTCTGCCGCACCGCATGCTCACCCCGCTGGAGTGCTACGAACTGTGCGTCCAATCGCCGCGCCACGTGGTGGCGTTTCTGTACGCCGCGCACGCCGCGCAGCCGCTGGTGCTGCGCGAGGATTTCTGCGGCTCCGCGGCGATCGGACGGCGCTGGGCGGCGGAAGGCAAGAGCCGCGGCGATGAAGCGCGGGCCATCGGCATCGACCTCGACCCCGCCGCGCTGCAGCGTGCGATCGAGCAGGCCCGGGCCGAGGGCGTTGATAGCCGCCTCCGGCTTGTTTCAGCCGACGCCACCGGCACCGATGCGCCCGGCGACCCGGCGGACGTGATCTTCGTCGGCAACTTCTCTATCGGCTACATCCACGATCGCGCCACGCTGGCGGCGTACCTCGCGGCGTGCCTGGATCGCCTGCGGCGGGGCAACTGCGGCTTCGGCGGAGGCATCTTTGCGTGCGACACCTACGGCGGCGCGGGGGCGTTCAAGAAGGGCTCGCTTACCCGCCGCCATCCTTCCCGCGGCGGAGAGATCATCCATTACCACTGGTCGCACGACGCCGCGGACCCGCTCACGGGGATCGTTGAGAACTCCATCTCGTTCCGAGTCGAATCGGCCGGCGAGATCGTCGCGGAGTACCGCAACGCGTTCACTTACCGCTGGCGGCTGTGGAGCATCGCGGAGCTGCGCGAAGCGATGATGGAGGTGGGCTTCACGAGCACGGACGTGTACACGGACGTCAACATCGCGCCCGGCCAGACCCCCGCGCCGGTCGAAACGCCCGAACAGCTCGGCGAAGATTGGATCGTGGTGGTGACAGGGCGGGCGTGAAAGAAGGCGTCCCGTCAGCGGCGTGGACTATGCTATCGCCGGAAATGGCGGACGCGACCCCCACAACACCGCCCAACGAAGGATCGTCTTCCGGCGATCCCGGCACATCGCCGCTGGCCGAGTGGATCGCGAGCGATCGGCAGGTCCGGCCGTCAACCCCCACCGGCGGTTCCTCGGCCGCCATGGCCTACGCCTCCGTGCCTCGGGAGATCGGCCGCTACCACGTCAAGGGCCTGATCGGCCACGGCGGTATGGGATCGGTGTACGAGGCGATCCAAGACCAGCCGCGGCGGGTGGTGGCGCTCAAGGTCATGCGGTTCGGGGCGTCGTCCCGTTCGGCCCTGAGGCGCTTCGCGTATGAGGCGCAGTTGCTCGCACGGTTGCGGCACCCGGGGATTGCGCAGGTATTCGAGGCCGGGACGCACATCGATCACGGGGTTCGCACGCCGTATTTCGCGATGGAATACGTGCCCGGCGCACGGCACCTGACCGACTACGCCGAGCAGAAGGACCTATCGACCCGCGAGCGCATCGAACTGTTCATCAAGGTGTGCGACGCGGTGCATCACGGGCATCAGAAGGGCATCGTTCACCGCGATCTCAAGCCGCAGAACATCCTGGTGGACTCGATCGGGCAGCCCAAAGTGATCGACTTCGGCGTGGCCCGCGCCACCGACAGCGATATGGCGGTGACCACGCAGCAGACCGACGTGGGCAGCCTGGTCGGGACGATCCAGTACATGAGCCCGGAGCAGTGCGCCGCGGACCCTCACGATCTTGACACGCGTTCGGATGTGTACTCCCTGGGCGTCATCCTGTACCAGTTGCTGTGCAGGAAACTCCCGTACGACTGCTCGAACCAGACGATCCCCGAAGCGGTGCGGATCGTCCAGGACATCGCACCGGCCAGGCCCAGCAGCGTCAGCGCGTTCGTGAAGGGCGACCTCGAGCAGATCTGCCTCAAGGCTCTGGAGAAGGACCGCGACCGCCGGTACCGATCCGCCGCCGACCTGGCCGACGACCTTCGCCGATACCTGGGGTCGGAACCCGTCACGGCGCGCCGAGCCGGGGTGGTCTATCAGGCCAAACTGTTCGCACGCCGCAACCGCACGGTGGTCATCGCCACGACGGCGGTGTTTCTCGCGCTCGCGGCGGGCACGGCGGTCAGCGCGGTGATGGCGGCCCGGGCGATCCGGCATCGCCTCGAGGCCGAACATCGTGGCGACCTGATGATGGCCGCGATGCGTGCCGGCGAGTCGGAGGCGGACCTGGTCGCCCTGTCAGTCCGGGCCGACGCCGAACTGGCGGGCGAGGTACCGGCCCTCATCGGTGTTCACAGCACGTTGGCCAAGCGGCACGCGGACCTAGGGCACTATGCGGCCGCGGCGAATGAGGCGGACCGCGCCATCTCGTTGGTCACTTCCGACGATCCGGACGCGGCGCGCCGGATCAGGGACCTCTCCATCATCAAGGCGGGGTCGCTGCTGGCGGCGGGCAACTCCCGTGCCGCGGCGGAGACACTCGAGCCACTTTCGCAGGCGGTGCCGCCGCAGGAGTTGCCGCCGGACCTTCTCAACATCCTGGGCGCCGCTCGCGTGCGGGCCGGAGATTGGGTGGGAGCGGAGCGGGCGCTGGAACGACTCAACACCGCGCAGCAGCGCCGCAACGCAGACGCGTCGGAGCGGCTGCACACGCAGCACAATCTTTCTCTCGTGCTCGCGCGGGCAGGCAGACACTCGGAAGCCAAACGGAGCTTCGAGGCGGCGCAGGACCTGGAGCACGCCGAGTTGCTCGCTGGACGCGACGTGGGCTCGATCCCGCGATCGCTCATCACCTCCGCGCTGTGGCCGGATCGGGTGCCGGTGGGTTACGCAACGGCGACGCATCTGGCGTTCGTTGGACTGACGCCGCCGGTTGAGGCTCGCATCCCCGCGTACCGCGTGGCGAAGGCGCAGCACGCGGTGGATGAGTTCTTCTCGGGGCGGACAGAGCCCCAGTTCGCGGCAGCCGGGGGCACCGACATCGGCGCGGACACGCGTTCTCGCCTGAGCTCGGCGTTCCAGAACGCAGCGGGAACTGTCGCCACCCCCGCCGAACTCCCCGGGGCGGTGCTCAAACGCATCGCTTCGCGGAGCGATGGGCCGGCCCTGATGGAGCGTCTCAATCGCCTGGCCGACGTGCTGCGGCAGGTCGGCCAGCTGCCGGTGGGACGCTGCGCACGCTGGGCGGCGCAACGTGCGATCCTCGATCGCGTCCGGCCGCCGGGCTTTGATGTCGAAGCGGTCGATGTCGTCGTCCGCGGCGAGAATAGCCCGGACCGCGCGTTGCGACTCGCGTGGGATCTGCTGCTGGACCACAACGCATGGCCCGCGTGTGATGCTCGCGTGGACCAGTTGCTCGCCGCGGCAAGTTCGGGCATGGCCGATCCCGGACAACTGAGCGTCGCCAGGGGATTTCAGTTGTACCGACGCGGTCGGTTCGCCGAGGCGGCATCCCAGTTGCGTGCGGCATCGGCCGAACAACTGTCGAGAAACACCGATGTCATCGGCGTGCTCAGCGTGATCGACTTCGCGGGCGCCATCAAGGCGGCGTGCGAGTTCTCTCTCGCATCTCAGTTGCGGGGCAAGAACCCGGAGCGCCCGCACCTGATCCGGGCGTTCGAGGAGATGAGTTCGCTGCGTACGCGGCTGGGCGGAGCGATCCTCGCGCCATCTCTCCCGCCCGAGCATGAAGAGACCAACCCGTTCGACCTGGATATGCGGCAACTCCGGACGCTCGCCTTGGAGGCCCAATCTCTCGAAACCGCGCTGACGAAGTGACGCCGCCTCATGGCCGCGGCGCATCCGCACGCACGCTCAGCAGCGTGTGCATCACCGGGTACATGACGCGCGCCCGGTACACATCAAACCGGGTGCCCAGCCAACCGAGCTTCTTGAGCGCGTGCGTGACCACTTCGGCGAACCCTCCAGCCGCCGGGACACGGTCCAGCACGCCCAGATACTCCACCGATCGTGCGCTGGGGCATCAGGTCGCCGGCCTGTTGGAGAAGACGCCCTCGGGGTGGGCGATTGCCGTACATGGTCGCCCGCGCCGTGGTGGGAACGGTCCAGCCCTGCGGCACCAGCAGTTCCCACACCATCGCCTCGGTGGGGATGGTCACCAGCGTGCGGCCGAAGTAGCTGGGCTGGCGTGCCGTGGCAACGTACTCGTGCAGTTGCAGCGAATAGAGCGTGACCGCGCCGGATCGCCCCGGCGGCAGGCTGAGCTTGATCTCCCCGAGCGCCTGGCCTTGCGGAGACGCCGAGAGTTTGGGCAGCGGGCCGGTGCAGAACTCCGTGAGCAGTTCGGTGGGGTGCCGGACCGGCGATGCCGGGGCCTGGCCCGCGGGCTGCGATTCGGTCACCGTGCGCGTCGCCATCATGAACTCGGTCGCCTGGTTCACACGGACCCGCTCCAGCCCGATCGCGGCCTGGATCACCGCGGTGTCCTCGATGAACGCCGGCCCCTCCTTCGCGTGGACGATCGCCGTGCGAACGGCCAACCGGCAGTGCAAGCCCCAGATGTGCGCCGCCGCCCGGAAGTATGACTTGCGCACCTTCAGTTCGAACTGCTCGTCGGTGCCGACGCCCAACCCGCTGAGCATGGAAAGGAGCGACTCGCGGTCCCGGGCGTGCACACTCTCGAACGAATCGAACTGCTGGAACGCCGCGCCCAATCGCGCCACGACATGGTCCGACACGCGGCGTTTGCGGGCCGCGTCGAGCAATCGACGGATGGACGAGGGCGCGGGAAGATTCTGCACCTCGGCGTACGGATGGGGAGCGTGGGCCACGCGGAAGAGCTGCCAGGCGAGCTTCTTGTCCAGCCCCAGCGTGAGTTCTAGGTCCACGGCGCGCCGGACCGGTGTGGGGAGGCCGGCGATGAGTTCGGCGAGCGCCAAACGGATCTCCGCCAGCACTACCTGGGCCTGGGCCTCGATTTCAGATGCGTGTTCACCAATATCCGTGCCGGGCGCAACTGATGGGCTCTTGTCAGTTTCAGAAGCGTTATTATAGGGTTTAACGTTGTTCATGAGGAGTTTGGACGCGGGTGAACGTCGAATGACCTCCGGCGGACCCAAGGGAGTTTACCACATTTGGAGTCTCGAGAATCAAAATTTCTGAAATTTTCTAAAATCCATTGATACCCGTCCGGTCTAGGGATAGCTTTTGCGTGAAATCACACGATCGCCGCGCACGCACCTCGGCAGCGTCCTTGTAGCCGTTGCCCGGACCGCGGATCTACGTCATCTGTTTCTTGAGGAGTTTGAAAATGTCAGCGAAGTCACTTGTAGCTCTCTGTGGATTGGCCATGATCGCCGCGTCGGCGACCGCGCAGACCGGCCGGCTGTTCGTCGGTGAGAACGGATCCGATCCCGACAATCTCCCCTACTGCTACGAGGTGACCCTCGACAGCAACTTCCCGTCCTCGGTCTCCTGGTTCTCCACCTTCCAGTTCGCGATCCAGGGCGCGGCCTGCACGCCGCAGAACCTGATCTACCTGACCAACGGCGTCTTCTCCACCGATCTGTACGAGACCATCCCCGGCCGCGATCCGACCAAGGCCGCCCACCTGTCCGAAGCCATCTTCGACATGGGTTACCTCAACGGCAAGCTCTACGGCTGGGCCGAGTACGCCAACCCCAGCGGCATCTACGAGATCAACCCCACCACCGGCGCTTGCACGCTCGCCGTGGCGTCCACCAGCGAGTTGTTCTTCGCGCTGGACGCGAACCCCGCCGACGGCCTCCTCTACGGCTACAGCGAGTACGGCCAGTCCGGTCTCTACTCGATCAACCCCACCACCGGCGTCAAGCACCGCATCTCCCCCGGACCCTACGGCCAGTTCCCCAACGCCTACGGCATGTACCGCGGCCTGGCGGTGGGCAACAACACCGTCTACCTCACCAACGTCTGGAACGCCGAGCCCTCCGACTCCTACTACGCCTACGACCTTCGCCAGGGCGACAACGGCACGTTCGTGCAGTTCACCAACCCCTACGCAAACTCGACTCCTCAACTGGGCGGCTCGTTCTGGTACGACCCCACCGTCACTCCCCAGCCCCCGTACCCGCCGAACGACCTGGTCGCGAACGCCACCCCGGTGGGCGAGGGCACCTTCCCGTTCAACACCTCGTGGGCCCGCACCGAAGGCGACACCAGCTGCGCGTACAGCGCCTCGTTCGCCGACGTGTGGTTCATGTACACGCCCACGCACTCGCACTTCGCGCAGTTCAGCACCGTCTCTCCCGTGACGAACTTCGACTCCATCATGTCGCTCTTCACGGCCGACGGCACCACCGAGCTGGCCTGCAACGACGACTCGGGCAACTACTCCCTGGGCAGCACCATCGGCTACAACGTCACCCAGGGCCAGCCGATCCTCATCCGCATCGCGGGCTGGGACTACGGCCCGCCGTCGGGCATCCAGCGCGGCCCCGGCGAGCTGACCATCGGCGACTGCCCGGACATCGTCATCACCTCGCAGCCGCAGGACGGCTCGTTCACCCGCTGCATGGCCACCGTGCCGCAAGACGGCAGCCAGGGACCGTTCTACGTGATCGTCTCCACCGAGATCGAGCCGCACATGGGCTTCGTCAACTACGCCTGGGAGCACAACGGCTCGCCAGTCACCACCGACTTCAACGGCTCGTTCGATGAGCACGGCATCCTCGTCCAGAGCAACGGCTTCTTCTCCCGCGTCATCCTCATCCGCCCCAACGCCAACGACGCGGGCGAGTACCGCTGCACCATCACCATCGACGGCGGCTGCGAGAACCAGCTCTCGGCCACGACGAACTCCGC
>JBGAMO010000082.1:0-21200 GCA_044222845.1 Phycisphaerales bacterium
ATAGGCATAGTTATTGAGAAATCCCCCGACAGTTCCAAGTTCAGTTGCGACTCGTTGGGCGTTCCACATGACGGCACGGTTCCCATGTGCACCTGCGTAAAAGCCAACGGTAATCGTGCCGTTCGCATTAACGGCTCGGATTGTGTGGCTGACGAAGCCAGGCACGGAAAGTACCCGCATGCCTGTGCCCTGTTTCCAAATGAAACCAACGCTAGATCCGCTGCCCGTATTCGACGAGTTTCCCACAATGGTCGTGCCGTCTCGGCTGATCGCGCTGGCGGAGCTGTAGTTGTCACCGCTGCGAGCAAACCCAAGCCCCTGAACACCGGTGGCGGCGCTCCATCGGAACGCCTGGTATGAATACGGCGCCGGCGGGTGAAAGCAGTCGCCGACCACGATCAGCCCGCTTCCGCTGACAGCATGCGGGGAGGAATACAGATAGCCGCTCAAAACGGGCAACTGAACGGCCGCATCCGCGCCGTGCTGCACAAAGGACATTGACCCCGTCGCGAAAAAGGTTGAAGTGTGGCTTCCGATGACAGTTTGGCCATCAGATGAGACGCCGACCAACACCGGATAGGGCAGCACGCCCGAGGCCGTGTAACGGACCGGCCCCGTGCCCTGGGTCCAGATGTAGGAATCACTGAGTCGCGCCGTGTACCCGTACCAATAACCCACGGCCGTGTCGCCCGTTTGGGACAACGCCAATGCGTACGACTGTGTCGCTCCGGGAATCAGATCGATCGCGTAGAAGCCCGGCTCGGTCGCGGATGCCCCGCCGCACAGCAGCATGCCCCCGAGAAGCGACCCCATCATGGCCCTGTTCATACGCTGTCCTCCGAAACCCAGTTGCACCTCGGTCCGCTCAATCGTCCGAGAACGGGCCGCCGCGACGCGTGCGACGGAACGCCGCGGGTAAGGAAATATACGGCAACCGGGGCTGTTTGTTTCGGCCTAAACCACATTTGTATCCAGATATTGAAGAAAGCATGACCATCCGGCGGTTCTCAGGCACGGCACGCGGAGTTGCGTCTGAGAATCAATCAAAGTTGTCGCGGTCAGTGACCCGATTCTTCAGAATGCTCCGCCCGCCTCGCGCCCAGCGCCTCCGGCGGTTCATTCATACCGGACGCCGCTTGGTTGCGGGCGAACCGCGCACACCCATCACCGCCAACGCAGCGCGCCGGCGCTCCGGATGCTCGTTCGTTCCATGCTTACAACCTCGTCGCCGCCAGGCTCGCCAACTCGCTCCGCTCGCTCTTGGCCAGCGTCACGTGCGCGAACAGCCGGACGCCCTTCATCTTCTCGATGGAGTACGCCAGCCCGTTGCTCGACTGGTCCAGGTACGGGTTGTCGATCTGCCCGATGTCGCCGGTCAGGATCAACTTCGTCCCCTCGCCCACGCGGCTCGCGATCGTCTTGATCTCGTGCGGCGTCAGGTTCTGTGCCTCGTCCACGATCATGAACTGGTGCGGAATGCTCCGCCCGCGGATGTAAGTCAACGGCTCGAGCACCAGCTTGCCGTCGGCCATCAGCTTCTGCACCCGCTGCTCCACCGAGTGGCTGTCCGCCGCCTGGCTCTGCGCCCCCCTGGTGCTCAGCAGGTACTGCAGGTTGTCGAAGATCGGCTGCATCCACGCCGTCAGCTTCTCGTCCTTGTCGCCCGGCAGGTACCCGATGTCGCGCCCCATCGGCATGATCGGCCGCGCCACCAGCAGCTTGTCGTACCGCTCCTCGCTGAACACCTTGGTCATCCCCGCGGCGATCGCCAGCAGCGTCTTGCCCGTGCCCGCCCCGCCCAGCAGCGTCACCATCTTGATGTCGTCGTCCAGCAGCGCGTCGAGCACCATCGTCTGCTGCACGTTGCGCGCCATGATCCCGCTCACCGGCTTGCGCGGGCCCGTCACGGGGATCGCGTGATCCGTGTCGCTCAGCCGCCGCGCCAGGCCCGTGTGGTTCTCGTCGTCCTTGTCCCGCAGCACGATGTACTGGTTGGGGATCACCTCTTCGGCCAGCGTCTCCTGCCCGTCGCCCGCCAGGTGCGGCGCCAGCCGCTCCATGCTCAGCAGCCGGTCGCGGTAGAGCTCGTCGATCAGTTCGCCCTCCACGTCCAGCGTGATGTAGCCGATGTACAACCGGTCCGCGTCAACCTTCTGGTTCGTGAAGTCCTCGGTCTTGATCCCCAGCGAATCGCTCTTGATCCGCGCGCCCAGGTCCTTCGTGACGAACACCGTCCGCTGCCCCAGCCGCTGCAGGTGCCACGCCACCGCGATGATCCGGTTGTCCGGCAGGTTCTCCGCGATCGCCGGCGGCCGCTCGTACTCGTTCACGTCCACGCGGATCGTGCCCGTGATGCCCCCCGGGCCCACCGCGTGCGCCGTGTTCGCCATCGGCAGCAGCGCCTGCCAGTTCACCCCGTCGCCGCTCAGGCTCCCGATCGCCCGCAGCCGGTCAAGATGCCGGATCGCCGCCCGGGAGTTGCGCCCCAGGTCGTCCTCCTTGCGCTTCATCTTGTCCAGTTCCTCGATGACCGTGAACGGGATCACCACGTGGTGCTCCTTGAACACGAACATCGCGTCCGGGTTGTGCAGCAGGATATTGGTATCGAGCACGAAGGTCTTGACCGCCGTGTCCGCGTCCGGTCCGAGCGATCGGACGGGGTGCGTTTCTCCTTGCCGCGATGCGGTGCTGATGGTCTTCTCTCCGACGAACGCACGGTTGGCTGTTGCCATGCGGCGGGGGCTTTCTGTGAGTGTCGGGCGGAACCTTGGCGCCAATCCATTGGCTGGGTCGCTCCGCCCGGGGCTTTCTCTCCTCCAAACGATACACCCTAGATCGGCACGCGGATGCGTCGGCACCAAAAAGGCCGCCCCCCGCCCCATATTCCCGGGGTGTTCCCCTCCCCCATCCGGCATTCCCCCGCGAAGGCCGAGCGCCCCGCCCGCCCGCGTAAACTACCCTGCAGACCCCGCATGGCCAGAATCGCGCTCCAAACCTCCACCCAGTACCTCGTCCTGGCCGCCAAACCCGACGGCGGCCGCACCTTCGGCCTCCGCCGCGCCCGCGATCCGCGCCACCTCAACGACCAGCTCCGCCGCGAACGCCTCGTCGCCCTCAAGACCTGGGCCCTGCCCCAATGGGCCGGCGGCGGCGATTCACAGGTCTCCCTCAAGGACCAGAGCGAACTGCACACCCAGCTCGCCCAGCTCCTCACCCGCGGCGTGCCCCTCGTCGAAGCCCTCGACGCCACCAGCAAGTCCGTCGCCAACTCCACCGCCCCACGCGTCGAACGCATGCGCGACATGGTCGCCTCCGGCACCAGCTTTTCCGACGCCGCCTCCTCCGTGGGCATCTTCGACCCCGTCACCACCTCCGTCTACCGCGCCGCCGAACGCACCGGCGATCTCGGCGGAGCCGCCAAGCAGCTCGCCGGCACCACGCGCCGCCAGCTCCGCATCGCCGGCAAGGCCGGCACGCTGATGGTCTACCCCGCCATCGTGCTGAGCATCAGCCTGCTCGTCACCCTCGCGATGATCTGCTTCGTCCTCCCCAAGATCGGCCAGTCCATCAAGGACCTGGGCACCGAGCTCCCCGCCTTCACCCAGGCGATGATGGCCACCGGCGTCTTCCTCCGCGAGAACGCCCTGTGGGTCCTGGCCGGCGTCCTGGCCGTCATCACCCTCGCGATCATCGCCCGCCGCGCCCTTTTCCTCGTCGTCGCGCGCCTCGCCCGCTCCACGCCCCTGCTCAAGGACGTCGTCGTCACGCAGGAATCCGCCCGCTTCTTCACCGTCATGGCCGCCATGACCCACAACGGCGTCACCCTCGCCGACGCGCTGGGCGTCGCCGTCGGCGTCATCAGCCATCCCAAGCTCCGCGGCCAGCTCACCACGCTCCGCAACAAGCTCATCGAGGGCGGCGTCCTGCGCACCCTCATCGACAGCGTCGACTCGCTCCCGTTGCCCACCCGCCGCCTGCTCATGGCCGCCGAACGCGCGGGCGATCTCGATTCCGCCTTCGACACCCTCGCCGCCGACATGACCGAGGAACTCGAACGCAAGAGCGAGCGCCTGCTCGCCGCGATGGAGCCCATCCTCATCGTCATCATGTTCCTGATGATCGGCTCCCTCGTGGTCTCGATCATGATCCCCCTGATCCGCGCCACCAGCGCCGCCGTTCAGTAAGGGACGCCCCGCTTCCCCTTCCCCCGATTCCCGAGTCCCGAATCCCTCCGCGCCGCGGCCGCCCTCACACTCCCAGCGGCCCGTCGTACGCATGATTCACCGGATCGATCCGCCGCATCGGCTTCTCGCGCGTCTGCTCCTCCACCACGTGCGCCACCAGCCCCGGCGTCCGCGCGATCATGAAGATCCCGTTGAACACCCGCGGGTCCAGCCCCAGGTCCGACAGGATCGCCCCGATCGCGCCATCGACATTGATCGGCAGCGGCTTGCCGATCGCCGCGAACGCCCGCTCCACCGCCCGCGCCGCCTCCACGTGCGTCGTTGCGCCGCCCTTGCTCTCCCCCACCCCCGCCGCCGCGGCCAGCTCAAACAGCCTCGCCGTCCGCGGGTCCTTCGTATGCACTCGGTGCCCGAACCCGCTGATGCGGTCGCCGCTCGCCTTGATCCTCGCCACTTCCTCCGCCGCGACCTCGTCGATGCTCCGCCCCGCATCCCGCGCTGACTTCATGAGCCCCGCCAGGTACCGCGCACAATCCTCGATCGCCCCGCCGTGATGCCGGTTGATCGAGGAGATCCCCGCCGCGACGCTCTGCGAGAGCGACGCCCCAGTCGAAGCCACCGTCCGCGCCGCCAGGCAACTCGGCGGCGTCGCGCCGTGATCGATGCTCGAGACCAGGATCGCGTCCATCAGCCGCCCCACCGCCGCGTCCGGCATCCTGCCCGTCAGAATCAGGTGCACCGCCGCGCCGAACGACACGTTCCCCATCAGGTCCGCGATGTTCCGCCCCCGCACCGCCACCGTGTTGGGCGCGATCCGTGTGATCGCCGTCGTCCACACCGCCTTGCGCTCCGCCTCGCTCATCAGCGAGAGCGACGGCCCGCCGTTCCTCGATGTCCGCAGCATCCCCGCCACCGCGCCGGGCAGATCGCCGAACGAATCGGCCACCACCGCCCCCGCCCCGCGCAGCGCCGCGACTTTCCCCGCGTGCGTTCCCTTGTTCCCCTCGATGATCGCCCCCGCGTGGCTGAACCGAGTCCCCGCCGTCGCCGCCTTCCCGCCGATGTACGCCGCCACCGGCTTGGTGATCTTCTTCGCCGCCATCAACTCCGCCAGTTCCTCCTCCTGCGATCCGCCGATCTCCCCGAACAGCACGATCGCATCCGTCGCCGGATCAGCCTCGAACATCTGCGCCACTTCCGCGACGCGCACGCCCAGCACCGCATCGCCCCCCACGTGCACAATGCTCGAGATCCGCACCCCCGCCTGCCCCAAGTAATACGCCGTGCTCGACGACATCCCCCCGGACCGCGAGATGATCCCCACGCCCGTACCCCCCGGCAGCGGCGGCTTGAACCACTCCCGTGCCGACTCCGCCCGCCCGCCGATCATCCCCACCACCGCCTTGCCCGGGCTCGCGATCCCCAGCGTGTTGGGCCCCACGAACCGCGCCCCCGACTTCTTCGCCGCTTTCGCGATCGCCATCGCGTCCCACACCGGCACGCGATCCGCCACCAGCACCACCAGCCCGATCCCCGCTTCAAGCGCATCGATCGCCGCCGCCTTGATCCCCGCCGCGGGCACGAACAGCACCGACACATCCACGCCCCCCAGCGCCGCCACCGCATCGCCGCACGAGTTGAACACCGGCAGCCCGAAAACCTCGCCCCCGCCCTTGCCCGGCGTCACCCCACCCACCACCTTCGTGCCGTAATCCAGCATCAGCCGCGTGCGGGCCTGACCCTCACGCCCCGTGATCCCCTGCACCAGAACGCGCTTGGTTTCGTCGATGAGAATCGCCATGCGCCGCAAGCGTAGTCCGCGGCGGCCCATGCTTGCACCGGCCCATCGAACACCAATCCGTCACACCGCGGGCCGATTCTTGAGCGACGCCTTCAGCGTCGCCAGCGCCGCCTCCCGCGCCGCCCCGCTCAGCGCCCGCCGCGGCCCGCGAACCCGCTCGCTCCCGTGCCCCATCTCCTGCTGCACCAGCTTGATCAAGTGCACAAACTCCGGCACCACGTCCATCCGCAGCAGCGGCAAGAACCACTTGTACAGCGCCGCCGCCTTCTCCCGCTGCCCCGCCATCGCGTACCTGTACAGCGCCACCGACTCCGCCGGAAACGCGTTGACCAGCCCCGCCACCCACCCCGTCGCCCCCGCCCCGATCGCCTCAACGATCAGATCATCCACGCCCACCAGCACCGCCAGCCGCTCCCCCATCAGCGCCCGGATCGCCGTCACCCGCCGCACATCCGCCGACGACTCCTTCACCGCCTGCAGATTCGCGTGCGAAGCCGCCAGTTCTCCCAGTTGTTCCGGCAGCACATCCGTCCCGTACGCGATCGGGTTGTTGTACAGCATGCACGACAACCCCGTCGCCCCGATCACCGCCCCGAAGTGCTCTCGCATCTCCGACCACGGCCCCTTGTACGCGTACGGCGGCAGCACCATCAGCCCGCGGCAGCCGCACGCCGCCGCATCCTTCACGTACGCCACCGCCGCCCGAGTCGAGACCGAGCTGATCCCCGCCACCACCGGCGCCTTGCCGCCCACCGCTTTCACGATCGTCGTCAGCACCGCCGATCGCTCGTCGCGATCCAATGCTCCGCCCTCGCCCAGCGATCCCAACGCGACGATCCCGCCGCACCCGCACTCCACCATCCACGCCGCGTGCGCCGCGAGCACGCCATGATCCACCCGATCATCGCTCGTGAACGGGGTCGTGATCGCGGGCAGTACCGTGTTCCAGTCGTTGTGATTCATCATGCTCGGTGTCCATCACTCGTCGCGCGTCAAGCCAGCCGGATTCCATGCCGCAGCGGATCGCGCGGGTCCAACAGTAACTCCCCCCGCGCCGTGATGTACGCCCGCCCGCTGATCGTCGGGATCACGCGCCCGTTCTCCAACCGATACTTCCCGCGGAACGCGCTGCCGATGATGCTCTCCTGCCCCCACTCTTCGCCCGGCAGCAGTTTCCCGTCCGCGTGCAGGCACGCCAGCTTCGCGCTCGTCCCCGTCCCGCACGGCGACCGGTCGTACGCCTTGCCCGGGCACAGCACGAAGTTCCGGCTCTTGCAGTCCTCTCGTCCGGACGGTCCGAACAACTCCACGTGATCGATCTCCGCCCCGTTCGCGCCCATGATCCCTTTCCGCGTGAGTTCCAGCCGGATCGCCCACGCCGCCCGCGTCAACTCCTCGATGTTCCCCGCCTCCACCTTCATCCCATGGTCCTCGCACAGGAAGAACCAGTTCCCGCCCCACGCCACGTCGCCGCTCACCCGTCCCACCCCCGGCACCTCCAGCGACACGCCTTTCAAGTGCCTGTAGCTCGGCACGTTCTCGATGCTCACCAACCCATCCGCCCCGAGCGTCGCCGCCACCGTCCCCGCCGGCGTCTCGATCAGGTGCGTTCCCGTGCCGATCCGGCACAGGTACGCGAGCGTCGCCACCAGCCCGATCGTCCCGTGCCCGCACATCCCCAGATAGCCCACGTTGTTGAAGAAGATCACCCCCGCCGCCGCCTCCGGGTTCACCGGCGCACACAACAGAGCCCCCACCATCGCGTCGTTGCCCCGCGGCTCGTTCGCCACCGCCGACCGGAACGCCTCGTGCTTCGCGCGGAACACCGCCAGCCGCGCCGCCATGTCGCCGCAGCCCAGGTCCGGCCCGCCCGCCACCACCACGCGTGTCGGCTCTCCCTCCGTGTGCGAATCAACCACTTCGATCTTGCGCATGCTGCTTACGTGCTCCTCGCCGCGAACACCAGTTCAACCACGTCCTCCGGCCGCCCGAGTGTTCGCCCCTCGCGCTTCGCCCGATCGATCGCCCGCAGCACCAGCCGCTCCGCGTCCGGCCGCGTCTCGCCCAGCGTCACCAGCACCTGCACCGCGTCCTCGCTCATCGCGTCGGCGCCCGCTGCCCCGCGCCCCCCTGCGCCCATGTCCAGTTCCCGCACCTCGCCCTCGCTCAGGTACCCGTCCACCTTCCCCGTCAACTCCGCGATCACCGTCTCGGCCATCCGCTTGCCGATCTCCGGCAGCTTCACCAGCGCCGCCGCGTCCTTGCGCGAGATCGCCGCAGCGATCACCGACGGCTCGACCGCCATCGCGCGCAGCGCTTTGCGATTGCCGATCCCCTTCACCGTCGTGAACAACTCGAAGAAATCCCGCTGATGCCGCGACAGGAACCCGATGAGGCGCGGGAATGAACGGCTGCCGCCCTGCCCCTGCCCCTCGAAATACTGGTGCGTGATCAGCACCACGGTCTGTCCCGTTTTCGCCGCCAACTGCTCCGCCAGGAACCGCGGCAGCAGTACCTCGTACGCAACGCTTCCCCCGCTCGGGGCGATCGTCGCCGTGAGGTCGTCCACGCGCTCCAGCATTCCTGAAATCCGGCAGATCATGCGCCAAGACGGTAGCCCATAACGCGGCGCTCGCTCCGCCAAGGCCGCGACACCCCCGCATTTGATGCTCGTTTCTCACCGTGCCGATAACGCCAGCGCCGCCACACCCGCCCGCCGGGAACGCATTCCCCGCCCCAGGCGTCGCCGCGGCAACCGGAACCGGACCGTGCCACACAACGCATTGGACTCCAACCCCGCCACGCCCTTCAGCCGCGACCTCAGCGGCGCCAACATCGCGCGCCGCGTCGTGCTCATCGGCACGCCCGACACCCTCGCCACCCTCGCGCCCCAGTTCGCGCTCGGTTCCGGCCTCGCCACGCCCATCGGCGTCGTCCCCATCGAAGACTCCGCGTCCCCGCACGCCAACGCCTGCGGCCTGCCCCTCATCGCCTCGCTCGAAGACCTCGCCGCCATCCACCGCCGCGACCCCGTCTCTCTCGCCGTCGTCAGCGTGCCCAAGCGTCTCTCCGGCAACCGCCAGCGCATCCTCACCCGCCTGCGCGAACTGGGCATCGCGCACCGGCTCGTGACGCCCCTGGCCGACCTCATGGACGCCCCCGCCGAACGCGCCCAGGGCCCGATCGACCTGGGCGAACTCATCGGCCGCTCCCCGCACACCATCGACCACGACGCCGTCGCCCAGGCCATCTCCGGCAAACGCATCGTCGTCACCGGCGCAGGCGGCAGCATCGGCAGCGAACTCTGCCGTATCCTCGCCGAGTTCCAGCCCGCTTGCATCGTGATGATGGAACGGGGCGAGAACGCCCTCTTCGAGATCGACCGCTGCCTCGCCGAGCGCTTCCCCTCCGTACCGCGCCGCGCTGTCCTCCACGACATCACCGACGCCGAGCAGACCCTCCGCCATTTCGTCAACATCCGCCCACAGGCCGTCTTCCACGCCGCGGCACACAAGCACGTGCCCCTCATGGAAGACCACCCCTCCCACGCCGTTCACAACAACTTCTTCGGCACCCGCAGCGTCGCCGACGCCGCGCTCGCCGTCTCCGCCGAACGCCTCGTGGTCATCTCCTCCGACAAGGCCGTCAACCCCACCAGCGTCATGGGCGCCACCAAGCGCCTCGCCGAGATGTACGTGCAGTTGCTCTCGCCCGCCGCCGGCCGCACCACGCTCAGCATGGTCCGCTTCGGCAACGTGCTCGGCTCCGCCTGCAGCGTCCTGCCCATCTGGGAACGCCAGCTCGCCGCCGGCGGCCCCCTCACCGTCACCGACGCCCGCATGACCCGCTACTTCATGTCTATCCGCGAAGCCGCGGCGCTCGTCATCCAGGCCGGCGTCATCGACGGCATCGGCCAACCCCCCAGCATCTACGTGCTCGACATGGGCGAGCCCATCCGCATCCTGGAGCTCGCCGAACGCTTCGCCCGCCTCCACGGCTACTCACCCTGCATCAACGCCGGGCCGGCCAACAGCCAGGAGCCCACCGTCGAGATTTCCATCACCGGCGCACGCCCCGGCGAGAAGCTCCACGAAGAACTCGCCTACGCCGCCGAGGCCCTCTCCCCCACCCGCTTCCCCGGCATCCGCGCCCTGCGCAGCGCCACCCCCCCGAGCATCGACGCCGCCACTCTCACCGCCGAGCTCTCCGCCGTCCGCACCGCCACCGACAAGGGGCTGGTCCTGGGCGTCATCCGCCGCCACGTCCCGGAGATGCGCCGCCCCAGCGAAGGGCTGACCCTCGGCGTCGAAGCCACCGAACAAACATTTGGCGAACAGATCCCCGTTGCCAGGGCCGCTTGATCGGCCGAACCAACAGGCGGACAATCAGTTCAGGCGAACCGTGTTTCCCAAGGGTCTTTTGGCCCCCGGTAACGCCGGTCCGTTCCGAGAACTGAACCGCAGCATGATCGATTCCCAACTTAGTCTTGATGAAATCCGCGCCGGCAAGGCCCAGGCCGAGCAGTTGCTCGCCAACCTCCGCGCCGCCAAGGACCAGACCGAGGCCTCCCTCGCGCAGACCAACCGCCGCGACCTCTTCAAGCGCGTCACCGGCGCCTCCAGCATCGATAACGCCATCGCCTCCGCCACCCGCATGATCGAGGCCTACTCCCGCCTCATCGCCGAGCACGAACAGGCCGCCAAGGTCGCCTGACCCCGTCTCCCCCCACCCCCAACGCTCAACCCCGCGGCGTACCGTCCGCCCCCATGAGCGACTCCGCCCAACCCACGCTCGCCGTCAAGCGGCTCGACCCCCGCGCCGCCCTCCCCCGCTACCAATCAGCCGGCGCCGCCGGCATGGACCTGGCCGCCTGCCTCCCCGAGTCCACGCCCTCCATCTGGCTCGAGCCCGGCGCCATCCGCCCCATCCCCACCGGAATCGCCATCGCCGTGCCCCTGGGCTTTGAGGCCCAGGTCCGCCCCCGCTCGGGCCTCTCCACCAAGCACGGCATCACGCTCCCCAACGCCCCCGGCACCATCGATTCCGACTACCGGGGCGAGGTCCTCGTTCCCCTCATCAATCTCGGCAAGGAACGCTTCGAAATCACCCACGGCATGCGCATCGCCCAGATGGTGATCGCCCCGGTCGTGCAGGCCGCGATCACGGAAGCGTCCGAACTCACCGCCACCGAACGAGGCGCGGGCGGATTCGGCTCCACCGGCCGCCACTGAACCGCCCTCCCGCACCTCCCGTATCCTCTTCAGTCGCTCCTCCACGCCTCGTTGGGCCCCAGGCGATCCACCCATGCCCCGCACACTGACCACGCTCCTCTCGGAACTGATCGACTACGCCGGGCTCTTCCCACCCGCCAAGCTCGACATGGGCCGCGCAGTTGAAGCGTTCAACCGCTGCCGCATGTCCGAACACGCCGCCGCGCTCGCCCGCTTCATCTGCCCCGTCTCTCGCCTCGAGGAGTTCACGAAGTTCGCCGCGCCCCTCATGCCCGGCACCTTCGCCACCAGCGGCTATCGAGAGCACGCCGACGCCTCCCCGCCCTGGCGTCTCTCCGTCCTCATCGACGGCGACCTCGCGCAGAATCTCGACGCCATCGACGCCTTCAACCACCACCACGCCACCGAATCCAACGGCCGCGCGCTCATCGACGCCCTCGAGATGAAAGTCACCGATCCCAACCAGATCGATGAAGCCCTCGACGAAATCCCCGAAGACATCCGCCCATTCTTCGAGTTCCCCGTCAGCGCCGACTGCCGCGGCTTCGTCGCCGCCCTCGCCGGCAATCAGGCCGCCGCCAAGATCCGCACCGGCGGCGTCACCGCCGCGGCGTTCCCCACCCCCTCCGAAATCGCCGCGTTCCTCGTCGCCTGCGCCAGAGCCGATGTCCCCTTCAAAGCCACCGCCGGACTCCATCACCCCTTCCGCTCCACCCACCGGCTCACCTACGAGAAGGACAGCCCCTCTTGCCTCATGCACGGCTTCCTCAACGTCTTCATCGCCGCGGCGATGATCCGCGCCAAGGGCCTCGACCTCGAACGCGCCGAAGCCCTCATCGCCGATGAAGACCACGCCTCGTTCAAGTTCGGCGATGACTTCGTCTCCTGGAAAGGCCACGGCCTCGAACTCGCGCCGCTCGCCAAAGTCCGCGAGACCTTCGCGCTCAGTTTCGGCAGTTGCTCCTTCGATGAACCCATCGAAGACCTCGCCAAGCTCAAACTGCAGTAAGGTGCGCACCTGATCACCGACGACTCAACCCCGCAAGGCCCCGCTGTCCGCATCGCCCTCAAGGTCGTGCCCGGCAGCCGGGCGAGTTCCATCGTCGGCCCTCTGGGCGACCGCCTCAAGATCAAAGTCGCCGCGCCGCCCGAACACGGCAAAGCCAACCAGGCCGTCTGCGAACTGCTCGCCAAGGCCCTGGGCATCTCCGCCCGCAGCGTCTGCATCATCGCCGGCCTCTCCAACCCCGAGAAGACCGCACGCATCACCGGACTCGCCGCGCCCGATGTCCGAGCCAAGCTCTCACTCCCCGCCGCATGAACGCGACGAGTGATACCAATCTTGGTTGACATGCGAGCCCGGCCGGCGCAACCAATACGGTTCCTCAAGCTCGCCAACGTCCGAATCGCACATGAATGCCCCTGCTCGCGCAGTAAATCTTTACGTCCGCGAATGTGCCTCCTGCCGATTCCCGAATCCCGATTCCCTCTCCCCGGCCCTGCTTGACTTTCCCCCCCGTTTTACAGATACTTCTCCGGTAGCTTGTTCATGACACGAACACTCGTCCATCCCCGCTTCCGCCGCCGCCTGCCTCACGCAGTCGTGCATCGCCGCGTGCGCCCGCCTTGATAAAGGCCAGCGCATGTGCGTCCTTGCCGCCCTGCGTGATCGCGGGCAGCAGCCGATCCGGTGAACAGTAAACGATTCTGCGGCGTCGGCTCTGGAAGAGGCCGACGCGGCGACAGGCTCCATAAGCACGTCCATCCGCGAACGCCCTTCCAATCGCCCCCTCCGCGATCGCTGTTCCGTGTTCCCGCCGTGCGCGAGCGCGTCGTCCGCGGCGGGTAGTCCCGGGCGCGTTCTCCCCAGGAGGTTGCCCCGAAGCTCAGTCGGCGGAGCAGCGTGCCTTTGGCCACGGAGGTCGCGCGGGTTCGATTCGCCGGGGCAGTTCAACATCCTTTCCCACACCCGCCCGGCACCCCGTGCGCGCTGCCTGTTGCTCGCCATTGATCGCTGATCGGCGTTGACCTCCTCTTCTGATTCCCGAATCCCGATTCCCGAATCCCTCTCTCTCGCCTCACCCCAACCACTCATCCCGCCCACCATCCCCGCGAGGCGACCGTCGCCGCCGCCCCGCTTCCACCATCCCCGCCACCGGATACGCGCAATAGTCCAGGCTGAACGCTCCCGCCGGGCGCGTGATCGACAATCCCAGCCACCGAACGCGCGACCGCTGCGCCCGCCGTCCCCGTGTTCCAGTTGATGCACCCCGCGCGTGCCTCGCGGAAGAACCGCTCGGCCGCCGCCGCATCCTTCGTGAAGATCGACGCCGCGAGCCCGAACCGCGTCGCGTTCGCCTGCTCGATCGCCTGCTCTCCCACTTCTTCACCACCGCCGCGGACAGGCGCACGAACACTTCCACGTCCGCCCCCGCCCCATCGCGTGAAATGTCATCACACGCGCTTGAACCGCTCCACTCGCATCCACCCCGGGCCGCACGAGCCACCCCGCGCCCTCCGCCGCGTTCACATCTCCTGGCAGGCAGCCCCCCGCCATGATCGCTGGCCCGCTGCGCATCCAGCGCACTCCGCCTCGCGGCCTCGCTGATGAGCGGCCCCATGAACACGCCCCGATCACAGGCCGGTTCGAAGGCCGGGTCACCCACCGTCACCGCCCGCGTCGCCTCGCACACCGCGCGGATCACCCGCTCCGCCACTGACTCGTGCACGATCAGCCGCCGCGTGCACGTGCACCGCTGCCCCGCCGTGATGAACGCGCACCGCACGCACTCCACCACCGCTTGCTTGAGGTCCGCGTCCCCCATCACCACCGCCGCGTTGTTCCCGCCCATCTCCAGCGCCAGAATCCGCCCGGGCCTTTCCAGGTTCGCCTGCATGATCGCCCGGCCCACCGGCCACGACCCCGTGAACAGTACGCCGTCAATCCCATCGTGCCCCGTCAGTCGCTTCGCGACCGATGCACCGCCCTGCACCATGTTCACCACGCCCGCCGGCGCCTTCTCCGCCTCCAGGGCCTCGGCGAGCATCTCGATCAGCATCTGCCCGCACGCCGGCGCCTTGTCGCTGGGCTTGAACACCACCGTGTTCCCCATCGCCAGCGCCGGCACGATGTGACCGTTGGGCAGGTGCGCCGGGAAGTTGAACGGCCCCACCACCGCCATCACACCGTGCGGCCTGAACCAGCACCGCCCCTTCTTCCCCGTCCCCAGTTCCAGTTCATACCCCCGCACCCGCTGCATCGACCCGTTGGGGTCCAGCGTCACATTCACCTTGTTCGCGATCAACTGCGCCTCGGCCTTCGCGTCCCACGTCGGCTTGCCCACCTCATCGCGGATGAGCGCCGCCATCGCATCCACCCGCCCCGCCGCGATCTGCCCGAACTTCCGCAATACCCGCTCCCTCGCCTCCAGCCCCCACCCGGCCCACGCGCCCACAGCCCCACGCGCCGCCGCCACCGCCGCGTCTACATGCTCCACACTCCCCACCCCCGACCACACCACGCGATCAGGCGCCGCCGGCGACCGCGACTCCACCCGCTCCCCCGTCCCGCCCGCCACCCACCGCCCACCAACAAAGTCCGCCGCATCACGCGTGAGTGAACTATGAAGCGTTCCCATATCCCCCAGCGTAGCTTGGCCATCGCGGCCACTCTTTCGTAGCTTGGCCGTCCGGGCCATTCCTCTCTTCTTCTCTTTACCCGGTGCTTCTCCCACCCCGCCCCTCTCCGTCTCCATTGACCCACTCCGTAAGGCCCCCATGCCCTTCATCCTCCCGCAAACCTCGAGAACTTCCTTCTCTTCACCACCATCGCCGCGCTGATCTCCAGCTTCTGGCAAACCGTGGCCGCGGCCTGTCCCGCGGCCTCCATCTGCTCGGCTTCGCGGAGCTTGCGGATGATCTGTTCTGTCGTGTGCCTTTTGCGCTTCATGTCGAGAGCCTTTCTAGGGCATTCTCGCCTCGTCGGCTCTCACTCGGATTGGCTCAGATTTTCCAGGGCAGGTCACACGCGTTGCCCGGCTACTGAATGACGATGAGGTCTCTCATCGGAACCGGATGCCCCCAACCCTGAATGCACTCGCAACCGCATCCGATCGCCTCGGCGAGCATTTTCGCCTCCTTGCGTCCCCAAGCCGCAAGCCTTGGCACACATCGCACGACATGCACGTGACGGTGCTGCTGCCGATCCCTCCAGCGAACCGCTAAGTGAACCCCGAACTCGCCGATCACAGGTTCGCGCGCTCTTACCGACGTGCAAATCACGGCTTCAATACCCTCAAACTCGGTGGAGATTCCGAATCTCGGGAGTGAGAAGCACTGACGCTTCACATCGATTACAAGTGCGGGAGGCAACGAGAGCTCCATCGTTACCGATCGCTGCATCTGCCAATAACACAAGATGACTACTAAAACGCTGAATAAAAATCCGGCGATCAAGCTAATTAATGCGATAGCAAATGTCGTGGAGAGCGAAATCGCAAAAACGGAATAGACCATGGCACAAATCGCAGCACCCGGTACCAAGTACTTGAGTTCCCCAACGGATAAGTTGCGATCACACACGTATTCAATCCGGCCTCCATCGACCTTGACCGCATACCGCACGCGAGAACCGCGCTCCCATTCTCCAAATGGAACTCGGCCATACTCGCCCAGATGTTTGACGTACTCATTCTCGCCGCCCTCGCGAAGTCCGCCCGCAATGGCGTCCGAGTTCATACACACGCTCCGATTGAAACCGACGAAGCCCATAGCACCCCACGTTTGAGGATGCTGATCGGCACCGCACAGCCGGACCGAGACACCGGCCCGACCACTCTGTCGGACGAGTTAACAACGAAACTGCCGTTTTGCTCCTTCATTCCGATCTGCCGCCCCCGCACGTCGCAGATAAACCTAGCGATGCCAGTACCGCCGCCACCGACAGAGTACGCCGTGGGTCCAACCGACCGCTCTGCGGTCCTCCGTCTGCTGCATCGACTCGCCGCGGCCCTCCAACACCCCTCGACAATGACCCTCGCTCATCCCATCCCTATTTCCCTCCCGTCACGCCCTTCTCCGCTTCAGCACAAGGAGTTGTAGCCGAGCGACAACACCCGAGCGAACCAACCTCTCACATCGATCCGTCCCTGACAACGGTCGAGGAATTCGCCCTCTTACCGCCTAACCGTCACCATCCTGAAAATGCAACCCGCGGTCCGACTTCCACCGAGCATTCTCGCACCATTCCCTGCCGCCACAGTTCACCCCCTCCCCCCCACCTCCTACCCTTTTCCCCCTATGCCATCCTCCACATACACCACCCTCCCCGCCGACTCCAATCAGGCCCTCGGACTCGCCCAGTACGCCATCGACTTCATGTCCGATGACTCGCCGAACTCCGGCCAGCCCGACGCCTCCGTCCTTGAGCGCATCAACCTCTTCCATACCGACGCCTGCCTCTGCGGCGTCTCCGCCATCGCGCTGGGGACCAACGCACCAGTCCTCCTCCGCCAGGAAGCCCTCGAGTACCGCACCCCCGCCAGCGGCTTCGGCACGCTCCGCGGCGTTCCCTGGGCCTCCGGCTGCGTCCGCTCCGGCGTCCCCATCTTCGGTAGCTCCGTCGACGTCGCCGTCGAGAAGGCCATCGTCGCCAACTGCGCCGCCGTCCGCGAGTGGGACAGCAACGGCACCAACTTCGGCTACAACCCCACCCTCGGCCACACCGCCGGTGAGTTCGGGCACAACGACTTCTACTCCGTCGCCGTCGCCGCGGCACAGCTCCGCGGCAAGAGCGGCGCATACGCCTTGAAGGGCATGATTCTCCTGGACGAGATCCGCGGCCGCCTCGCCGAGGTCTTCTCCCTCAAGTCCTACAAGATCGACCACGTCGTCCACGGCGCCATCGGCTCCGCGGCCACCTTCGGCGCCATGATGGGCGCCACCGCCGAGCAGATCGAATCCGCCATCGGCATGGTCGTCGCCCACTACATCCCCTTCCGCGCCATCCGCGCCGGCAAGCAGCTCTCCGACAGCAAGGGCGCCTCCGCCGCCATCAGCACCGAGGCCGCCATCCTCTCGGTCAAGCGCAGCATGGCCGGCTTCCTGGGTCCCCGCGACATCTTCCGCAACCCCGAGGCCATCTTCCGCCTCTTTGAAGGCCCCGGCCAGCTCTTCCGCAAGGTCGAGAGCGCGGGCACCGGCATCCCCACCGCCCGCGAAGGCAAGTCCTACGCCAGCCCCTTCGAACTCGTCCTCGCCCGCACCGGCGACGACTTCGCCGTCATGGGCATGCACTTCAAGCTCGGCCTGTACGAGCACCAGTCCGCCGGCGCGCTCCAGGGCCTCATCAACCTCATCAACGCCCACCCGCACCTGCTCGACGGCCAGTCCGGCGACCGCATCGCCAAGATCGTCGTCCGCGCCTACGAGCCCGCCTTCGGCATCATCGGCGATCCCGCCAAGCGCGACCCCAAGACCCGCCAGTCCGCCGACCACTCGATGCTCTACCTGGTCTGCTCCAAGCTCCGCAAGGCCCTCGAACTCCACAGCGCCTCCAAAAAGCCCCTGGGCTGGAAGGAACTCATGCTCCTTCCCTACGACTTCGAAGCCAAGGACCTGAAGGACCCCTTGACCCGCTCGCTCATGGAGAAGATGTCCTTCGAGCACGGCGGCCCCGAGTACGACGCCAAGTACCCCGACGGCATCCCCACCTCTATGGTCATCACCGACGACGCGGGCAACTCCTACGACTCCGGCCTGGTCATGTACCCCGGCGGCCACGCCCGCAACCACATGGGCCCCGACAAGATCGACCTCAAGGACGTCCTC
Organism: Phycisphaerales bacterium; assembly: GCA_044222845.1. Taxonomy (GTDB): domain Bacteria; phylum Planctomycetota; class Phycisphaerae; order Phycisphaerales; family UBA1924; genus UBA2402. Next base: position 18,045 of record JBGAMO010000082.1, read on the forward strand.
ACCCACAAGTTCGAGTGCCTGGGCTCCCTCGCCGTTGACGACGCCAAGGGCCTGGTCAAACGCCTCAGCAACCTCGAGAAGAAGTCCGCCAAGGACGTCGCCGGCCTCTACGACTTCCCGCTCACCGTCAAAGCCAAGTTCGAGTAATCACACCCCCCATCACCGCACACCGACACCGAGCGCCACTCAAGGCGCTCGGTTTTTATTTCCGCGCACGATTCCCGATTCCCGATTCCCGAATCCCTCTGCCTTCCCCACTCACCAAATCCACCGCATCTGCCCCACATCCGGCACCGGCATCCGCCCCTGCTTGATCGGCGCCGGAAAGTACACGAAGAACGCCTTGCCGATCAGCAGATCACGGTTCACTACGCCCGTCGTCGGGTCCAGCTTCGCCACCCACGGATGCGGCTTATCCCACAAGCGCCCGTCCAGGCTCTGCGGGCTGTTGTCCCCGCACGTGAAGTACTGGTACGGCCCCAGCGTCAACGTCGATGACGGGTGCGTCGCCAGCGCGGGCTGCCGCGCCCGCGAGTGCGGCTCGGTCGCGTCCCCCACCCGGTACGTGTCCGCCTGGTAGTGCACGTCGCGCGACAGCGCCACGCGGTACAGCGAGAACGCCCCGCCCTCGAACTCGAACCGCGCCTTGGGCCGCGTGTAGTTCTCCGCCACCGTCATCGTCTCGCTCCCCCGCGCCGCCTCATCCAGCGTCATGTTCATCGCGAACTTCACCCGCTCCGCCGGCGTCCAGTCGTAGTCGTACCGGCACAGCAGTTCATCCCCGTCCCACAACTGCAGCGATTGATCCACGTGCCAGAAGTCCAGCGTCGTCACTTTCCCCGCTTCCATGTTCACCGGCCGGGCCCCGTGCGCCACCTGCGCCCACGGCTCCCACCCTCGTCCATCCTGCGTCGGCCGGCGCGACTCGATCACCGGCGCCCCGTCCCCCAGCCTCGCGCGGAACTCATGCCCCCTCGCCGTCACCACCGCCGACACCTTCTGCCCCGCCGTCCGAGGCCGGATCGACAGCGACATCCTCAGATCGCTCACCGGGAACACATGAAACGATGCGCTCCCGTTGTCGTTGTACGCGTACGTGTCATCGATCGGCCGCCGCGCCGTGTCCCACTGCAACTGCGTCGGACCCTGCCCCAGGTACTCATACTCCGTCCGCCCCTCCACCTTCCAATCCCCGCCCGATTCTCCCACGCCCACCGGAATCCACGGCGGCTTGAACCAGGTCTCCAGCCCCATCGTCGGCGTCAGCGGCTCCCACTGGCTGTCAAACAGCAACTGCCACATCGCCCGCTGCGCCCGCTCCGGCTTTCGGCAGATGCTCCACCCGGGAAGCTTCCACGGGTTCGGCTCCGACGCATCACCCGCCGTCGGCGTCCGCACGAACACATCCCCGTCGATGATCGCCAGCATCTCGCCCGGCTGCCCCAGCAGCCGCTTGATGTAGTTCACGGCCGGGTCCCGCGGGTTCTTGAACACCACCACGTCGAACCGCCCCGGATCGAACACCGAGTACAGATACTTCATCACGAAGATCCGGTCACCCCAGTGCGTGGGCACGTTCACCTCGTGCATCGGCCACCCGCTCATCGGGTCCCGAACGTCGATCGGCGGGAACGATCCCAGCGGCACCGTCGGGTCCGCGGGGTCGTAGTACTGCGCCGCCTGCACGGGCTGCGGCGAGATCCCGTCATCCCGCATGTCCCGCGGCGACACCGCCCACTCGTACCCCGTCTGCGGACTCCTGAACTGCATGTGCGCGCCCCGAAGCGTCGGCGCCATCGAGCCCGTGGGAATCAAAAACGCCTCCACCACGAACCCGCGGAACACGAACGCCATCACGAACGCGATGACCACCGCCGTCACCGTCTCCTTGATCGCGTGCCGGTACGGCGCCGCGTGCCCTTCCGCGGCGTGTGTCATCGAGGTTGTCTCGGTTTCTTCAGCAGACACGTCGTGTTCCCGGCCGACCCTGCGCGTTCACGTTTGTTCGGCGTTCCGCCGCCGCGGGTTTCGATTGTTCGCACAGTAGCCCCCCACATCCCCAACCCCACATAGGTGATGCGCCACTCGCGACTCAAATGAATCGCCTCTCCATTTCTCCACTTCCTGATTTCCCCATTTCCCGCTTTCCCTCTTTCCCCATGTCCGGCTTGCCCCTGTTCCCCATTTCCCAACCGCCCGCCCCTACGCTCCCCCGTGCCCGAGTTCGTCGCCCGCTCGCCCATGCCTGTTCCCGCCGCGGACCTTTTCGCGTGGCACGCCCGCCCCGGAGCGTTCGAGCGCCTCATGCCGCCCTGGGAACAACTGCGCATCATCCGCCGCTCCGGCGGAATCCAGGACGGCGCCACCCTCACCTTCGCCGCGAAAAAGGGCCCCCTCTGGCTCCCGTGGGAAGCCCGCCACACCGGCTACATCGAAGGCTCGCAGTTCTGCGATGAGCAGGTCAAGGGCCCCATGTCCTTCTGGCGTCACACCCACCGCTGCCTCCCCGGCGACACGCCCGCCACCAGCATCCTTGAAGACCACGTCGAGTACCGCCTCCCCGGCGGCCGCGTCGGCAACGCCCTCGGCAACGCACACATGCAGGCCCTGCTCGCCCGCATGTTTACCTTCCGCCACGAGCGCACCCGCCTGGACCTCGCACGCCACGCCGGCATCCCCCGCATGCGCATCGTCATGACCGGCGCTTCGGGCGCCATCGGCGGCGCGCTCCTGCACTTCCTCACCACCGGCGGCCACCGCGTCCAGCGCCTCGTCCGCAGAAAAGCCGACGACGCCGCGGGCGAGATCTTCTGGCAACCCGGCGCCGGCCTCCGCGGCGGGCAGATCGACGACGCCGCGCTCGAAGGCGTCGACGCAGTCATCCACCTCGCCGGCGAGAGCGTCGCCAAGGGCCGCTGGACCGCCGCCAAGAAGGAAGCCATCCGCGTCAGCCGCGTCGAAGGCACCCGCCTCCTCGCCCGCACCCTCGCCAACCTCCGGCACAAGCCCCACTGCCTCATCGTCGCCAGCGGCATCCATTACTACGGCGACCGCGGCGACCAGGAACTCACCGAAGACGCCGGCATCGGCAGCGGCTTCCTCGCCGAAGTCTCCCGCGAGTGGGAAGCCGCCGACGAACCCGCCCGCCAGGCCGGC